>NZ_CP007773.1:926497-1235330 GCF_000816305.1 Campylobacter subantarcticus LMG 24377 | reverse complement strand
AGTGGTGAATTTAATGCAAATATCAAAGCAGTGATTGCAAATTATGATGTATTAAAGCCTTTGGTGGATAAATTTAACCTTCCTTTTCATGCGGTTTTAGCGCAAGATTTAAGTAGGCAAGAGCATGAAGAGAAGATACTAGAATGTTTAAGTCAATATGAGTTTGATTATATTGTTTTAGCAAAGTACATGAGGATATTATCTCCATCTTTTGTGGAGCGTTTTGAAGGAAGGATTATTAATATACATCATTCTTTTTTACCTGCTTTTATTGGTGCAAATCCTTACAAGCAAGCTTATGAGAGGGGAGTTAAAATCATTGGTGCAACTGCGCATTTTGTCAACAATAATCTTGATGAGGGGCCAATTATCACTCAAGATGTTATACCAGTAACACATGAGTATTCTTGGCAAGCTATGCAGCAAGCTGGTCGTAATGTAGAGAAAAATGTTTTTTCTAAAGCATTGGATTTGGTGTTTGATGATAGAATTTTTATTTATGAAAATAAAACTATTGTCTTTTAAATTTTGATACCAAATGGCATCAAAATTTAGCAAGAATAGCAGGTTTTAAACTCATAAGCAGTTGGTCTAGCCTCTACAGGCCAAACTTGAGTTTCAAATTTCATATGTTGATAATCATCAATAAAAATATCACTCATTATAGGTTTTAAGAAGGCATTTTTTCTAATGAGTGCTTCTAAAGAGCCTCTTAGAGTGTGAGGTAGTTGTTCGATCCCTTTTTCTCTAATTTCATCTAAAGTAAGTGCAAATAAATTTTCATCCATTGGGCCTACTGGTATGGTTTTGTTTTTGATACCATCAAGTCCTGCCATCAATAAACTTGTAAAAGCCAAGTAAGGATTAGAAGTGCTATCAGGAAATCTTATTTCAACCCTTGCACTTTTTTCATTAATACCATAAGGCACACGACAACTTGCAGAACGGTTTTGACAAGAATAAGTCAATATACAAGGAGCTTCAAAACCTGGAACTATTCTTTTATATGAATTTGAACTAGGGTTGGTAAAGGCTGCCACGCTTCTAGCATTAGCTAAAATCCCACCGATGTAGTTAATCGCACATTCGCTTAGTTTTCCATAGCCTTCTTTATCGTAAAATAAATTTACCCCATCTTTCCAAAGGCTCATATGTACATGCATACCACTTCCATTATCCCCATAGAGTGGTTTTGGCATAAAGGTTGCTGTTTTTCCATTTAAATGTGCTACCATTTTTACTATATATTTGTAAATTTGCACATTGTCAGCAGCTTCAACTAAATTTCCAAATTCTACGCCAATCTCAGCTTGTCCTTGTGCTACTTCATGATGATGTACGAAAGTTTTTAAACCCACTCTTTCTAAAACTTGTACCATCTCAGACCTAATATCCACACTAGAATCAATAGGACTTACAGGAAAATATCCACCTTTATTTCTTGGTCGATGTCCACTGTTGTAGCTATCTGTAAAATCTTTGTTATCATTCCACTCACCTTCTTCAGTATCTACTTCATATTTTGCACAATGAGAAGAATCAACGATTTTTACATTATCAAAAATAAAAAATTCATTTTCAGGGCCAAAATAAGCTGTATCAGCGATATTGCTTGTACTTAAATGTTGTATGGCTTTTTTAGCAATACTTCTTGGACATTTTTCATACATTTGATTTTTATAAATATCATATACATCACAAATTACTATGATAGTAGGATCTGCTGTAAAAGGATCTAAAAAAGCACTTTCAACATCAGGTTTTAAGATCATATCAGATTTTTCTATAGGTTGCCATCCATGTAAAGAACTAGCATCAAATGGAATTCCATTTTCAAAAGTTTTATCATCAACCGCTTTTATATTGTAAGTAATATGATGCCAAGTTCCTATCATATCAGTAAATCTAAAATCAACAAATAAAACTTCATGCTCTTGGCAATAGCTAAAAAACTCATCAATATTATTTACAAACTTACCCATTTTTTTCTCCTTTTTTAATAGGTATTAATTTATTTTTTAAGATTGTAGTATCTTTTTTTTAAATTAAGTTTAAATTAATATTTTTTTTATAGTCAAATATAAAAAAATGTTATTTTATATAAAAAAACTAAAATTAATATTGATTTATATTTTTTTGTAATATAATCTCACATTAGTTTTTTATTATATAAAAAAAGGTGTGACAATGACTCAAGAAGAATTAGATGCTTTAATGAATAGTGCTGAAGACTTAGATCTTGATTCTGTAGAAGAAAGTGCAAAAGTAAAACCTGAAACAGACTATGAAGATGAAGAAAAAAATAAACAAATAGTTAGTGATATGATTAGTGGTGATTATAAAGCAAGAGCGGATATGGCATGGCCACCACCACCACCTAGCAAAGAACATAAAGTTGTGCATCAACTTGATGATGTGACAAGAGATAGCGAGATTAAAGCAACTGAAATGATGGAAAAACTAGAAGTTATCAATGATTTTTTTGCAAATTCGGAAAATCAGCTTTGTGTGATTAGTGATGCTTTAAATAAAAATATAGAAATTTTTGAAAAATTAAATACAAAATTTCCTAATGTAGCTAGCTTTAAAGAAGCTATTGATATTAATAATGATGCTAAAAATATTATCGATGAGATAACTGGTTGCTTGCAAACCGGACAAGATGAGGTTATGATGGCAATGGATGCAATGCAATATCAAGATATTCATCGTCAAAAAATTGAGCGTGTTATTAATGTTATGAGAGCCTTGAGTAGATATATGAGCAGTCTATTTGAAGGTAAAATTGATGATGAAAAACGTGTTGGTTCTGCTGTTCACATTGAAGGCGATACAACTACAGATGTTGTAAGTAATGATGATATCGAGGCCTTAATCGCAAGTTTAGGAAAAAAATGATTATTCCTGAAATAGTTTCTCCAGCAGGTAATTTTATAAAATTAAAAATAGCATTGGCTTATGGAGCTGATGCTGTTTATGCAGGCGTGAGTAATTTTTCACTTCGAGCAAGAACTGCTAGAGATTTTAATTATGAAACTTTTAAAGAAGCTATTAATTATACTCATACAAGAGGAAAAAAAATTTATGTAACTATTAATGGTTTTCATTTTAGTTCACAAATTGAGGGTTTAAAAAGGCATATTTTAAAATTAAAAGAAATGAAGCCTGATGCTTTTATAGTGGCTTCTGTGGGTGCTATGCGTTTAGTTAAAGATCTTGCGCCTGAAATTAATCTACATGTGTCAACCCAAGCTAATATTTTAAATTATTTAGATGCTCAAGTTTATAAAGACATGGGAGCTAAGCGTGTTGTTATAGCAAGAGAACTTGGTTTAAAAGACACAAAAGATTTAAAAAATAATTGCGATATTGAGCTTGAAAGTTTTGTGCATGGTTCGATGTGTTTTGCTTATTCGGGTAGATGTTTAATAAGCTCAGTGCAAAGTGGACGTATGAGTAACCGTGGATCTTGCGCAAACGATTGCCGTTTTAATTATGAATTGTATGCAAAAAATTCAGAAACCAATACGCTTTTTAGATTAGAAGAAGATGAAAATGGTACACATGTGTTTAATTCCAAAGATCTAAATTTAAGTTCATATATTCAAAAAATTATGCAAGAAAACTGCATTCATGCTTTTAAGATTGAAGGAAGAACAAAAAGCGAGTACTATGCTGCTTTAACCACAAGAACTTATAAAATGGCAGTAGAAGATGTATTGCAAAATACTTTCGATGCGAGCAAATATGAAAAAGAAATTCATACTTTAAAACATAGAGGTTTTACAGATGGATATTTGGTTTCAAGGGCTTATGAAAAAACTGATTCAATTAACCATAATACAAGCATAGAAGAAGGCACGCATCAAGTGCATGCTATTAGCGAGGATGGGGAATTTTTCAAATGTAAAGGTAAAATAGAGCTAGGAAAAGAATACGAAATTTTAGCTCCGGTTAATTCTAATATAGAATTAGGGGAGAATAAACTAGGCTTAATCTATGAAAATGATGGTAAAAAATTTATAGTTTTTAAGCAATTATTAGCTAAAAATAATAAAGATTTTAGCGAAATTCATAGTGGTAATGAAAATGAAATTACGTTACCATTTAAGCTTCCAGAATTTAGCTTTTTAAGAAGGAGTGTTGAATGAAATTTGTTTCTATATTAATGGGAAGTAAAAGCGATTATGATATCGTAAAAGAAGCTTTGGGTGTTTTAGAAAAATTTGATGTAAAATACGAAGCTTTAATTACTTCAGCACACAGAAGCCCTCAAAGAACGCAAGAATATATCAAAAATGCCGAAGAAAAAGGCGCGAAAGTTTTTATTGCAGCAGCAGGGATGGCAGCACATTTGGCTGGAGCTGTGGCAGCTCATACAACAAAACCTGTTTTAGGTATACCTATGCCAGGAAGTAATCTAGCAAGTATGGATTCTTTGTTTTCTACGGTTCAAATGCCAAGTGGAATTCCAGTAGCAACTCTGGCTATAGGTAAAGCAGGTGCAATGAATGCAGCTTATTTGGCGGTTCAAATTTTAGCTATCGAAGATGAGAGTTTAGCTCAAAAACTATTAGAAGATAGAAAAAAACAGCAAGAAAAACTTATTCAAGATTCAAATGCGATTGAAGTTTTTCTTTAAGGAGAGTGTATGCAAACTTACTTGGAATTAAAGGAATTTTGTCAATTGGTGCATTTATCTGAAGATGTAGTAAAAGGAATGATGGCAAATGGAGCTTTAAAATTCAAAGAAGAAGAGGGTAAAATTTATATTGAAGCAAATCAAGGTACTTTTAGTGTTGTGCCGATGAATTCAAAGCAACCAGCTATAGTAAATTCTATGACTTTAGCAGGAGAAAGTTTTGTTGAAAAAACCATAGGAACTATTTTAAATCTACATGAAAAAGTACTTGATGCTAAAGATGAAACCTTAGAAGCCTTAAAGGGTGAAAATAAATTTTTAAAAGATGCACTTTATTCTATGCAAGAACTTTATGATGAAGATAGAAAAACTATTGAAAATCTTAACGAGCAACTCAAATATGCTCATAATGAAGTAGAATTTCTAAAAAGAAAATATAAAATGATGTGGAATAAAACAGTAGAGCTATACGCAAACTCATCTGAAAAGCCAGAGGAATTAAAGGAAGAAAAATGACTTTTTCTCAAATGATATTAAATTTACAAGAATTTTGGCAAAAACAAGGTTGTGCTATTATGCAACCGTATGATTTTCCTGCGGGAGCAGGGACTTTTCACCCTGCAACTTTCTTAAGAAGCTTAGGTAAAAAACCGTGGGCTGCAGCTTATGTTGCACCAAGTAGAAGACCAACAGATGGAAGGTATGGAGAAAACCCTAATCGATTAGGGGCTTATTATCAATTTCAAGTTTTAATGAAGCCAAGTCCTGATAATATCCAAGAATTATATTTAAAAAGCTTGGAAAATTTAGGTTTTGACTTAAAATCTCACGATATCCGTTTTGTAGAAGATAATTGGGAGAGTCCAAGTTTAGGTGCTTGGGGTTTAGGCTGGGAAGTTTGGCTTGATGGTATGGAAGTAACACAATTTACTTATTTTCAACAAGTTGGCGGTATAAGCGTAGATTTAGTAAGTGCTGAAATTACTTATGGCTTGGAAAGACTTGCAATGTATTTGCAAGATGTTGATAATGTATATGACATAGTTTGGAATGAATTTAACGGTGAAAAAATTACCTATAAAGATGTTCATAAGCAAGGTGAGTTTGAGTTTAGTAAATATAATTTTGAAGTAAGCGATGTAAAAACTTTAAACATTCAGTTTGAAAATGCTTACAATGAGTGTAAAAATGCTTTAGAAGCAAAACTTGCTTTACCTGCGTATGATTATTGTATGCTAGCAGCTCATACTTTTAATCTGCTTGATGCAAGAGGGGCTATTTCTGTTACTCAAAGACAAGATTTTATGTTAAAAATTAGAGAATTATCTAAAAATTGTGCCTTGGTGTATAAAGAAAGTTTAGATGAAAATTAAAGAAATTTATGAGTATTTAGATACGATTAGTCCGTTTTCTACACAAAGTTCATGGGATAATAGTGGCTTATTGCTTGGAGATTTTGAACAAGAAGTAAGCAAAATTTATCTTACTCTTGATGTAGATATGCATTTGATTGAGAATGCGAGTGAAAATTCGCTATTTATAGTTCATCATCCTTTGATTTTTAAAGGTTTAAAAAGTTTAAATGGAGCGTTTTATCCACAAAATATTCTTATTAAAATGATGCAAAAAAATATAGCCTTAATTGCTATGCATACGAATTTTGATTTAAGTCATTTAAATGCTTATTTTGCTAATGAAATTTTAGGTTTTAAAATCAAAGAGCAAAATGAGTTTTTGATTTATTGCGATATTGATTTTAAATTTAGTGATTTAATTACCCATGTGAAAAAAAGTTTAAAGCTTGATTATATAAGAGTTGTAAATGCGGGTAATGAGAAAATTAAAACTTTAGCAATATGTACAGGTAGTGGAGGAGATTTGATTTCTAGTGTTAAGGCAGATTGTTTTTTAAGTGGAGATTTTAAATACCACCAAGCTTTGGAAAGTTATCACAATAAACTTAGCTTGATTGATATAGGGCATTATGAAAGCGAATCTTGTTTTAGTGAAATTTTAGCAAAAGATTTGCAAAAATTTCATTTAGAAGTTATAATATTAGTTTCAAAAAATCCATTTCAATATTTTTAAGGAAAAAATTCAATGAATAAATACCTAGAACAACTTATAACTTTATCACAAATTGATAAAGAACTTGATGGTTTTACAAATAAAGTAGAAGATGCTACAAAAGATTTAAAAGAAAAGCGTAGTTTGCTCGATAAAACTGAAGAGGAAATTGCTAGTTTTGAGAAAGATATTAAAGATATAGAAAATCAAAAAATTCAAAACAATAATCATATTGCAGAATTTGGTGTAAAAATCAAAGAAATAGCTAAAAAAAGTACTGCAGTAAAAACTGAAAAAGAAGCAAATGCTTTAAAAATCGAAGAAGATATAGCTAAAGAGCAACTTGATGCAGCAAATGAAGAAATAGAAAGATTAGATAAAATTTTAGAAAATAAAGAAAAATTCATACAAGAATTGCAAGCTAAAAGAAGTGAACTTGAAAATGAAGTGGATCAAATTGATACTCAAACTAAAACTGTTTTAGTAGATATTGAAAAAGATAGATTGCAAATTTATGATAAAAAAGTTAAACTAATGGGTGAAATAAATCAAAAAGTTTTAACTTTTTATGAAAAAATTAGAAAATGGGCGGGAAATAGTGCTGTAGTTCCTGTAAAAAAACATGCTTGCTATGGCTGTTTTATGAGAATTTATGATAAAACTTATCTAGCAGTTTTAAAAGGTGATGAAATCATAACTTGTCCACATTGTGGAAGAATTTTATACAAAGAAAAAGAAGAAAATCAAAATTGATTTTTTTTTATTATATTTTTGCTGTGATTGTATATATAATCGCGGCTCCTTTTCTATTGATTTTAAGTTTTTGTAAGGAAAAGTATAAAGTATCATTAAAATCAAGATTTTTTCTTCACAAAAATTTAAAACAAAAACAAGGTGATGTATATTTTCATGCTTGTTCTTTTGGTGAGATTAAAAGCCTTATTCCTTTAATAAAACTTTTTCCAGCCTGTAAAATTTCAACCATTACTCAAACCGGTTTTTGCGAAGCTTCAAGACATTCTGAAAAAGTAAATTTTTTTCCATTTGAAATTTTTGTGCCTTTTTGGATTAGGCCTTGTAAGGTTTTGATTATTTTTGAAGCAGAGCTTTGGCTTATGCTTGTATTGATGGCTAAATTTTATAATGCAAAAGTTATTTTATTAAATGCTAGGATTAGCGATAGATCTTTAAAAAACTACAAGCGTTTTAGCTTTTTTTATCGTTTAATTTTTAAATATATTGATGTTGTGTTTGCACAAAGTCAAAAAGATAAAGAAAGGTTAGAATATTTAGGCGCTAGAAATGTTATAGTGTATAAAAATATTAAAGCTAATATAAAACAAGGACAAATGAAAAATTATTCCAAACCTAAAGCCAGGATTATTATATTTGCTAGTACGCATGAAAATGAAGAGCAATTGTTACTTGATGAGATTAAACTAGAAGAAAATGATAAATTGATTATTGCTCCAAGGCATCCAGAGCGTTTTGGTGAGGTTGAGGGGATTTTAAAAGATTTTTGCCAAAAAAATCATTATAATATGCAAAAATTTTCAGACTTTACTTTAAGCGAAAATGATTTTGCAAATTTTTTTAAGACTAAGTGTTTATTGCTAGATGCTTTGGGTGAGCTAGAAAATTTTTATAAGATTAGTGATGTGGTTTTTTTGTGTGGCTCTTTTGTAAATAATATAGGTGGGCATAATCCTATAGAAGCGGCTAGATGGAATAATGTTATTATCTCGGGGAAATATTATTTTAATCAAGAAAGTTTATATCAAGAAGTTGATGATTTGTATATTTGTGAGAGTGTAAAAGATATAAATGATTTTTTAAGGCAAAAATTATCACAAGCACGAGTCAAAGAGCAAAATGATTTAAATGAAGTTATATTAAGTATAAAAGAAGGTTTAGATGCAAGAAAAAGCTTATAAATTGCTTGCAATGCAAGAAAAAATTTCCAATAATGCAGCAAAAGATTTGATTGATAAAGGCTGTGTTTTTGCTATGGGAAAAAAGGTTGTTATAGCTAGAGCTTTGATGAGTTCAAAAACAAGATTTGTTGTGCAAAAAATAAAAAAAGCAAAAATACTTTTTGAAGATGATAAAATCATAGCTTTAAATAAGCCTTATGGGGAAATTAGCGAGAAATTAGAAGGTGTTTATAATGCTAAATTAGTCAATAGAGTTGATAAAGAAACAAGCGGGGTTTTGCTTTTAAGCAAAGATGAGGAATTTAGACTAAAATGTATTCAAGAGTACAAAAAACAAAATGTTTATAAAAGTTATTTGGCTATTGTCGATGGGGTAATTGCTGAAGAACTTGAAATTTGTGAAAAAATAACTACTATAAAAAATAAATCCGGAGCTTTTAGTAAAATTGATAAATTTGGTTTAGAAGCCCATACCCAGGTTATACCTTTAATGGTAAATGCTAAAAAAACCTTAATAAAAGCAGTCATTAAAACAGGTAGAACACACCAAATCAGAGTGCATTTAAATCATATAAAACATGGTATTATTGGTGATGAAAAATATGCAAAAATTAGTTCATCAAGAATGTATTTGCATTCTTATGAAACGCATATTTTTGATTATCAATTTAAAGCCTTGCTTGATGAGAGCTTCAATGCTTACGGTTTTGAAATAAAAAATTTAAATTTTTAAAGGCGTTTAAAGCTAAAAGGGTTTATAATTTAGCTTTTTAAAATTTTAATAAAGGGAAAATAAAGTGTTTGAAATAGTTAGTGAGTCATTTAAATCCGCAGTTAATAAACTTCGTTTTGTTGACGATGAAAAAGCTTTAAAAAACGCTCTTGACACTTTAAAAAAAGCCCTTTTAAAAGCAGATGTGCATCATAAAGTTACTAAAGAATTGCTTACTTTAGTAGAAAATGATGTAAAGACTAATGGTATAGGTCAAAAACAATTTTTAGACTCAATTAAGAAAAATTTAGAAGAAATTCTTAGTATTAAAGGTAAAAATCAAGGTTTTGTATTTGCTAGTAAGCCACCTACGGTTGTTTTGATGTGTGGTTTGCAAGGTGGTGGTAAAACTACTACTACGGTAAAAATTGCTAATTATTTAAAGCTAAGAAATAAAAAAGTACTAATTGCTGCATGTGACTTGCAAAGATTAGCTGCAGTAGAGCAACTAAGACAACTTACCCAAGCTAATGAGCTTGATTTGTTTTTCATAGAAAATGAAAGTAATCCTTTGAATGTAGCTAAACAAGCTTTAGAAAAAGCAAAAAATTCCATGTATGATGTTTTACTTGTAGATACTGCCGGCCGTTTAGCTATAGATACTGCTTTAATGAATGAGCTTAAAGAGGTAAAAGCTATTTTAAGTCCTGATGAAGTATTTTATGTAGCTGATGCTATGAGTGGTCAAGATGGCGTTAAAACCGCAAGTAGCTTTAATGAAGCTTTAGAAATTACAGGGGTTATTTTAAGTAAATTTGATGCAGATACTAAAGGTGGTGTTGCGCTAGGTATAGCTAAACAAATTGGTGTACCTTTAAGATTTATTGGCGTTGGTGAGAAAGTAGCTGATTTAGAAGTATTTATCCCTGATAGAATTGTTAATCGTATTATGGGCGAGGGTGATTTAGCGACTTTAGCCGAAAAAACTGCAGCCATTATTGATGAAAAAGAAGCAAAAAAACTTAATAAAAAAATCAAAAAAGGTGAATTTAATTTTAATGATTTTTTAAATCAAATGGAAAGTGTTAAAAAACTTGGTAGTATGAAATCAATTATTGGTATGATACCTGGTTTATCATCCATGGCAGCAAATATTAAAGATATTGACTTGGATAATTCTAAAGAAATTATTCATATTAAGGCAATGATTTCATCAATGACGTTAAAAGAAAGAGAAAATCCTGATTTGTTAAACAATGCAAGAAAACGTCGTATTGCAGAGGGCGCTGGTTTATCACAAATGGAAGTAAATCGCTTTTTAAAACAATTTAGTAATGCAGCTAAATTGGCAAAGAAATTTTCAAACAAAAAAGGAATGGAAAACTTTATGAATATGTTGCAGCAAGCTAAAAGACCACAATAATTAAAGCTTTTTTATGGATATATGAGTTAAAATATCTATAACAAAATTTTAATTTTTTTAGGAGTATTAAAATGACAGTAATCAGACTTACAAAAATGGGACGTAAAAAAAGACCATTTTATCGTATAGTTGTAACTGATAGTAGAAAAAGACGCGATGGCAGCTGGATAGAAAGCATTGGATATTATAATCCTATGATTGAGCCTGAAGTGGTAAAATTTGATGCTGAACGTTTAGCTTATTGGAAAAGCGTAGGTGCTAAATTAAGCGATAGAGTAGCAGCTATTACAAGCAAATAAAAATGGTTGAAAATTTTTTAAGAGAATACGCAAAATTAATTGTTGATTTTCCTGAAAAAGTTGATATACAAAAACAAAATTTAGAAAACAATTTTGCTGAAATTATCATTTATGTTGATCCAACTGATACTGGTAAGTTGATCGGAAAAAATGGGAAATTAATCAACGCAATAAAAACAGTTATTATGGCTTATAAAGTTAAAGATGCAACTTCATATCGTATAACGGTAAAAGCTATTGAAGAATGATTTAGTCCAAGTTGCTAAACTTGGGAAAAGTGTTGGTTTGAAAGGTTATGTAAAATTACATAATCTTAGTGATTTTTATGAGCAATTTAAAGCAGGTGCTAAATTTTTTGATGGTAATCAAAAAATTTACACCATAAAAGCTTTTGATAAAACTAGATCTTTGGTTTTATTTGAAGGCTTTGAGGGTATTGATGCTGCCAAAACCTTAACCAATATTACTCTTTTTCAAACTATTGTAACTACAAAAGAAACTTGTAAGTTAAAAAAAGATGAGTATTTTTATTTTGATATTATAGGCTGTGAAATTTTTGAAAATGAACAAAAATTAGGTGTAGTTGAAGATATTTTAGAAAATGGAGCAGGGTTTTTATTTTGTATAAAATGCGATGAAAAACTACAGACGAAGGTTAAAAACTTTTATATTCCTTATATTGATAAATATATTCAAAAAGTTGATGTAGAAAATAAAAAAATATTCACACAATCTGCTTTAGATATTTTAGAAAATTCATGAAATATACTTTTGTAAGTTTATTCCCAGAGCTTATTGAGCCTTATTTTAAAGCTTCTATTTTGGCAAGAGCAAAAGAAAAGGAGATATTAGAATTTGCTTTTGTTAATCCTAGAAATTTTACCACAAATAAGCACTTTAAAGTAGATGATTATAAAATAGGAGGAGGTGCAGGGCTTTTGCTACAAGCTCAACCTTTGTATGATTGCTTAATGCATATTAAAAAGCAAGATAAAAATGTTCATTTTGTTTTTCTCTTGCCTTGTGCTAAGATTTTTAAGCAAACTGATGCTAAAAGATTAAGCAAGAAAGATCATATTTGTTTTGTATGTAGTAGATATGAGGGCTTGGATGAGCGCATTGTGGAAGAATTTGCTAATGAGATATTTTCTATAGGTGATTTTATACTTACAGGCGGAGAGTTAGCGTCTTTGGTAATGTGTGATGCTATTAGCAGAAATATTCAAGATGTTCTTGGAAATAGTGAAAGTTTAAGTGAAGAAAGTTTTGAAAATGACTTATTAGAAGCCCCGTCATTTTCTAAGCCATTTGTTTTTGAAAAGGAAAATAAAAAATTTTATGTACCTTCAGAGTTTTTAAAGGGAAATCACGCTAAAATCACAGCTTTAAAAACTACTTTGGCGTCTTGCAAAACGAAATATTTTCGTCCTGATTTGTATCAAAAGCATGAACGCAAATTTTAAGGAATATCATTATGAAAAATAAATACATTGAGCAATTTGAGCAAAAACAAATTGAAGGTAAAAATGTTCCAGAATTTCGTGCTGGAGATACTTTAAGACTTGCTATTCGCATTAAAGAAGGTGATAAAACGAGAATTCAAAATTTTGAAGGTATTTGTATAGCACGTAGAGGAAATGGTGTAGACGAAACTTTCATCGTACGCAAAATCGGCGCTAACAATGTAGGCGTTGAAAGAATTTTCCCTATATATAGTGAAAGTTTAGAAAGTATTACTGTATTAAGAAGAGGTCGTGTACGCCGTGCTAGATTATTCTACCTAAGAGATAGAAGAGGTAAGGCTGCTCGTATTAAAGAACTTAAAAAATAAAAGTGAAATTTAGAACTCAAATATATGAAGTAATTTCTTGGGAACAAGAAATTCAAAATGGCATAAATATAACTAAGAAAATAGAAAATGCTTATGCTAAAGAAGTATGCATAACTATGTCAAAAGATAGCTTTATGAAAGATCATAAAGCACCTTTTGATATTACTATACAAGTATTAAAAGGTTCTATTGATTTTGGAGTTTTAAACCAAAAAATTCTACTTAAAACATTAGATAGTATAACCCTAAAAGCTCATGAAGTCCATAATCTTTTAGCACTAGAAGATTCTATAGTGCGCTTAACTTTATATAAGCAAGATAGTCTTGAACGTGTTGAAAGTGTTTTAAAATCTTAATTTAAGGCTCATTTTGTATAATTTTAGCTTACTAAAATGAGGAAGTTAAGCTATGAAATGGACTAAAGATTCTTGGAAAAATTATAAAATTCAACAACAACCACAATATCCTGATGAAAATGAATTGCAAGATGTTGTTAAAAAATTAGAAAAATTACCACCACTTGTTTTTGCAGGTGAGGTGGATAAATTAAAAAAATCTCTTGCTAAGGTTGTAAATTCTCAAGCATTTTTACTCCAAGGAGGAGATTGTGCTGAGAGTTTTGTAAATTTTGGTGCTGATAATATAAGAGATATGTTTAAAGTTATGCTTCAAATGGCTATAGTGCTTACTTTTGCAGGGTCTTGTCCTATCGTTAAAGTAGGGCGTGTTGCAGGGCAGTTTGCAAAACCAAGGAGTAGTGATTTTGAAGAAGTAGATGGAGTAAAACTTCCAAGTTATCGTGGGGATATTATCAATGGTTTTGAATTTAATGAAAAATCAAGAATAACTAATCCTAAAAGAATGCTAGAAGCATATTATCAAAGTGCTACAACTTTAAATTTATTAAGAGCTTTTTCAAGAGGTGGTTTGGCGGATTTAAGAGTAGTACATAAGTGGAATTTGGGTTTTTTAAAAAAGGCAGAGCTTGGGAGAAAATATGATGAACTTAGTGAAAAAATCACTCAGGCCTTAGCCTTTATGCAAGCTTGTGGCATCACCGATACTCCAAATCTTTCTCAAACAGCCTTTTATACTTCTCATGAAGCCTTGCTTTTACCTTATGAAGAAGCTTTAACTAGAGTAGATAGTTTAAGCGGGGAAATTTATGATTGTTCAGCACATATGCTTTGGATAGGTGAGCGTACTAGAAAAGCAGATGAAGCACATGTGCATTTTTTAAGTGGAGTAAAAAATCCACTCGGTGTTAAGCTTAGCGCTAATTATGATTTAGATGAGATTAAAAAGTTAGTAAGTATTTTAAATCCGCATAATGAAGCAGGAAGGTTAAATTTCATCATTCGTATGGGATGTGATAAGATAGAAAATGCCTTGCCAAAATTATTTAAAGAGTTAAAACAAGAAGGATTTAATATACTTTATAGCATAGATCCTATGCATGCAAATACAGTTAAATCAGGTAATTTTAAAACAAGAGAATTTGATAAAATCATCCAAGAAGTGCGTGCATTTTTTGAAATAGCTATGAGTGAGGGAGTGTATCCTGGTGGGGTGCATTTAGAAATGACAGGGCAAAATGTAACAGAGTGTGTAGGAGGCTCTTTAAATATCACTCAAGAAGAACTTTCTAAACGTTATGAAACACAATGTGATCCAAGATTAAATGCTGATCAAGCTTTAGAATTAGCATTTATCATAGCAGACTTAGTTAAAAAGGCAAGAAAATGTTGAAATTTTATGGTATTAAAAATTGTAATAGTGTTAAAAAAGCTATGGATTATTTAAATTCTAAGCAAATTGAATTTGAATTTTTAGACATTAAAAAACTAGATGAAAAAACTTTAGATTTTTGGCTTAGTAAAAGAAGTGTTTTGGAGCTTGTAAATACAGTAGGTATGAGTGCTAGAAAAATAGGCTTAAGTAAAGAAAAACTCCAAAATTTAAACCAAGGTGAAATTAAAGCGATGATTTTACAAAGCCCAACACTCATAAAACGCCCATTAATTATAAAAGATGATAAAGTATTTATAGCTAAAGAATATGAGAATTTTTAAAATGCTAGAGTTTTACTCTAGCATTTAGGAGTTTCTCAAAAAATATTTTTTTAGAATTTGTATTTGAAGCCTACTTGACCACTTACATAAGTTTCATTTTTACCATCTGTTTTACCAGCTAGTATTTGTTTGGCTCCAACGCCTGCGTTTAGGCTAAATTGCTCGTTAATATCTACATTACCACCTATAATGATTTGTCCATAGGTTTTTTTCTTGTCATCGCTTTTTACACTAGGCAATGCTACTCCATTTAAACTCGCTACATAATCATCTCCATTATTCATTACATATTGTTCTATTTTTGGAGTGATAAATAAATATGATTCTTTACTCATATATTTTCTAAATTCAGCACCAAGTTCTAATGAGATAGAATTGTTGCTAGCACTACTCACATCTTTTCCCGCAATTCCATTTTCTTTGTAGCTTGGAGTGTGTGCATAGTAGTAGTTTGCTCCAGCGAAAGGTTTGATAAATAAAGTATTGTCGCTAAAATCAAAAACATACCCCATATTAGCACTCAAACCAAAGAATTTTCTGTTAAAATCAGCACTATTAGTAGTGTTGAATCCTCTATTTATAATATCTTGATCTGTTGGAGAAATTTGAGCATATGCTTTAACATTAACTTCTACTTTTGGACTTATATAGATATTAGAATAAGCACCAAATTGGAAATTATCTGATTTTTGGGTTAAAAGATTATCTTTTATTTTTGCATTTGCATAAGTAAAATAAGCACCAATAATAACATCATCGTTAATTTTTCTATCCATACCTATAGTAGCTCCATATAAAGCACCACTATCTCCATCTATGATGTTTGCACCACCTATAACATTACCCCAAATGCTGTTATTATAATTATCAACATAATTTCCTCTATAATCATTAGTAGCAAATCTTATTTGAGATAATTTTGTGGCATAATTTCCATAAGGATTATTTAACATAGCTACACGAGAACCTATAGATACATCATTTGATATATTGATAGTCGAGTTTATACCTGATGAGGCTTGATTTACATTTGAAATGGACTTTGCTGAATCTTTTATATCATTTGTCACTTGTTCTCCGACTTTATCAAATTTAATACTACCTATTGCGTTAAAATCTTTACCGAGTGCAAGTCCATCTAAAATTTTAGAAACAAAATCTTTATTAGAAACTGAAACACTAGAATCATTTTTAACATAATCATCGTTAGATATTGTTCCACTTGGTGCATTGTTAATCATTTCTTGAATTTGTTTTATTTGCTCATCAATTTTTGCAATAGCTTCTTTAATTTTTTCTTTATTAGCACCTTCATCATTTTGTGCTTTTTCTAAATCTGTTTTAACTAATGTTAAATATTTTTTATCGCTTTCTAAGACTTTTTTATTATCTAATACATTTTCATTTGCTCCACCATTGATTAAAAGCTTATTATCTTTAGTAGAAAGTTTATAATCAACAAAGTCTTTTACATCCATAGCTCTTATAACTTCATAATCAAGCCCTAAGTCTTTATTGCTCATACCTACAATGCTTTCAAAACTTTTACTTATATTTGCACTAGCTTTGTTTGAGCTTGTTATATCTTCGTTAAATCCACCACTTGCACTCATGAAAACATAATTATTTAAAGCTAAATTACCAAAACTTGTTGTTCCGATGGAAAAATTTGAATTTGTGATATTTGCTTTACCATTTACTTGTATATGATTTTGACTTTTATTACCACCTATAGTAAATAGAGTAGATTGATCTGCTGTAAAATTTCCATTTACTTCAAGAGAGCCTTGTAGGCCATGTCCATCGCCGATTAAAATAGCTGAAGATTTTATATCATCTAAAACACCTTCTGTAGGATTAGATGAACCTTTTATACTAAAATCTCCATTAATGATAGATTTTCCATTTGTGCTTTGAAATATTACATCTATAGCTTCAGTTTTTTTAGCATTGATGGTATAATTTGTTACATAGGTAGAAATATCTCCATGTGAAATATTTTTAATAGTAAGATCGTTAGAACCTAAATTAATATTCACTGTCGCAAGATCTTCATAGCCTTCTTTTGCTATGCTGTTAGGTAGATCTGTATTGTTGATATTTATGGTTAAATTGCCATTAGTATAATCATTTTTTAAAGTAAAATGTTGCCCATCATTTGTTTCAAAATGTTGTTCCATACTACCATCGCCATCAGCAATAGTAATTTCTTGAGCTAAAGCAGCACCGCTTAATAAAGCACTAATGCTAACTCCCATTAAAACTTTACTTGTGTAATAAGAAAGTTTCATTTGATTACTCCTTGTAAATTTAAATTGAAAAAAGCATTATACCCCCCCCCATAAATTTAAGTTTAAAGTAAATGAAAAAAATATAAATATTAGATTATTGCAAAGTAAGAAAGTTTTTAAGTAGCTTTTTGCCATTTTGACTTAGTATGGCTTCAGGGTGGAATTGAACTCCATAAATATCGTATTTTTTATGTTTTAAAGCCATGATGATATTATCTTCACTATGGGCTAAAATTTCACATTTTTTACCTATATGATTAACATAAAGAGAGTGATATAAACAAATTTTAAAATTTTGTTTAAGATTTTTAAAAAGTGGGTTTGGTTTAAATTTTATAGTTTTTACCTTACCATGAGTTGGGTTTGGAAGTTTAGAAATTTTACCACCAAAAACATGTGCTATACATTGGTGTCCTAGACAAATTCCAAGTATTTTTTTATCTTTTTTAAAATATTTTATAGCTTTTAAGCTTAACTTTGATTCTTTTGGAGAATTTGGTCCAGGGGAGATTAAAAGATGGGTAAAATCATATTTTTTAAGCTTTTTTGGATTTTTAAATTTATCGTTTTTAATGATTTTATAAGTAATGTTTAATTCTTTTAAATAAAAGGCTACGGTGTAGGTAAAAGAATCATAATTATCTATAATCAAAACTTTCACAAAAATACCTTTTTTAAGCCTCTTAAAGAATTAATAGCATAAATTTCTTTAGCATTTAAAAGCTCATCTTTAGTGATATCTTTTTCTTTGATGAGCTTGTGTTTTAAGAGTGTTTGTCTATAAATACCATTTAGGCAGTTTTTAGCATAAGGGGTAAAATACTCATCATTTAAATTTATGATAATGTTGGTTCTTGAACCCTCACAAAGCAAACCTTTTTCATCAAAAAAAACTATATCATAGCAAATATTTTCTTTCCATAGATGAGAATTTGCTTCATATAAACTACGCAGAGAAGTTTTATGGTGTGTTAAAAGATTTACTTTTATGATGTCTTTACTTATGAGTAGTTTTTTGCTCGAATTTTCTTGTATATTGCTAAAATCAAACTCATAAAGGCCATTTTTAAAAAGTTTTAATTTAATAGCTTTTGAGTTTTTTTGAGTAAAATTGCTTTTTGTAAAAAAATAATGATGATTGAAAACAAAATTGTTAAAATTTTGTAATGATTTAAAATGGAATTTTTTATCTTTACTCTCTAGTATATTTTTAAAATCATGTATTAATTTTTTAGTATCAAAGCCAAAAAATTTAGCTGAGTTTAAAATTCTTGCTAAATGTTCCTTGAAGAATAAAATAGCATGATCTTTATAATACATTGTTTCAAATAAATAAAAGTTAGGTTCTAAAATTTTACTTTTTAGTTTTAATTCTTCAAATTCATCTTGCTTTTGTGAGTCCCACACAAGTCCGCTTCCTACACCATATCTTAAAAAATCATCATTATTTTTTTTCTCTAAAGTGCGTATGGCTACGCTAAATTTTGCTTCGTTTTTATGGATCAAACCTATCGTTCCGCAATAAATCCCGCGTTTTCTTTGCTCTAAATTTTCTATGAGTTTAATAGTTTCTATTTTGGGTGCACCTGTGATAGATCCACATGGAAAAAGGGCTTTGAAAATTTTAAAATAATCATTTTTTGGCTTTAATTTCCCACTTATTTTTGAAATGAGTTGGTGTAAGGTAGGGTAGGTTTTAACCTTAAAAAGTTTGCATTTTAAAGAATGCTTTTTGATGAGTTTTGAAATATCATTGCGTAATAAATCAACTATCATTACATTTTCACTAATAGTTTTTTCATCGCATTTTAAAAAGTTTTTTAGATTTTCATCTTCTTTTGGATTATTTGAGCGTTTGATTGTACCTTTCATGGGTTTTGTGATGATTTTTTTATTTTTGATTTTAAAAAAAAGTTCAGGTGAAAAAGAAGCTAGTTCTAAAAATTCATTTTTCATATAAGCTTTATAAGGGGTATTTTGCTTAGGATAAAGGCTTAAAAAACTCTCATATAAACTAAGATTTGATTGCAAATGTAATTCTTGAGTAAGATTAACTTGATAACTTTGTCCTTTAGCTATGGCATCTTTGACTTTGTCAAAGTTTTCAAAATACTTTTCTTGATTTAAATTGGATGAAAAGTTTGGGTAAAAGTCTAATTTTTTTTCTTCATTTTTAAATATTTTTCTTGTTTTAAAAGCAAAAAAATATAAAAAAGGCTCTTTGCTTTTATAGTTTTTATCTTCTAGATATTTATAAAATTCGTATTGAATATAACCTAAAAAATAATATTGATTTTTATATTTTTTTATGATTTTAAAAGCTTTCTTGCTTTCTTTTTGAGTGTGAGCTTTAAGAATGAAGGCAAGATCATCATAAAGGTATTTTCCAAAGATAGCAAATGCCATTTAAAATCTTTGATTTAGAAAAATAAGAATACACATATTTTTACTCTAAATTACTAGGTTAAAAAGCTTTTGACGAGATTTTGTATAAGTAAATTCCATCCATCTACTAAAACAAAAATAAGCAATTTAAAAGGCATGGAAATCATAACAGGTGGCAACATCATCATACCCATAGCCATTAATACCGAGCTTACTACCATATCAATAACTAAAAATGGTAAGAAAAGCAAAAAGCCTATTTCAAAAGCAGTTTTGAGCTCACTTATCATAAAGGCTGGTACTAGAACCGTTAAAGGAACATCATCTATGGTTTTTGGATTTTCTAAATTTCTGATCCTATAAAAAAGTGCTAAGTCTTTTTCTCTAGTGTTTTTTAGCATAAAATCCTTAAAAGGTTTAACGCCTTTAGCAAAGGCTTCTTCATAGCCGATTTGTTCAGCGATATATGGTTTTATGCCTTCGTTGTATGATTTTGTAGCAACTGGCTCCATAATAAAAAAAGTTAAAATCAAAGCTAGGGTTACCAAGATAGTGTTAGGTGGCATAGTTTGAGTACCAAGAGCAGTTCTTAAAAAAGAAAACACCACTATAAGTCTTAAAAATGAAGTCATTACAAAAATGATTGTTGGCGCAAGTGCAAGTATGGTCAAAACTATGACTATGTTCAGGGTTGTTACAAGTTGTTGAGGGCTGCTTGGTGCGCTAAGACTTAAATTTACAGTTGGTATGGTTGCTTCAGCACCTAAAAGAATTAAGTTTGATAAAAATAAAACAAGTAAAGCCCTCAAAATATTTCCTTAGCTAAAATTAAAAGCACTATTTTAGCAATTTTACTCTTAAAAATGCAATTTATATGATTGAATTAATGGTTTATTTTAAAATGCTAGAGTTTTTGCTCTAGCATTTAAGGAGTTTCTCGAAAGATTTTTAGAATTTGTATTTAAAACCTACTTGACCACTTACATAAGTTTCATTTTTACCATCTGTTTTACCAGCTAGTATTTGTTTGGCTCCAACACCTGCGTTTAGGCTAAATTGCTCGTTAATATCTACATTACCACCTATAATGATTTGTCCATAGGTTTTTTTCTTGTCATTACCTTTGATGATGAAATTTGAATTTGATCCAACAAATCCAGCTACATAATCATCTCCATTATTCATTACATATTGTTCTATTTTTGGAGTGATAAATAAATATGATGTTTCACTCATATATTTTCTAAATTCAGCACCAAGTTCTAAAGATATGGAATTATTTGTCATGCTTTGAACATCTTTTGCAAACATACCACTTTCTTTATAACTTGGAGTGTGTGTATAATAGTAGTTTATACCAGCAAAAGGCTTGATGAATAATGATGATGAATTTGGATTAAAAATTCTACCAGCATTAGCACTTAAACCAAAAAATTTACTATCAAAATTAGCATTACTAGAATCACTTAACATCATTACACTTTGATCTGTTGGAGAAATTTGCCCATAAGCTCTTAAATTGATTTCCCATTGATCGTTTGGATTAATTAAAGAATAAATACCAAATTGGTAATTATCTGATTTTTGTTCCATAATACCATCTTTGATAGTTGAATCAGCATAGGTAAAATAAAAACCAAGCAAAGCACTATCGTTGATTTTTCTATCAGCACCTAGTGTAAATCCATATAAAGCGCCACTATCTCCATCTATGATATTTGCACCGCCAAAAACATTACCCCAAAAGCTATTATTAAATGAAGAATTTCCATAATAATTATAAACATCATTAGCTAGTGCTGCTATATGGGTTGTAGCAAATTTTTCCACTAAAGCTTTATCTTGATAAGGATTTGAAAGTTTTGCTATTCTTGTTCCAATTGCTAGGTCATTTGCCACGCCTATAGATGAATTAACAGAAGAATTTTGAGCATTATTTACTATAGCTTTTGCACTTGCTTTTGTATTTGTGGTAAGTGTGTTTAGATTTTTTCCTGTGGTATCTAGAGTGAGTGCTGCGACAGCGTCATTGCTAAGTTTAGAATCTAAAATATTATTTAGCATATTTACAGCTAAATTTTTATTTTCTAAGCTAACATCTTTCATATTTTCAACTAAATCACTACCATCAAATTTTCCACCATTATCTTTTATATCTTGGATTTGTTGTTCTAATTTTTGAATTTGTTCTTGAAGTTCTTTTTCTGCTTGTGCTATGGCTTCAAGCATAGCATCATCGCCAATATATCCTGGTTTTTGGTAGGTTCCAAATCCAGAATTTTCTAAATTTTCATTTCTTTTAATATCTTCTTTTATATGATTAAAGCTATCTAAAGCTTCTTTTCTAATATCAATTTCATATTTTAATATTTTTTGTAAATCTCTTACATTTTTATTAGCACCACCGCTAATTAAAAGACTTTTGCCATCATTAGAAACACTAAGTTTATAATCTGTAAATTGAGCCAAATCAGTATCTTCAAAAAATACATTTTTTGGTAGTAAATTGCTTGTTTCAAGCATGCTTGTTATATCTTTAGTATATAGTGCAGTTACTATGTTTTCATCTATATTTTCATTAAAGCTACCTGTTGTTTTTATAGCTACATAGTTGTTTATACCTAAATTTGAAACACTATTTGTGCTTATGCCTATAGCTGAATCTTTTATATTTACATCTCCATCTACAGAGATCAAGCCACCTTTTTTATTTGCATCATATATACCAATAAAAGAATTATTTACATTTAAATTTCCTTGTATGCTCATATAGCCATCTTTTTCGCCATATCCATTTCATACTTCTAAAAGAGGTCTATCAAGTTCTTCATTATGTATATTATCATTTGTTATAGGTGAGCTACCATTAAGCGTAACATTTCCTTTTATATTAAAAGCTTTATTTGCTTCTAAGGTAGCTCTATCAGAATTTAAAATGATTTCTTTTGCTTCTAAATTAACACTATATAAATCATATTTTGCTTCATTAGTTGAAGTGCTACCCACATCTATCCAATTATCTTTATCTCCAATAGTTAAAATACCACTTGTTTTGATATTAAATTCTTTTATAGGTTTATCATGATTTTCTCCACCATAATATGCTTGAATGCTTCCAGGTTGTATTTTTAATTCTATATTTTCTTTAGAATCTAAACTCCAAATTCCATCTTTATAGTTAAAAAAATCAGAAAAATTTCCATAAACTATCTCTTTTGCTAAAGCAGCACTGCTTAATAAAGCACTAATGCTAACTCCCATTAAAACTTTACTTGTGTAATAAGAAAGTTTCATTTGATTACTCCTTGTAAATTTAAATTGAAAAAAGCATTATACCCCCCCCCATAAATTTAAGTTTAAAGTAAATGAAAATCTGTAAAAAACAAATAACAATCAGTAAGAATTTTTACTTTAGCTTGTTAAAATAAGCAATAATTTTTAAAACAAAGGTAAATTATGAAAATTTCTGTGCTTATTTTAGCTGCTGGCCTTGGCACGCGTATGAAATCACAAAATCCAAAAGTGCTTCAAAAAATTTGCTCAAAAGCAATGATTTTACATATTTTAAAACAAGCATATAAAATTAGTGATGATGTATGTGTGGTGCTTTCTCATCAAAAAGAAAAGGTTGAACAAGTTGTTTTAGAGCATTTTCTAAATACACGCTTTTTAGAACAAGACTTGCAAAATTTTCCAGGCACTGCAGGGGCTTTAAGGGGTTATGAGAGTAAGCATGAAAAAGTATTAATTTTATGTGGTGATATGCCTTTAGTTAAAGCAGATGATTTGGAAAAAATAGCTTTAAATGAGAGTGATTTTAATGTGGCAGTTTTTAAGGCAAAAGATCCAAAAAGTTATGGAAGAATAGTTTTAAAAGAAAATAAAATTCAAAAAATAGTAGAAACAAAAGATGCAAGTAAAGAAGAACTTGCTATAAATATTTGCAATAGTGGTGTTTATGCTATAAAAGCACAAATTTTAAAAGAAGTGTTGCCTTTGATAAAAAATGATAATAAAGCTAAAGAGTATTATTTAACCGATGCGGTTTATTTAGCAAAAGAAAAGGGCTATGAAATCGATGCGGTGTTTGTAAATGAGCAAGATTTTATGGGGGTAAATGATAAAATTGAGCTTTGCCTAGCTCAAGATCTTATGCAAGAAGCGATTAAAAAAGAATGGATGAAGCAAGGAGTGATTTTTCACATGCCTGCGACGACTTTTATTTCAGATGAAGTTGAGTTTGTAGGTGAGTGTGAAGTGTATGAAAATGTGCGTATAGAGGGAAAATCAAAAATCATTAATTCTATCATCAAAAGTTCAAGTGTGATTGAAGATAGTATAGTAGAAAATAGCGATGTAGGACCTTTAGCACATTTGCGTCCAAAATGCCAGCTTAAAAATACCCATATAGGAAATTTCGTAGAATGTAAAAATGCTTTATTAAATGGAGTTAAAGCAGGGCATTTGAGTTATTTAGGGGATTGTGAGATAGATGAGGGAACTAATATAGGTTGTGGTACTATCACTTGTAATTATGATGGGGTTAAAAAGCATAAGACCAAAATAGGTAAAAATGTTTTTGTGGGTTCAGATACGCAATTTATCGCTCCGGTTGAGATAAAAGATGAGGTAATCATCGCAGCAGGAAGCACCGTGTGTAAGGATGTAGAAAAAGGCTCTTTGTATATTAATAGAGCAAAGACGCAAATTATAGAAGATTTTTACTATAAAAAACTAGGTAAAAAATGAAAACAATCTTACTAGCAGTAAGTGGAAGCATAGCCTTTTATAAAGCTTATGAGCTTATTTCTTTATTAAAAAAAGAAGGTTTTAGGGTTAAAGTTTTACTAAGTTTGGGAGTTTTAAAATTTGGCACTAAGCTTAGCTTTGAAGCTTTAGCGGATGAAATTTTATGTGAAGATAATGAAAGTTGGCAAAATACTAATAATCATATAGCTTTTAGCAAGACTTGCGATTGTGTGCTTTTTGCGCCTGCTAGTATAAATTCTATTAATAAATTAAACTATGGTATAGCAGATAATTTATTTATTCAAACTTTAATAGCAGTAGATAAAAATAAACCATTTTTAATCGCACCCGCTGCAAATACAAACATGTATTTACATTTTAGCACTCAAAATTCTTTAAAAAATTTAAAAGAGCAAGGTTATATTATCATTGATCCTATAGTTAAAACTCTAGCTTGTAAAGATGAGGGCTTAGGAGCTTTGGCTGAGCTTGATAGTATTATAAATGTTTTAAAAAGAAGTCTAATGCAAGAAGATTTTTTTAAAAATAAAAGTTTTATTGTAAGCGGTGGCGGGACTAAAGAAAAAATTGATGATGTAAGATGTATTAGTAATTTTTCAAGTGGAAAAATGGCAAAGGCGGTTGCTGATGCTTTATATTTTTTAGGTGCTAAGGTGGTGCTAGTTAGCTCAGTAGGGTTTAAAACACCTTATAAATTAGAAAAATTTGAATCTTCTTTAGAACTAAAAGAAAAATTGCAAAAATACAAAGATTTTGATGCTTTAATTATGGCTGCTGCTGTGAGTGATTTTACTCTTGAGGCTTATAAGGGTAAGATTAAGAAAAATGAGCATTTAAATGGACTTGATTTAAAATTAAAGCTGAATGAAGACATCTTAAAAAATTTAGATTTTAAAGGCAAAAAAATAGGCTTTAAAATGGAATTTGATGAGCAAAATGCTTTAGAAAATGCTAAAAAAACTTTAATTAGTAAAAATTTAGATATGGTGTGTTTAAATGTCTTAAATGAGCAAATGAGCTTTGGAAGTGATGAAAATAGCATTTGCTTTATTACTAAAGATAATATTTCTCAAAGTTTTAAACAAAGCAAAGAAAAACTTGGCTTTATTTTAGCGCAAGAATTAAGGAAGCTTTGGTGAATATCATTAATTCAACCTTGCCTGTAAGAATGCAAATTTTAGAAAAACGTGCATATAATCGCTATGTATTGCTTTTAAACACTAAAAAGCTTGAAACAAAAAGTATGATAGAACTTGAAGTAGGGGAGGAGTATTTAGCTGAAGTTTATGAAGATAAAGGTGTAATTTCTTTTAAAAATCTTTTGAAAAAGCCTAAAATTAGACTTTTTGAAGAAGGAGTTGAGCTTATAGAAAAACTTTTGCAAGAAGGCGATGAAAAAGCTTGGTATAAAAAATTCATTATTCAAAGACTTATGGAAAGTAAAAGCGCGTATGAGTTTGAAATTTACAAGGAAATGTTTTTTGCGTTTTTTGAAGGAATTTATCATATACCTTTTGTTTATAAGGGGAATAGGGCTTTGCTTGAAGCTAAGAAAAATGGAAATATTTTAGAGGTATATTTGTATTTTGAAATTTTTGGTGCTTTAAAAATTATAATTGATAATGGTAAAATCACACGCATACAAACACCTTTTACTAAAGTAGCACATTTTTTAAACGAGTATTTTAAATTTGAAGTAGTTAGTACGCTTAATCCTATGTTTGTTTTTAAAAGATTGATGGATATAAAGGGATAGAATGAATGAGTTAAAACATCTTGCTGTGGTGATGGATGGCAATAGAAGATGGGCTAGAAAAAATGGACTTTTAGAAAAAATCGGCTATAGTCAAGGTGCTAAAGTTGTTGAAAAAATCATAGAAGTATGTATGGATGAAAAAATTCAAAATCTAACCCTTTATGCTTTTAGTACAGAAAATTGGCAAAGATCAAAAGAAGAAGTGGAATTTCTTTTTAAGCTATTAAATAAATATCTTGATGAATCTTTAAATAAATTTATATCCAATAAAGTGCGTTTTAAGGCTATAGGAAATTTAAGTCTTTTAGATGAATTAACCTTAAAAAAAATACAAAATTTTCAAGAACAAACTAAAAAATATACAAAATTATGTGTAAATTTAGCTATTTCCTATGGAAGTAAGGATGAAATAGTTAGAGCGGTTAAAAAGGTGATTGAAAAAAATCTTGAAATTAATGAAGTGAATATACAGGCAAATCTTGACTTAAGTGAAGATGTGGATTTGTTTTTAAGGGTAGGGAGTGCTAAAAGAATTTCAAATTTTTTATTATGGCAGTCAAGTTATGCAGAAATTTATTTTAGTCAAACTTTATTTCCTGCACTTACTAAAAAAGAAATCGCAAATATCATTGCTGAGTTTAAAAAACGCAAAAGAACCTTTGGTAAATGATATTTTTCTTTTTATTGCTAGGGCTTTGCGTGGGTTCTTTTGTCAATGTTGTGATTTTAAGAACAATTAATAAAGAAAGCATAATAAGCCCAAGATCAAAATGTCCCAAATGTCTTAAAACTTTAAAATTTTATCATCTTTTTCCTTTATTATCTTTTGTATTTTTAAAAGGCAAATGTGCTTTTTGCAAAGAAAAAATTTCTTTGATTTATCCTTTTAATGAACTTATTTGTGCATGTTTGTT
The DNA here is from genome assembly GCF_000816305.1 of Campylobacter subantarcticus LMG 24377. NCBI lineage: Bacteria > Pseudomonadati > Campylobacterota > Epsilonproteobacteria > Campylobacterales > Campylobacteraceae > Campylobacter > Campylobacter subantarcticus. The sequence goes on along the minus strand of NZ_CP007773.1, from coordinate 1,208,234 downwards.
TGTTTTTGCTTTTTATCTAATTGAAGATGCTTTTCAAATTTTAATTTTTGCTTGTATGTTAGCTGTATTATTAGTACTTTCTTGGATGGATTATTACTTAAAAGCAGTGAGTGAGTTTTGGCTTTGGATTTTATTTATTTTGGCTTTTTATTTTGATTTTTTACATAATGGTTTAAATTTAGAAAATTTTCAAGATAGCTTTTTATTTCGAGTGTGTTTTGGGGCAGGGTTAATTTTTATACTAAAAAGTATGATTAACTTTATTAAAAATTTTAAAAAAAGAGATGAAATTTTAGAAAGTTTAGGGGAAGGTGATGTTATAATAATAGCTTTGATTTTTGGAATTTTTGGCTATGAAAAAGGCTTTTTGATTTTATTTATTTCAAGTTTTTTAAGTCTTTTGATGTTTATAAAAATAGCTAAGAAAGATTATCAAATGCCTATGATTCCTTTTCTATTTTGTGGAATTTTGATTAATCTAAGTATAGAAAGTATATTATGAAACTAGTTTATAAGTATTTGCTTAATCAGTTTTTAAGCACAATGTTGTCTTTGTTTTTTACCTTATTTATTATTGTTTCGATTATATTTTTTATACAACTTGCTAAAATTACTGCTTATATTGAAATTACTTTTTTTGAGTTAATCAAATTGTATATTTTTCTTTTGCCAAAGATATTGATTTTTACTTTACCCATATCTTTTTTCATAGCTTTAACTTTGGCCTTTTATAGACTTTCTAGGGAAAATGAAAGCACAGTGTTATTTGCTTTGAGCATAGCTCCAGGTATGATAGCAAGTTTTTTTGCAAAAATTGCAGCTTTAGTAAGTGCTTTTATGCTTGTTGTGGTTTTGGTTTTTATACCTATATCTTTTGAACTTTTTGATAATTTTGTAGATTATAAAAAAATTAGTGCTAAAGTAAGTATAAAAACAGGAGAATTTGGACAAAGATATGGAGAATGGCTTGTTTTTATTGATACTAAAAATTCTGATGAAACTTATAAAAATATCATAATGTATCATCCAAAGAAAAACTCACAAGATAAAGAACAAGTGATTTTAGCCAAAGAAGGAAAGTTAGAAACAAATGATGGAGTGATTACTTTTAAACTAGATGAGGGAAAAGCTTATGAGATTAAGGAAGAAGATTGGCATATTTCGAGTTTTAAAAATTTATTAATTAAAAGCAAACTTTCTTCTAAGGAATTAAATACCAAAAGTTTTTATGGGTATTGGTCTGATGTGACAAATAATAAAGAAAAGGCAAAAGAATTTGTTATTTATATTCTTATAGCTTTATTTCCTTTAGCTAGTGTGCTTTTTGCACTCTCTTTTGGTATAGTAACTTATCGTTATGAAAAAGGTTTTGCTTATTTTGGAATTTTTGTGATTATTTTTGCTTATTTTACGCTTTTGATTAGTTTTTATAATCCTCCTTTTGTAGCTATTGCTGTGATTTTTTCAAGCTTTTTAATCGCTTCTTTGTTTTATTTTAAAGCAAAAATTGCAAGTAAGTATTAATGCTTTTGAAATTAACTTTTTCTTATGATGGCTCTAAATTTCAAGGTTCAGCTACCCAACCACATAAGCTTAGTGTCCAAGATGCTTTAGTGCAGGCTTTATCACATTTAGGTATTTATGAAAAGCCTTTATTTGCTTCAAGAACTGATAAAGGTGTGCATGCATTTAATGCAGTTGCTTGTGTAAAAGTGGGAGAACATTTTAAAGATTTTGTGTATTTAAAAAATAAAATCAATCATTTTGCGCACCCATTTATACATATAAAGCATATTCAAAGAATGCAAGAAAATTTCCAAGTGCGTTTTGATGTGAAAAAAAGAGCATATCGATATATCATAAGCCATGAGAAATATAATCCTTTTTTAGCTTCTTATGTTCATTTTTATCCAAAAATAAATATTAAATTAGCCAAAGAAATTGCTTTTTTATTTGAAGGAGAACATGATTTTAAACTCTTTCAAAAAGAAGGCTCTGATAATAAAACAAGTATAAGAAAAATGTATAAAACTAGAGTTTATGCTTATAAAAATTATACTGTGTTTTATTTTGAAGCAAATGGTTTTTTAAGATCGCAAATTAGAATGATGATGGCAAGTATTTTAAAGGTATTAGAAGGAAAAATGAGCCAAAATGAGCTTTTAGAACAAATCAATGCTAAAAAAGCTCATTGTAGATTTTTAGCTCCTGCTAGTGGTTTGTATTTGAGCAAGATTTCTTATCATAATAATGCATGATTTTTTTATGTATAAAAAACGAAAAAAGAATGATTAAAGTCCCTATGCAAAAAGGTAGTAGCTCTACATCTACTCCAAAAATACTCATATTGATAAAAATACTTATAGGTATAATGGCATTATTCATCAAGGCTAAAACTCCACTATCTACTTCAGTAGAGCCTTTATTCCATAAAAAATATCCAAGCCCTGAAGCAATAGTACCAAGATATATCAAAGCTATCCAGGAGCTTAAATTGGATGGTAAATTATTATAATCTCCAAAAAATAAAAAAGCAGGTAAGGTTACGCAGATTGCACCTAAATAAAAATAAGCAAAAGCTTCTTTTTGACTTAAATTTGTATTTTTTTCTAATAAAATTTTATAAAAACTTTGTCCAGCGCCAAATACCAAATTAGCTCCTTGAATAAGTAAAAAGCCATATAAAAAATTAGAGTTAATATTATCAAATTTAACTACAAAAGCACCTATAATACATATAAAAATACTTATAAAATATAAATATCTAAGATTTTTTGAAAAAAGCCCATAAAAAAACACAACATAAAAAGGCGTAAAGATAGTAAAAAGCGCTACTTCGCTTACACTTAAATATAAAAAAGAATGATAATAAAATAAATTCATCATACCAAGTTGTAAAGCTCCAATGCTTATGAGTTTTAGTTTTAAATGCAAATTCAGCTTAAAATTTAAAAAAGGCAAAAATACTAATAAAGACAAAAAAACTTTTGCAAATGCAGCAAAAAAACTATCCATTTCTAAAGTTATAAAATGCCCAATTAATGGAAAAGAAAAAGCCCAAATAAAACTTGCTAGTAATAAACTAGGCATTTTAAAGCACACCTTCTAATTTAAGTAAAGCTTCTTTAATAAATAAACCACCATTGTATCCGCCTAAGTGATTTTTAGCTACCACTCTATGGCAAGGTATAAAAATTGCAAGTTTGTTTTTAGAATTTGCATTACCTACCGCTCTAAAAGCTTTTGGATGATTGATAAAAGAAGCAATTTCTTGATATGTTTTAGTTTGTCCATAGGGAATTTTAATTAAAGCTTTATATACTTTTTGCTCAAATTCGCTCCCCTTTAGAGCTAAGGATGTGTTAAAAGCAAAGAGTTTTTTGTTAAAATAAAGGTCTAATTCTTCTAAGGCTTGTTCTAAAATAGGGTGTTTATCTTTGGTGAAATTAGGCTTGTATGTAGCAAAATCAACATTAACAAGCTTATCTTTATCACTTTGTAAAAGAATATAAGCAAAACTAGCTTTATAAAAATTTTTATACATATTTTTCCTTATTTTAAAAGCAAGCATTGTATGAATTTTAAATTAATTAATTGTTATTAAAGCAAAAATTTAGTTAAAATAGTGATTTAATTTATATCAAAGGAAAATATTTGAAGATTTTATTATTTAGTTTGATTATAAGTTTAAATGCATTAGCTTTAGATTATACTTGTGGGTATGTCAAAGAAAATAAGATGGATTTTTTTAAAGAGTTTAAACCGCAAGTTTCTCAAGATTTTGCTCAAGTAGATTTAAATTGCGATTTTTCTTTAAAAAATAATCAAATCACAAAAAGATTATATGAGCTTGCTAATGAAATTAGGGGAAGCAATAGTGCTTGTATGGGTGGAGAATATTTTAGTGATTTGAGAAAATTTGATTTTAAATTATTAGAAATTGCACTTGATCCACAAGGCCATCAAAAGACTTTACAAGATCCTATAATACTCGAAGAAAAATTTGCAAAATTAAAAGCATATTTTAGATTTTGGGCTTATCAAAGCATTGGAAATTTTAAACTTTTTAAGGAATTTTGGAAAGAATATAACAATGCGATTAATCCTTTAACAAGATATTTTCAAAAGGAATTTAATTTAGATAAAGCAAGTGCAATTTATTTTGCTAGTAATGCTTTGAATGAATTTTTAAACTGGGCAGTTGGTGAGACTAAAATTTTTAAAGATGTTTCAGACTTTGAAAAATTTGTAGCTAATAAAAATAATTCTTTAGAGCAGATTAAAGAATACATTTATACTAAAAAAATTAGCAATTTAGAATTAAACAATGGTTTTAAATCAGCCTTGTTAAATAATAGAGAAAGTGAAATTGTAAGTGAATTTATAAAATTAGGTGTAAAAATAAATGAAGGTTATGAGTCTGCTTTATTTTTTGCACTAGATAATGCAGAAAATGTTAAGCTTTTGCTTGAAAATGAAGCGGTGGTTGATTATAAAAATTCTTTTGGTAAAACACCGTTGTTTTATGCTGTTGAATATAACAACTATAAAGTTGCCAAGCTTTTGCTTGAAAATGGTGCAAATGTAAATCAAAAATACATTAATGACAATGAAAAACTTTCTATTGCTAGTATGGGAAGTAATACGCCATATTTTATCACCTTATGTGCGCTTGAGCATACTTCTAAAAATATCTTTATGCACGGGGCAAATTACGCAGATGTAAAAATGCTTAAGTTGCTTATAGATTATAAAGCTAATTATAAAGAAATAGATGATTTAGGATTTAATGCTCTTGATTTTGCCATCATTGCAAAAAAAGAACAAAATATTAAATTTTTAAAAAAACTTGGTTTAAAAGAAAATGAAAATTTGATGTTATATGAAGAGGCGCAACCATGAAAATTGCTTTAATAACAGGGGTAAGTTCAGGCTTTGGATTGGAAAGTTTAAAAGCTTTAATAGAGCTTGATTATAAAGTTATAGCCATAGCAAGGCGCAAGCAAAGATTGGAAAAATTACAAGGGTTTTATGGAGATAAAATTTACCCTATAGTACTTGATGTTAGGGATAAGCAAGCAGTTTTTGCAACAATTGAAAATCTACCTCAAGATTTACAAAATATTTCTTTGCTTGTTAATAATGCAGGTCTTGCTTTAGGGTTAGATGAGTTTGATTCTTTAGATATTGAAGATATTGAAGCCATGGTAGATACTAATATCAAAGGCTTTTTATATATAGCAAGAGCTACTTTACCTTTACTTAGAAGGGTAAAAAATGCTCATGTGATTAATCTTGGTTCAATTGCAGCTAATGTGCCTTATTATGGAGGCAATGTTTATTGTGGCACGAAAGCTTTTGTGGCACAATTTTCTAAGGCTTTAAGAACGGATTTGCGCGGAAGTAATATAAAAGTAACTAATATTGCTCCAGGACTTTGTAAAACTGAATTTAGCGAAGTGAGATTTAAAGGTGATATTAAAAAAGCTGATGAGATTTATGAAAATACTAAATATATTAAAGCTGAAGATATAGCAAAAATTATTACTTTTATTATTAGCTTGCCTGAGCATATTAATATTAACGAAATCGAACTTATGCCTGTGACTCAAACATGGGCAGGAACTTTTAGCGAAAAAATATAAAAAAACTTAAGGAAAAATATGAGAATTTTTTATTTACTATTAGCCCCTTTATTATTATTTGCTGATACACAAGCAAATGCAGAGCTTTTTGGGGTTTGGACTCTTTTGCCACCGGTGATAGCTATTATTTTAGCTTTTATTACTAAAGATGTAGTGCTTTCGTTGTTTATTGGTGCATTAAGTGGTACTTTTATGTTGGGGCTTATCGAAAATAGTATTTATCATGCTATCATAGCTTCTTTTACAGGATTTATCTCTAAAGTGGTAAATGCCATGGCAAGTCCTGGTAATGCAGGTATTTTGCTTCAAGTTTTAACGATAGGTGGGGTTGTAGCTCTGATTACTAAAACAGGGGGTACTAAAGCTGTGGCCGTTTGGCTTTCTACTAAGGCCAAACAAGCAAAAAGTTCGCAATTTGCTACTTGGTGTATGGGGATTTTTATTTTCTTTGATGATTATGCTAATTCATTAATCGTAGGACCTATTATGCGTCCAGTGACTGACAAATTTAGAGTAAGCCGTGAGAAACTTGCTTTTATTATGGATGCTACCGCAGCGCCAATTACTGGCCTTGCTATTATTTCTACTTGGATAGGACTTGAAATTTCTTTAATTCGTAGTGGATATGATCTAATCGATAATGCAACTTTTGCTCACCTTGGCATAGCTAAAGAAGAAATTAACGCTTTTGAAATCTTTGTGCAAACCTTACCTTATAGATTTTACAATCTTTTTATGTTGATTTTTGTTGTTTTGACAATTTATACAGGTAGAGAATTTGGGCCTATGTTAAAAGCAGAACTTCGAGCTAGAGCGGGTAAATTTTCTCATGGACATGAGCAAATTGACAATATAGAAGATAAGGTATTAGAGCCAAAAGAACATGTAAAATTACAAGCTTCTAATGCGATCATACCTTTGGCTGTGTTAATTGTGTTTTCTTTTATAGGTTTTTATTTTAGTGGCTATAATGCTTTAGATGATGCAAGTATTAAAACACAAATTGATGTAGCGCCATTTAGTTTATTTGCTTTTAGAGAAACTTTTGGCGCAGCTGATGCTTCGGTAGTGTTGTTTCAAGCAGCGCTTTTAGCCACCATAGTAGCTATTATTTTAGGAATGTATAGAAAAATATTTACTTTAAAAGAGGCGATTGCGGTTTGGACACATGGTTGGAGGACTATGATTATGACAGTAATTATTTTACTTTGTGCGTGGTCACTTGCTTCTGTGATTAAAGATCTTGGAACTTCTAAGTATTTAATCGATCTTTTTTCAGACAAAACACCTATTTATTTATTGCCAACTGTAATTTTTATTTTTGCTTCTATTATTTCTTTTTCAACAGGAACTAGTTATGGGACTATGGGTATTTTAATGCCTTTGGCTATTCCTTTGGCAATGGCTGTTGGGGTGCATAATGACTTAAATGGCTTAGAATTGCACCAATATATGATTATTAATATTTCAGGTGTGTTAACGGGAGCGATTTTTGGAGATCATTGTTCGCCAATTTCTGATACGACTATTCTTTCTTCTATGGGAAGCAAGTGTGATCTTTTAGCGCATGTTAGTACACAAATGCCTTATGCTTTAAGTGTTTGTGCTATTAGTATACTTTGTGGTTATTTACCAGTAGCACTAGGACTTAATGTATGGCTTGGGCTTGTTTTTGGAATATTAGCTATGATAGCTTTGCTTTTTGTAGTTGGCAAAAAGGTAGATGAGTAAATGCATTTTGAAGAAAAAATTGCTTTAAACAAAGCATTGTTTTCTTCTTTATATGATGGAGAAATTCAGTGCTTTAAATCACCTTTAAAAGCTTATAGAACTAGGGCAGAGTTTTCTATATATCATCATGAAAATGGAGAAATTTCTTATGCAATGTTTAAAAATAAGAAAAAAACTCCTATTGAGAAATTTGATATAGCGGATGAAAAAATTCAAGAATATATGCCTATTTTATTAAATAATCTAAATGAAAATTTAAAACATAAACTTTTTGGAGTGGAATTTTTAGCGACTAAGTTGGATTTAAGTGCAACCTTGCTTTATCATAAAAATATCGAAACCATCATACATGATCTACAAGAATTATCTACAAGATTAAACCTTAAGCTCATAGCAAGAAGTAGGGGTAAAAAGCTTGTATTTAATGGAGAAAATTTAAGACAAATTTTAAACATCAATACAAATGAATTTTTATACGAGTTTAATAATGATTGTTTTATACAGCCAAATACAACTATAAATGAAAAAATGATTGAATGGGTGGTTGATTTATTAGAAAAAGAAGATAGAAAAGATTTATTAGAACTTTATTGTGGTTATGGAAATTTTACTATAGTATTGGCAAAGTATTTTAATAAGATTTTAGCAACTGAAATTTCTAAAAAAAATATCGAATTTGCTCTAAAAAATTGCACTTTAAATTCTATTGGAAATATATCTTTTACAAGACTTTCTAGCGAAGAATTAAGTCAAGCCTTAAAAAAGGAAAGAGAATTTAATCGTTTAAAAGGTATAAATTTAGATAGTTTTAGTATATCTCATGTTTTAGTTGATCCACCAAGAGCAGGACTTGATTTAAGTGTGATTGAGCTTATTAAAAATTATGAAAATATCATTTATATTTCATGTAATCCTATTAGTTTAAGAGAAAATCTTAAGAAATTATGTAAAACTCACAAAATATCTAAATTTGCATTTTTTGATCAATTTGCAAATACAAATCATCTTGAATGTGGTATTTATTTGAAATTAAATAACAATATAAAACATTAATTTTGCACATATTACAATAATTATAGTAAAAATAAATACAATAGGATGAATATATGCATGAAAAGGATTTTGTTTTTTTAAGATTATTTTATAAAAAAGAGAAAATAGTATTAATATAAAAATACATAAAGCAAAGAATATTTTGCAAACAAATATCCAATTTAATGAATTCAAATGAAAATGAGCCAAATATAAACCGCTAAGAAATAAAATCAATACAATAGGTGGCATTATTTTAATTGTATTTTTAATATCCAAATTTAATTTTCTTAACAAAAATACCTCGGTAAATAAAAATCCTATAAAAAATATAGCACAAAATAAATGTATTATTAGTATATAAGGATAAATATTGATCATGATTACAACCTTTATTGTGATAATTTTAATATTTTACAATACTTAGTGGTAAAATTTATTGATTTGTGTTAAATTATATTAAACATTATAAAATAATAATGCAAGTAAAATTTTAAATTCTATTATTAGTATAAATAAAGCCTCTGAAATCATGGTTTAATTTAAACTAAATTAAGCTTGTTAATACTATAAATATTTGTAAATTTAAAATAAAAACTTGAAATTTATAACAAAGCTACAAAATTTAATTTTTGATTAATTTATTAGTTTTTTTTCATCTTAAATGTGGAGTATATTTAAGGAAAAATTTTATATAAGTTAGAATTTATATAATCTTTGCTACTACTAAAATAGTTGATTTAATAAATTAATTTTTTACAAAGGATTTCTCATAATCAAGAGGTACTTTTAAAATTACTTGATTATATCAATGAAAAATTTAAGAAAGGTTTTTTCATGGGTCTTAGTAAAAAATATAATTTATTTAATGAAAATTTTTTCTGTATTTTTGAGATAAATTTTGTTGTTTGTCTTGTTTTTTTGTATGAGTACTATTTCTAGTGCAGATTATGTTTTGGGTGTTTTAAACCTTCAAACTAGTACCACAGGTCTTATTATGAGAGTTTTTGTTATAGGTGCTTTACTTTTCAGATTTTATTTTGGTTTTATTATTGATGATGTCAATATAAAAAAGTTATAGTGTTTTAGCTTTGGTTTTATCTGTTTTTTAAAGTAAGAAGATTTAAAAAACATCATCATATAAAAAGAAAATTTAGTATTTATAATTATTTTGAAAATCAGTTTAATTTAGCTTTAATAACCTTTTTAACCACATGTCCTTTTGGTGCTATTATAGCATATATGAGTGCTTATGCTCAAAGTTTAAATTTAGCTTTTGCTAGATCTATGTTTTTTGTGATATATGCTGGGTTTTCTATGATTTTTAGATCACTTGCTGGTAAAGTGTTTGATAAATATGGTGCTAACATTGTGATGATTTTTTCCTTTTTGAGTTTTACAGTATGTTTGCTTTTGCATTAAAATTTTATACGATTATTTTATCAGGAATTTTTTGTGCATTAGATTATGCTAATGCTATTTCAAGTGCTCAAGCTTTAGCTATAAAACTTACACCTAAAGATAAAATAGGTTTGACTAATCCTACATTTTATAGCCTTAGATTTTGACATAGGGGTGAGTTCTTATTTGCTAGGTATTATAGAGCTAAGTGTGGTTTTGCTAATGTTTATACTTTTGTGCTTTATTAGTTGCAATAGCTTTGATTTTATATTGTTTGTTGATTATAAAAAAGCTTCTTGTTAAATTGATTTTAGATACAATGCTCTAAAAAGGAAAAAGCATTGAGCGATAGTCATAAAATACTAAGTTCTATGAAAAATATAGCCATCATAGGACTTAGTCCTAATCAAGATAAACCTTCCCATTTTGTAAGTAAATATTTGCAAGATTTAGGTTATAAAATTTATCCCATCTATCCTAAAGAAGATTTTATTTTAAATGAAAGAGTTTATAGAAACTTAAAAGAAATCCCTTTTGAAATTGATACTGCTATAATGTTTAGAAAAGCAAGTTTTGCAAATGAAATTTTTGAAGATCTTTTGAGTAAAAATATTAAAAATTTTTGGATGCAACTTGGTATTGTTAATAATGAAATCATGCAAAAATGTAAAAAATATGGTATAAATTGTGTTCAAGATCGTTGTATTAAAATAGAACTACAAAAAGGATAGTCATGGTTGAATTAAATAAAATTTATCAAGCAAAACAAAAAATTGCCGATTTTGTATTAAAAACTCCTTTTGTGCACTCTTCTTTTTTGAGTGAGTTTTTAGAAACTGATGTTTTTTTAAAATGTGAAAATTTGCAAAAAACAGGTGCTTATAAAATCAGAGGAGCTTATAATACAATAGCTAATTTAACTAAAAAACAAAAACAAGCAGGTGTAATAGCTGCAAGTGCAGGAAACCATGCGCAAGGAGTAGCAATTAGTGCTAAAAAATTTAATATAGAAGCTGTGATTGTTATGCCTGAAGCCACGCCTTTATTAAAAGTAAGTGCGACTAAAAATTTAGGTGCAAAAGTGATCTTAAAAGGAGATAATTTTGATGAGGCTTATGCTTATGCGCTAAATTATGCTAAAGAGCATCATTTAAATTTCATCCATCCTTTTGAAAATGAAAGTATTATAGCAGGGCAGGGTACTTTAATGCTTGAAATGCTTGATGAAATTAGTGATTTAGATATGATTTTGGCTCCAGTTGGCGGGGGAGGTTTGATTAGTGGTGTAGCAAGTGCTGCTAAGCAAATTAATCCTGCTATAAAAATCATTGGAGTGAGTGCTAAGGGAGCTCCTGCTATGTATGAGAGCTTTAAAAGTAAAAAAATGATTAATTCAAAAGCTGTGAGAACGATAGCTGATGGTATAGCAGTGCGTGATGTAAATAAAATTAATTTTGATATTATTCTTGAATGTGTTGATGATTTTATTCAAGTTGATGATGAGGAAATAGCCAATGCAGTACTGTATTTACTTGAAAAACATAAAATCACAGTTGAAGGCGCTGGAGCATCAGGAGTTGCCGCACTTTTACATAAAAAAATAGATTTAAAAAATCATAAAAAAATAGGTGTGATTTTAAGTGGTGGAAATATTGATGTGCAAATGTTAAATATTATTATAGAAAAAGGTTTGTTTAAAGCTTTTAGAAAAATGCTTATTAATGTAACTTTGATTGATAAACCAGGAGCGTTGAGTGCTTTGAGTGATGCTATAAAAGGAGCTAATGCTAATATTGTTAAAATTGATTATGATAGATTTTCTACTAAGCTTGAATATGGTGATGCGATGATTTCAATTACCTTAGAAACTAAAGGAAAGGAGCATCAAGAATTAGTCAGAAGGATACTTTATGATAAGGGTTTTAATTTCAATGAAATTTTATGATAAATTAAATATAATATTTTATAAATAAATTATAAGGAAAAAAATGTCGCAAGAAAAAATTTTAGAACTAGATACATTAATAACCTCTAAGACAGACTTAAAAGGGGATATTATTTATGCTAATGATGATTTTTTAAAATATGCGGGTTATAAAATGGAGGAAATTTTATATAAGCCGCACAGTATTGTGCGTCATCCTGATATGCCAAAAACGGTTTTTAAATGTTTATGGGATTATATACAAGAAGGAAAAGAAATTTTTGCTTTTGTTAAAAATAAAACCAAACAAAATGATTATTATTGGGTTTTTACTAATGTAACAGCCTCTTTTGATGAACAAGGAAATATCATAAATTATTATTCGGTTAGAAGAAAACCTAAGAGAGAGGCAATATCGACTATAGAGCAAGTTTATAAAATTCTTTTAGAAATAGAAGAAAAGAGTGGTATAAAAGCTGGGGTAGATGAGCTTGTTAAAATAGTTAATTCTTATGGTATGAGTTATAATCAATTGATCTTGGAACTTCAAAGATAAATTTGATAAATTTTTGTTTATAAATTATTATTTCATATTAAGATATAATTTCTCCCATTTTAAATTTTAAACTAAGGAGATTATGTTATGTCTTCAGAAAAAAATCTGACTTCAGATGTTTTAATAACATCAAAAACCAATTTAAAAGGTGAGATTGTTTATGCCAATGAAGATTTTTTGAACTATTCTGATTATAAAATTGATGAAATTTTATACAAGCCTCATAGTATTATGCGTCATCCTGATATGCCAAGAACAGTTTTTAAGTATTTATGGGATAATATTCAGCTTAAAAAAGAGATTTTTGCTTTTGTAAAAAACAAAACAAAATTCAATGATTATTATTGGGTTTTTGCAAATATAACTGCATCCTGTGACGCAAATGGAAATACTTTAAACTATTATTCGGTGAGAAGAAAACCTAAAGCAGAAGCTGTTAAAACTATAGAAGGAATTTATAAAGTTCTTATAAGAAAAGAAAATGAAAGTGGCATAAAAGCAGGACTTGAAGAGCTAAATACTATAGTAAAATCCTACGGGATGAGTTACAATGAATTAATAATGCAAATTCAAAAATAAAGGAATAAGGAATGTTGATAAATATTGTATTAATTGGTATTGGACTAGGTGTTTTATCTTGTGTAAATTCTGTATATTCTACGGATTTTATTTCTTTTGGATTTTCTTTAGTTTTACTTTTGTTATTTGTTTTTCTTTATATATTGTTAAAAAAAGAAGATCAATTTAGTGATAAAATTCTAGATCTTAGTCGAGAATTAAAAAATGGTAATTTTGATTCAAGAATTGTGTATATTAAATGTAATAATAAAAAACTTAAAGAAATCGCGGATAATCTTAATAATACCATAGATGGGTTGGAAGCTTATTTGAGGGAAATTAATACCTCTATTGCTTGTTCTCAAAAAGGCGAGTATTTTAGAAGAGCTATTCCTGAAGGTTTAAAAGGGATTTTTGTTCATAATATTAATTTTATCAATAAAGCATTGGACGGTATAGAAAAAACAGGAAAATCTGTTTTCAAAAATGCTTTATCAAGAGAATTGATGGATTTGAGTTTAAATAGTCAAAACAAAAATTTAAATGATTTATCTTCTGCTTTAAATGGTATTATTAAGTTGATGAGAGAAGTGTTTGGTGATATTAAAATAATATCAGATACTGCTCAAAAAAATGGTCTAGAAGTAGGTAATTTGCAAGATTCAGTTTCTTCCATGATGCAAGTAGCTGATGAGAGTAAAAATGCTGTTGATACTTTTGCATCAAATGCTCAAAGTATTAATGCGATTGTGGAAGTTATAAGAGATATAGCAGATCAAACTAATCTTCTTGCGCTAAATGCGGCCATTGAAGCTGCTCGTGCTGGTGAGCATGGAAGAGGTTTTGCTGTAGTTGCAGATGAAGTAAGACAACTTGCTGAGAAAACTCAAAAAGCAACAGGAGAAATTACTTTGGCAATTCAAATAATGAATCAAGAAATTGGATCAATACAAGAAAATAGTGAAAAAGTATTTGATATTGCAAATTCTTCTAATAGCAAAATTGCTGATTTTAGCGAAGCATTTAGAGAATTAGAGGATAAAAGCTCTCACTTAGGAAAAGAATTTGTTAATTTTGCTTCTGATTTAACTTTATCTGCTATGAAAATAGATCATATTTTATATAAATCAGATGTTTATTTAACTCTTAATGGTTCTCAGCAAAATTTACAAAATCTTGATCCAATTTCTAATCTATGTAAAGATGAAGATGCAAAAAGTATTTTCTGTCCTTTAATCTCTCAAAATGAAATGGACTTTAAAAGTGAAAAAATACGACACTCTGCAAATAAAGCTATAGAAATAGCTAAAAAAGAAAATATTTCAAAAGAAGATTATGATTCAATTATTAGTGACATAAGAGAGTTAGAAAAAGATAGTAAATTAATTATGGATAAACTAGAAGCTTCGTAAGCTTCTAGTTTTTAAACAAGAGCTATTTTTAAAACTTCTTGTAAATTTTTCACCCCAATAATCTTCATATTTTTTACTACTTCTTCGGGAATATCTTTCAAATCTCTTTCATAGTTTTTATGTGGAATAATGGCTGTTTTAATATCAGCTTTATAAGCAGCAATTAATTTTTCTTTTAAGCCACCTATTGGTAAAACATTACCCATCAAGTCAATTTCTCCTGTCATTGCAACATCAGATCTTACCTTCTTATTGCTCAAAATAGAGGCAATGGCTGTGGTGATTGTTATACCCGCGCTTGGCCCATCTTTTGGTGTTGCACCATCTGGAACATGAATATGAAGATTGTATTGATTATAAACACTTTCATCTTTTTTATAAAAAAGATTTTTTGGTGCCTTGATTTGTTCTTCATCAATTAAATTTTTAATAAGACTTTGGGCAATTTTTGCTGATTCTATCATTACATCGCCTAAACTTCCTGTAAGAGTTAACTCGCCCTTGCCTTTGATTTTAATGATTTCTATTTTTAATACATCTCCACCTACTGCAGTCCATGCTAGACCGTTGACTTGCCCTATTTTATTTTCTTTTTCATGTTTTTCTATTTCAAAGACTTTTTTATTTAAAAAATCTTTTAAATTTTTAGCATTAATTTGAATGTTTTTAATATTTTCTTCCAAAAGAAGTTTTTTAACACATTTTCTACAAACTTCGGCAATTTTTCTTCTTAAATTTCTTACGCCCGATTCTCTAGTATATTCATTGACTATTAATTCTATAGCTTCGTTATCAAAGCTAATTTCTTTTTCTTTGAGTCCATGTTTTTTTATTTCATCAGGTATGAGATAGTTTTTGGCTATTTGGAATTTTTCTTGCGGAGTATAAGAACTGAGCTCTATAAATTCCATTCTATCTTTTAGTGCAGGTGGGATTAAGCTCGCATCATTTGCTGTGGCTATGAAAATGATTTTACTCAAATCGATATTAAAATTTAGATAATAATCCCTAAATTTCGTATTTTGTTCAGGATCTAAGATTTCAAGTAAAACTGCACTTGGATCTCCTCTGTGATTGCGACTTAGTTTGTCAATTTCATCAAGTACAACCACAGGATTACTTTGTTTTGCCTCTATTAGTCCTTGTATAATGCGTCCTGGCATAGCTCCTATATAGGTTCTTCTGTGTCCTCTTAATTCATTTACATCTTCTAGGCCACCTAAGGCTATGCGGACTAATTCTCTTTTTAATGCTTTTGCGACTGAATTTGCCAAAGAAGTCTTACCTACACCTGGAGGCCCAACTAAACACAAGATAACTTTAGCACCATCTTTGTCTTTGATTTTACGCTTTTCTAAAAGCTCTTTTACTGCAAAGTATTCTTCAATACGCTCTTTTGGTTTTTCTAGAGCATAGTGGTCGCTATTGAGTTGCAAGGATACATCTTTTAAGTTAAGTTTTTTCTTTGAAGAGTGCTCAAAAGGTATATCCAAAACGGTTTCGATATAAGTTTGAACCATAGATGCTTCTGAATTGTCTTGATGAATTCTTTCATATTTTTGAATTTGTTTTTTGATTTCTTTATAAGCATCTTCATACATAAAAGCTTTTTTCTTTTCTAGCTTTTTGTTGTATTCTTCTACTTCACTTTCTTTTTGTATATCACTTCCAAGTTCTCTTTGAATTTGCTTGAGTTGTTCTTTTAGGAAGTATTCTTTATTGACTTTATCTATTTTAGAATGAACTTTATTTTTGATTTCTTTTTGAATTTTATTTGCTTCGATTTCTTTAGCTAAATAATCAATTAAATTTAAAAGCTTGGTTTCTAAATTAGTTTCGATAAAAAATTCATAGGCTTGTTGTTTTTTGATTTTGATAGAATTGAGTATCAAATCACAAATTCTACTAGGTTCAACATCTTCTTCTATAGTTCGTAAAAGATCGGGTGGAAAATAATGACTAACTGTAGATAAAGCTTTAGCTTTTTCTCTAACCACTTCAATAATAGCTTCTTTTTTTGTATTGCAAATAGGTTCTTGATGAATTAAATCAACTAAAGCATATAAAGGATCATCTGAAATTTCATCTACGATTTTAGCTTTAGCATAACCTTGAAATAAAATTTTAATCCTACCATCAGGTAGTGGAACTTTTCTCATAATGGTTCCAATCACCCCGCAGTCATAAATATCATCAAAGCCACGTCCGCCTTCAATTTTTGAAGGTGCAACAAAGATCATGCTTTCATTTTGTAAAGCAGTATCTAAGGCTTTGATATTTTGCATGTCATTTAAAAAAATAGGTGTTATCATAAAAGGATATAAAAAAAGCTCATCTTCCACAAGGATAGGAAGTTTTGCTGGATAGTTTTGAGTATTTTCTAATTTCATTACATTATACCTTCTTCAAATATTTTTCTATACCATGGAAGTTCTGGTTTGATCATTTCGATTGTATTAAAATCGGAATTTTCTATTTTTTGCTTATAAATTTCATAACTTTGTTCTCTATCTTTTTTTTCATACAATTTTGCAATGCTTGTATCAAGATAAAAAACCGCAAGATTAAATTTGGTTAACATGGTATCAATGAGATCATTATATTGCACATTAGGATAGTTTTGGTTGTACTCTTTGATTTCTTCTATGGTTTTAAGCATTAATGCTTGATTGCGATTTGGAACAGCAAAAGAGTCAAATTTAGCTTTGATTTTTAAATATCTTATGTATGCGACATTTTTAGAATCACCAAATTTGTTTAAGTATTCATCAAGATAAAAATTTGCCATTTCATATTCTTCTTCATTAATATGAGCTTGTGCTAAGATAAGCAAAGTTTGTTCTAATAATGGATCAGCAATATGTTCAGCTGCCATGGAAGTATAATGTTTATCAGCTGCTTCAAGATTTTTTTCTTGTAAATCTTTAATGATTTGTTGATACCACTCCATAGAGCTAAGATTATATAAATCTTCTGTTTTTTTAGAACCGCATGCCCCTAAGAATAATCCTATTATTATAAGCGAAAAAATAAAATTTTTTTTCATATATATCACCTTGTAAATTTAATAATTTATAATTATAATGTTTTTATGTTTATGAAAATGTTAATTTTTAAATTAAAATTATAATCAAAAAATTTTAATTAATGTAATTTAAAAAGTTGGAACTAAAATTGCTTAATGGGTTGTAATTTCTTAGTCAATAGATTTTAGGAGGCAAGATGAACTTAGAAGTTAAATGTCCTATTTTAGGTTTTGAAGATACCAAAAATATGAATTTTTATAAAATAGATGAGGTTTTTTATAGACTAAAAAGCCTTGATGGTAAAGATTTTTCTTTTGTGATGATCGATCCTTATATGATCCGTCCTGATTATGATTTTGAAGTTCCTGATTATTATCAAGAGTTGTTAGCTTTAAATGAACAGACTAATTTTGGTGTATTTGTTATCGTGGCTATAAATGAACCATTAGAAGAATCTACGGTAAATTTTTTAGCACCCGTTGTGATGAATTATGATAATAATTCTTTGGTGCAAGTGATTTTAGATACAAGCAAATATCCTAATTATTTTCAATCTGAAAAGATTTCGACTTTTATTAAACAATCGAAATAATGTCCGAAATTTATATTTTAGGAAATGGTGCTATGGCTAGTGCTATAGCAAAAGGTATAAGCGGTGCTTATGAAGTGATAGTAGTTGCAAGAGATTTAAAAAAAGCAAGTAGCTTAAATTTCAAAGTCATATCATATGATGAGTTTGATATGGAAAATAAAAATATTATTTTGGCTTTTAAACCTTATGCTTTAGAAGATGTAGTTGTTAAACTAAAAGGCAAGGCAAGATGGCTTATTTCGGTTTTAGCAAAGACTACTTTTGAGCAACTTCATTGTATTGATGCGCAAAATTATATAAAAATCATGCCAAATACAGCAGCTGAATTTAAAGCTTCAGCGACTGCGTATTTGATGGAAAATGATTTATATAAAAATGAAATCTTATCATTGTTAAATACTTTTGGAAAAGCTATAAGTTTGCAAAATGAAAAAGAATTTGATGTGGCTATGGTTTTAAGTGGTTGTGCCCCTGCATTTTTAGCTTTGATAGCAGAAAGTTTAGCAAATGCAGGTGTTAAAAATGGTTTAAAAAATGAGCTTAGTTATGAGCTTACGCGTGCTTGTTTTGAAAGTTTTAGTGCTTTGTTTAATCATGCTCATCCAGCAATTATAAAAGAAAAAATTTGCTCTCCGGCGGGAGTTACAATTAAAGGAGTTGAAGTTTTGGAAAAAAAGGCTTTGCGTGGTGCTTTTTTTGAAGCTTTTAGCGCAAGTTTAAATAAATGAAGCAAGCTTTTAGTCTCCTAGAGCTTGCTTTTTGTATTGTAATTTTATCTTTTGTTTTTGGATCTTATTATCTTATATTTGTAAATAAATCTTTAGATGTTATATGGCAAAATCAAATCCTTTTTAATGAAGAAAAAGAATTATTGATGCAAAATCCTTCATATAAAGTAAAAGAAATAAATATAAATACTTATAATTTTTTAGAATACACTAGTGATGAGTTTAAACTAAAATCTTTAAAAATAAAAGATTTATCCTATGAAGAAGCTTTTATAGATGAAAAAAGCTTTTAATCTATTAGAGCTTGTGTTAAGCTTTGTTATTTTAGGTATATTGGTTGCTATTTTAAGTAATCCAACCATACATCTTTATAATTATAGTTACAAAATTAAAAATTCCAACACAATATTTTTAAATTTAAATCAAACTTTATTTAGTATAGAAAAAATTTATCATTCTTGTTTAAATGTGACATTGACAAGTAATTCTTTTGAGTGTTATATGAGTACAAATGATGATATTTTTTATGATATATCGTTAAAAAAGTTAAATTTTAGCGGTGTTATTTTAGAAAACAATGAAAGTTCTTTTAGTCCAAAAAGTAATTTACATTTTGTAGAAGATGGAATTTCTAAAGGAATTTTAAGTAATTACAAAGATATGCATAGTGAAAAAAAGTTAAAAATATATGCTAACGATTATATGTATTTTTATGATATGAAAAATTCAAAAGTTTATAAAGTGCTAATTGATGATAAAGAGAAAATCCATTTTTTTAATGAGAAATTTAGTGGATTTTATACTGTTTTATATGCTTATGTTAGAGTATATTTAGAAAATGAAAATATTTATATACAAATAGATGATTTAAATCATAACAAGCGATCTTTTTTACTAGCTCAAAATATTTCAAAACTTATTTTCAAGCAAGATGATAAGGCGCTAAAAGTTTCAATATGTGATAAAAATCAAAATGAATGTTTATCTAAGTGGATGTTTTTATGAAAAAATCTTTTGTTATGGTTTATACATTATCTTTTATTTTATTTATCTCTTTTGTTATGGTATTTATAATAAAAATTTCTTCATATTCTCCAAGAATTATAAAAGATTTAACTCTTTATACTCAAGGAAAGATTTTTCTCCATGATACAAAAGAACTTTCCAAGTATTTTTTATATCAAGCTTATTTAGAGAGTAAAGAATGCTTAAATGAATATAATTTTGAATATAATAATATAAAAATACGAATTGATTATGCTTATCCTTTGGGTGAGTGTAAAGGATATAAATTGATAACAAATGATACTAATGCAAAAAGCATTGTAGCAGTAAATATTAGCGTGTTGCTAAATGATAATAAAGCAGTAAATGAAGAAGTGTTTTTGCAAAAAAGTTTTTTTATTTATCCTAAATTAGATTGGATGTAAGTTTGAACCCCAATGGCTATCATTTTTACCCCCATAGCCATAATAAAAACTAAAGCAATACGTGAAAAAACATAAAGTACAAGCTTGCCTATGACTTTTTCAATAGTAGCTGAAAAGTGAAATAAAGCAAAAATAAAAGCAAAAGTAAGCAACACAGAAGCTATAGCTATAGCTAAATTTTGATCTTCTGAAATAACCACTATAGTAGAAAGTGTACCAGGTCCTACTAGCATAGGAAATGCCATTGGTACTATACTTTTTTTCAATAATTCTTTATTACTTAACCCTTGATAGTGTTGAAATTGAGTGCTTGATGGAGTAAAAAGCAAATTTTTTGTGCTCATAATGATTAAAATCAAACCACCCGCAACTCTTAAATCATTAATATCTATTTTAAATAAATATTTCATGATAAATGATCCAGAAAGTAAAAAAACTAAAACAATACAAAATGCAGTATAAATAATATTTCTAAAAAGTTTTTTTCTTGTATCAGCATCTAGACCTTCAGTCATTGCAATAAATTGTGGAAGATTTCCAAAAGGATTTAAAACTGCTATAATAGCAATAGAAGCAAGTAAAATAACATAAATTTCAGATTCTATATCTGAAAACATAAAGCAACCTTTTATTTTCCCAAGCTTAAAAGCTTGGGATTGATTTAATAATTATAGTCCTTCAAAAGGATTAGTAACAACTTCTTTTCTATCTACAATATAAGGGATAAGTGCTACATGTCTTGCACGTTTAATAGCAATTTCAACCATTTCTTGGTGTTTTTTGCTAGTACCTGTTAAACGGCGCGGCATGATTTTAAATCTTTCTGATAAAGCATGTTTTAACAATACTGTATCTTTATAATCGATGAAATCGACTTTAGCTTCTGTATATTTGCAATACTTACGTGAATATTTTCTTTTTTCTGCCATGATTTTTTCCTTTAAAATGGTAATTCTGTGTCATCATCATATTTATCAATGTCAATTTCCTTCATAGGGGTTTCCTTCTGAGGATTTTGATAAGTATTAGATGGGTTTGTTCTAGTTTGCACTTGAGCATAAGGGTCAAAACTTTGTTGTTGATTAAAATTTTGATTATAACCATAATTTTGACTGTTAAAATTGTTTTGTTGGCTATTTTGTACAGTTGAACCTAGCATTTCTAAATTTTCAACTTGAATGCTGTGTTTTGATCTATTTTGTCCATTTTGATCGCTCCATTGTTCAAATCTTAAACGACCTTCGATTAAAACTTTACTACCTTTGTTAAGGTATTGATTTGCAATTTCTGCTGTTCTTCCAAAAAAGCTAATGTCGATAAAGCAGGTCTCTTCTCTTTTTTCTCCTGTATTGGTGCTAAATCTTCTTGTTACAGCTATAGCAGAAGAACCTATTGCGCTACCTGATGGAGCATAACGCATTTCTATGTCCCTTGTGAGATTACCTACTAAAACGACTTTATTAAACATTAATTAGCCTTCTGTACTTTCACTAGCTTTGATTTCTTTTTTACCTTGTTTAATACCTTTGCTTAATTTTTCCCAAGCAGCGATTTCTTTTTTGTTTTCATATTTTACAACTAAAAATCTTATCACTTCTTCAGTAATTCTTAATACCCTTTCAAGCTCAGCGATTAAATTAGTAGGAGCTTTGAAGTAAATTACAAAATAAGTTCCTCTTTCGTATTTTTTGATTTTGTACGCAAGTTTTCTTGTTCCCATTGGAACTACGCTTTCAATTTCTGCGCCATTTTTTGTAAGGACTTCTTTTACGAATTCCAACTTAGCACTTACTTCTTCTTCTGTAAGTGTTGGTTTTAATATGAATAAAACTTCATAATGTCTCATTTGAATTTCTCCTTGTGGATATAAAGCCTAAAAATTAGGCAAGGATTTTGCATAAAATGCAAATTTTATTTTACCACAAGTTTTCTTAATTTAACTTTTTAATATTGAGCTAAGTTGCAAAAGTGTTGCGATTAAAAATTCTTTTTTTTCTATTTTAGAATTCTTTTTTAATTCATATTCGCAATTACAAAGTGTTAAAAAGATATTTTTATATTGTGATATTTTAATTATAAGAGCTTGTTTTTGAAGATTTTGTGTCACAGAAATAGGTGGAGCATAGCCTAAAATTTCTTTTAAATCTAAATTTCCATAAATTTTAATATGTAAAGCTATTTTAAAAAGTCTAGAAAAATTTGCATATAAGGCATTAATCAATGCTATTTCATTGTAATGATCTAAAATATTTTCAAGATCAGCTCTTAGATCCTTTTTTTGCATGAGGTTATCAAAAAAGCTTTCAAAGCTAATAGTACTTAAACTAAAACAACGTTCTTGTATGATTTTTTCATCAATGCTTAAGCCGCTAAATTTATTTAATTCATTTGCTGCTAAGTATAGATTTTCATTAAAATTGTAAAAAAGTGCAAAAAGTGCATTTTGTGTGATATTGATGTTTAACTCTTTGGCTTTTAGAGCTAGAAGCTCTATACCTTCTTTAGCTGAATTTACTTTATAAAATCTACAAAAATTATTAGCAAAAATTTTCTCCGCTTCACTTTGTTTGGAGCTTTCATCGTAAATTTCAAGTAAAAAATAATTATCTTGTGAATTTTGACAAAGCTGTAAAAGCTGTTTGAGTTCTTTACTTGGGATTTTCTTTTGAGTTTTGATTTCTAGTAGTTTTCTTTCGCTAAATAAGGAAGCACTAGATAAATAATCATAGGCTTGCTTAAAATCATATTCTTCAAAATAAAATCTTAAACTCTCATCAAAAGAGTATTTATCTTTAATAAATTTAGTATAAAGCTCTATTTGGAAATTATCCGCTCCATAAAGCAAGAAATAATTAGGAAAATTATTGCTATTAAGTAAGCTTTGGAGTTGATTTTTATACATTTTGCTTTCTTTCTAAGCTAAAATGCTTGGTGATTTTTCCAAAAATTTTGGCACTAACAATATCCACTTCAGTGATTTCTACTTCAACATGTTCTAATAAATTTGCTCTTGAACCTATAATGGTGATTAAAGCTCCTTTTATATCATCGTTGAGTTTCACTTGTAGTGAGCTTTGATTTTCTATCACTAAGGCTTTGAATTTTTTTCCTATGTTGTATTTTGCCCATCTTGCAAATTTTCTATCCATGAAATTCCACGAGACTTTATCTGCTTCTCTTTCTAAAATGCTTAGTTCTTCGCAAGTACTTTGAATATTTAAAAGCAAATAATTAAACATTTTTTCATCATGATTAATTTTAGCTTTTAAAAGTCTATGTAAAATAAGATCAGAATACCTTCTAATAGGGCTTGTAAAATGGGTATATTTATCAAAACCCAAGCCAAAATGTCCTGCATTTTCACTAGAATATTCTGCCTTTTTTTGTGCCTTGATGATGAGTTTATCTACTTCTTCTCTTATATTTAGCTCATTTGCTAAGACTTGAATGTCTTTAAATAATTCTATGATATTATTTTTAGGATTAATATCTATACTAAGCGTTGAAAGATCAGCTAATAATTGATCTATTTTTTTATAATCAGGACTTAAATGATTCCTAAAAACTCCTATATCAATGAGTTTTGCTGCAGCTTTATTAGCTAAAAGCATGCAATCTTCGATTAAATTATGTGAGGCCGTGTCGCTTTCAAGACGTGTTTTTAGGAGTTGATTGTTTTCATCTAGAGTCATTCTAAGTTCTTGGGTTTTAAACTCACAAGCATTTTTTAGGCGTTTTTTGCGTAAATTTTGAGTGATTGCAAAAGCATCATAAAGCCAATTAATCTCCCCTAAATCATCACGGTTTTTTAAGTACTCATCAACTTCATCATAATTAAAACGGCGTTTTGAGTTAATAATGGCTTCAAAAAGTTCTTCTTTGATGACTTCATTGTTTTGATCTAAGCATATTTTAAAACAAAATGCTAGTCTATCTTCATTAGGTTTTAATGAGCAGATATTTTCGCTTAAAGCCCTTGGTAACATAGGTATGGCAATATGAGGAAAATAAATCGAAAAACCTCTTGATCTTGCTTCTTTATCAATGGCGCTATAAGCATGCACATAAGCACTTACATCGGCTATAGCTACATAAATAGCGTGTTCGCTTTTATCATAATAAATCGCATCATCAAAATCTTTTGCATCTATAGGATCGATAGTGCAAAAATTTAAATTTCTAAGATCTTTTCTTGATGGATACATGCTTGCATCAACTTTATCTCCATAAGCTCTTGCTTCATTTTCACATAAATTATCAAAAATCGCATTTTTATTAAAAAGTGCTAAAGAAATTTTTTCATCTACAAAATCATCATCAATATGTCCTATCACTTCAGTGATATTGTTATCATGGTTTTCTATCTTTAAAATTGTTCCCAAAGGCAGTGCTTTTAAGGATTTTTGAGAGGCTTTTAAGGCACATGTAAGTCCTGTTTGAATATTTACTCCAAGGACTGCTTCGCCGTATTTTTTAGTCATAACCAAAGAAGTTTCGTGGGCTCTTTTGAGTATTGAAATAACTTTAGCACTTGGACGCTTTTTTTTAAGAGGGAGTAATTTTGCCACAACTATATCAGCATAATTTGCTCCTTTTAAATTTTTATTTTCTATGAGCAAATCACGCTTAAAAGCAGGATCAAAACTTTCTAAAAATCCCGTTCCACTAGCTGAAATATCAATCTTACCAAAAGTAAAGCCATCTTTTAAATAGTATTTGTTTTTATAAAATTTAATAATATCACAAGTTAATAATTCTCTAATTATTTGCTTGTTTTTATTGGTAATTTCATTAGCATTTAGACCATAACTTAGTTGATTAAATAATTCTTTCATAAGACTCTTTATAGTAATTTTTCAAAACTTAAATTTTATCATAAAAGGATTAAATTTATATTTTTTAGTTATAATCTTTGCTTTAATTTTAATTTTTTAGGAGTGCATAATGGCTGTATCAATTTATTATGATAAAGATTGTGATATCAATTTAATAAAATCAAAAAAAGTAGCTATTATAGGTTTTGGTTCTCAAGGTCATGCTCATGCTATGAATTTAAGAGATAGCGGGGTAGAGGTGATCGTAGGCTTGAAGGAAAGTGGGCAAAGTTGGGCAAAAGCTCAAAATGCAAATTTTATTGTTAAGAGTGTAAAAGAAGCTACTAAAGAAGCAGATTTGATTATGATTTTAGCTCCTGATGAAATTCAAGGTGAAATTTTTAATGAGGAAATTAAACCTGAATTAAAAGCAGGTAAAACTTTGGCATTTGCACATGGTTTTAATATCCATTACGGACAAATTGTTGCTCCAAAAGGCATAGATGTGATTATGATAGCTCCTAAAGCTCCAGGTCATACTGTAAGACATGAATTTAGTATAGGCGGGGGTACTCCTTGTTTAATTGCTATTCATCAAGATGAAAGTAAAAATGCTAAAAATTTAGCTTTAAGTTATGCTAGTGCTATAGGTGGTGGTAGAACAGGTATTATAGAAACAACTTTTAAAACTGAAACCGAAACAGATTTGTTTGGTGAGCAAGCAGTGCTTTGCGGGGGACTTAGTGCGTTAATTCAAGCAGGATTTGAAACTTTAGTTGAAGCAGGATATGAGCCTGAAATGGCATATTTTGAGTGTTTGCATGAAATGAAATTAATTGTAGATTTGATTTATCAAGGTGGTATTGCTGATATGAGATATTCTATTTCTAATACAGCTGAATATGGAGATTATATCACTGGTCCTAAGATCATCACTAAAGAAACTAAAGAGGCAATGAAAGGTGTTTTAAAAGAGATACAAAATGGAAGTTTTGCAAAAGATTTTATTTTAGAAAAAAGAGCAAATTTTGCAAGAATGCATGCGGAGCGTAAATTAATGAATGATTCTTTGATAGAAAAAACAGGGCATAAACTTCGTACTATGATGCCTTGGATTAGTGCTAAAAAATTAGTTGATAAAGATAAAAACTAATTTGAAAACGATAGGTAAAAAATACAAAGTGCTTTTAGCACTTTGTTTGATTGTATTAGGTATTTTTCTCTTTGCTTTTGGATCTTTGTTTTTAAAAAAAGAAAAAAATAAAGTTTTAGATTACAATCAAACAATGGTGAAAAAAAATCCATTGTCTCCTGCAATAGAACAAGAAAATGATTTTAGTTTTAATGATATAAATTTTACTTTAGAAAATGAAAAATTAGAATTTTTAGATAAAAATATTAGTGAAATTTTAAACTTAAATCCCATAGATATAGAATCAAATCAAACTACAGAAGACAATCAAACTTTACTTTTAGAAGTAATAGAGCAAAATGCAAGCAAAGAATTAAAAAACGAAGAACAAAATATATTAGATAAAAACGAAGATAATAAAACTCAAACTCTAGTGCAAAAAAATACTAAAGCTCGCTTGGCAATTATTATAGATGATATGGCAAGTCACACCCATGTAGATATGCTTAAAAAAACAAATTTAAGATTAATCCCATCTTTTTTTCCGCCTGATAAACGCCATCCTTATACAGCTGAGTTTGCAAAGGATTTTGATTTTTTTATGGTACATTTGCCCCTTGCTGCTATAAAATATGACAAGGCAGAATTAAATACTTTACATCCTAGTGATGACATGCAAAAAATAAGCGAGCGTGTGGCTTTTGTAAAAGAACAATTTCCAAAAGTAAAATTTATTAACAACCACACAGGAAGTTTATTTACTGCAAATAAGCAGGCTATGGAGAAATTATTTAGTGTTTTTAAACAAAATGATTTTATTTTTGTAGATTCAAGAACTATAGGTAATTCTAAAGCTAAAATTTTGGCAAACAAATATAATCAACCATATATTGCTAGAGATGTATTTTTAGATAATGAAGATAATATAGCTTATATTAAAAATCAACTCAAGCAAGCAGTTGATGAGGCGGTAAAAAAAGGGTTTGCTATAGCTATTGGTCATCCACGTGAGAAGACTTTTCAGGCCTTAGTGCAAAGCAAGGAATTGTTTGATTTGGTTGAACTTGTGTATTTAAATGAAATTTATTGACCATCTTGAAGCTTTTGATGAACTTTTAAATCCTCCTGCTAGGGTGTATTATAAAGGAAATTTGAAGCTTTTAGAATCTAGGAAAGTTGCAATTATTGGTTCTAGAAGAATGAGTGTTTATACTAAAAACTCTCTTATAGAGCTTGTGTCATTTTTAAAAAAAGCTAAAGTGTGTGTGGTAAGTGGTGGAGCTTTGGGGGTAGATATTCACGCTGCAAGGTTGGCTTATCCGCATACTATAGCGATCTTTGCAAATGGCTTAGATGAAATTTATCCCAAAGCTAATACAAGTGATATTTTGGATATTTATAACAATGCTTTAGCATTGAGTGAAAATGTACCAGATTATAAAGCCAAGCCTTATGATTTTTTACTGCGAAATAGACTAATCATTGCTTTAAGCGAAGTGGTGGTGATCGCACAGGCTGATTTAAAAAGTGGTTCTATGCAAAGTGCAAGACTTGCTTTAAGTATGAATAAACCCATTTATGTACTTCCTCATAGAAAAAATGAAAGCGAAGGGACTAATTTGCTTTTGGCTCAAAATAAAGCTAAATTGCTTTATGATTATCAGCAATTTGCAGCGATGTTTGGAGAGCTTGAGTGTAAACAGCAACAAGATGACTTGTTAAATTTTATAAAAAACGAAGATGACTTAGAGAAAGTTTTGCAAAAATTTGGCGATAAAGTTTATGAATATGAGCTTGAAGGTTTAGTGGAAATTTCTGGAGTAAAAATAAGAGTTTGTGTATGAAAACTTTAGCATTAGATATAGGTTTAAAGCGTATAGGCGTGGCATTGTGTGTTAATAAGAGTATTGTTATGCCACTTGAGGCTATTATAAGAAAAAATCGCAATAAAGCAGCTAGAGAAGTTCAAGAGCATATCAAAGAATATGAGATAGATACTTTAGTCGTTGGAATTCCTTTAGGTGGAGCAAGTGAAGATGAAATGCGTAAAAGAGTGGAGCATTTTGTTGCCTTGTTAGAGTTTGATAAAGAAGTGTTTTATGTAGATGAGAGCTTTAGTTCCAAAGGAGCACAAGAGCTTGGTGTGGCAAATTTAAGAAAAAAAGATGGTAAGCTTGATTCTTTAGCTGCATATTTATTTTTAAAGGATTTTTATGGCCTTGCTTGATTTAAGTATAGCTTTAGAAAGTATTTATACACAGTCACAAAAAGAGCAAATTCTTCAAAGCTTTGATCAAGAAAAAAATGTGAATATTTTTAGAAATTCTTTACTTATTGGAAATGATGAGCTCGAAAGCATTTTAAAAAATGAAACGATAGAATTTAAAAAAATTGATACATATTGCTATAAAATTCCATTTCATTTTAAAAGCAAATTAAGTGCGATGAGTGCATTTAGCGAGGGAAAGTTTTATATACAAAATTATGCTTCATATTTATGTGCAAAAACCTTAGGTGTAAAAGCAGGAGAAAGTGTTTTAGATATGTGTGCTGCTCCTGGTGGAAAGAGTTTGAATTTGGCTAATTTTATGCAAAACCAAGGATATTTAGCAAGTTGTGAATTATCTAAGACTCGTTTTTTTACTTTGAAAAATACCTTAGAAACTTACCAAGTGAAGATGGCAAAGTGTTTTTTAAAAGATGGACGCACGATAGGAAAGGCATGTCCGCTTAAATTTGATAAAATTTTACTTGATGCGCCTTGTTCTACTTTTGCAAAGATGGGTTTTGGCATCCAAAAAAATACTAAAGAAATCAAGCAAATTGCAAATTTACAAAAAAAATTACTGCATTCAGCATTGTTAGCTTTAAAACATGGCGGAGAACTTGTTTATAGCACTTGCACTTTTTTAAGAGAAGAAAATGAGGCTGTTTTGGAGAATGCCTTGAGAAATTCTAATTTTCATCTTGAATTGCTTGATTTTGAATTGCCAAATGTGCAATTTATCCAAGCAAAAAGCGAAGAATTTGATTTATCTTTTGCTAAAAGGGTTTTACCTGATGATTATGCTGATGGCTTTTTTATCGCAAAAGTGAAAAAACATTAAAAATCAATAAATTTAAATGTGAAAAATATTTTTTAATTTAAAACTTAAAGTGCTATTTTTAGGTAGTTTGAGCTTAAATTCACACTGTGAAACTCTTGTGAATAAAATACCAAAAAAAAGAAAACTTAAATTAAGAAAAAAGTAAAAATAATGGAAGGTGTTTTGCAGGATAAATAAGCACTAGGCTTATTTATCTCTTAAGTTTAATTCGCTAATTAATTTAGTGTAAGCTTGATAATCTTTTCTTTTTAGATAAGATAAAAGTCTTTTTCTTTGACCAACAAGCTTTAAAAGTCCTAAACGAGAAGAAAAATCTTTTTTATAGATTTTTAAATGTTCTGTTAAATCTGAAATTCTCGCACTTAAAAGAGCGATTTGAACTTCTGGAGAACCTGTATCTCCTTCTTTTCTAGCAAATTTTGCAACAATTTCTGCTTTTTTAGCCGAATCTAAAGCCATAATAGACCTCCTGAGCGGTATTTAAAATTAAAAGATGTAATTATAACGAAAAAAACAAAAAAAATGCTGAATTTTAAAATATAAGAAATTTAATATCGAAGAAGACTTATTTTTGATATAATAAAAATTTTATCATAATCGTAATAATTATACTTTATATATTTTAGAAAGGAAAAAAGTGTTATTTACAAAAGCTAGCGAATACGCTTTGTTGTCTTTAATACATATAGCCAATTCTCAAGAACCACAAGATGTGGATACAATGTCAAATGTTTTAGATATACCAAAAAGTTTTTTGGCTAAAATCTTGCAAGCGCTTGCTAAAGATTCGCTTTTAAAATCCTACAAAGGGGCTAAAGGTGGGTTTATGCTTGTTAAAAATCCAAGCGAATATACTTTAAAAGAAATCATAAATAGTGTGGAAAAAAAATCCATCAATGTTTTTGAATGCAGTAATGGAGTTTGTCCTTCACAAAAAGAAGAAAATTGCAAAATTATGCCCGTGCTTGTGAAGCTACAAAATAAAATTGATGATTTTTTGATTTCTATTACTTTAGAGGATATTATTCAAAATAATGGCTAAAAGAGATATTTTTAGCTTGGTATTGCCTTGGGTTGCTCCGCTTGTTGCACCGGTATTAAAGGCAAAAAGCTTAACTATAGTAGCTGTGATAATTGCTATTTTAGCAATTATCATTGTACCTTTACCAAGTATAGTTTTGGATTTTTTTCTTGCTTTGAGTATAGCCATTTCGGTTTTGATTATTTTAATTTCTTTGTATATACCTAAACCTACAGATTTAACAACTTTTCCAACGTTGATTTTGATCATCACGCTTTTTAGACTTTCACTTAACATCGCCACAACGCGTATGATTTTAAGTGAGGGTCATCAAGGTCCAGCGGCTGTAAGTGATATAGTGGCGAGTTTTGGGGAGTTTGTTGTTGGTGGAAATTATGTTATAGGTATGGTTATTTTTTGTATTTTGGTTTTGATTAACTTTATGGTTGTAACCAAAGGTAGTACAAGGGTTTCTGAAGTGCAAGCAAGATTTACTCTCGATGCAATGCCTGGTAAGCAAATGGC
This sequence comes from Campylobacter subantarcticus LMG 24377, assembly GCF_000816305.1. Lineage (NCBI taxonomy): Bacteria > Pseudomonadati > Campylobacterota > Epsilonproteobacteria > Campylobacterales > Campylobacteraceae > Campylobacter > Campylobacter subantarcticus. The sequence goes on along the minus strand of NZ_CP007773.1, from coordinate 1,177,600 downwards.
GATTGATGCGGATTTAAATGCAGGCTTAATTGATGAAAAAACTGCACGCCAAAGACGTCAAGAAATTATAGCTGAGGCAAATTTCTATGGAGCAATGGATGGTTCTTCTAAATTTATTAAAGGAGACGCTGTTGCGGGGATTATTATAACTATTGTAAATTTAATTGGTGGGTTTATGATAGGATATTTTCAGCATGATATGGAACTTAGCGAATGCGCTTCTACTTATACGATTTTAACGATAGGTGATGGACTTGTTTCACAAATTCCTGGATTGATCACATCGACTGCGACTGCTATTATTATTACGCGTGCTAGCAAAGATGAGGATAATTTCGCCGAGGGTTCTATTAATCAGCTTTTAGGTGAGTATAAGACCTTGCTTATTGTGGGATTTATTTTGTTTATTTTTGCTTTGGTGCCTGGCTTGCCACATTTTTCTTTAGGGTTTATGGCTTTGATGTTTTTGGGGCTTGGCTATATGATAAAACAAGTACAAGAAGGTAAAATTCAAATCAATACCGTCTCGAGTAAAAAATCTCAAGAAGATAACGAGCAAGAGCAGGCTAAACCTCAAAAACGTAGCGAAGAGGAGATTTTAAGAGAAGAAGAAAATAAAATTACAGATATTTTAAAATTAGAAATTTTAGAGTTAGAATTGGGCTATGGGCTAATTAAGCTAGCAGAAAGTGAGTTGACAGAACGTATTAGATCTACAAGACGTAATATAGCCCAAAGTTTAGGATTTTTAATGCCTAAAATTAGAATTAGGGATAATTTACAGTTAAAACCTAATGAATATACTTTTAAACTTAAGGGTGTAGGGATAGCTAGTGCAGAAATTTATCCTGATAAATACTTGGCTATGGATAGTGGTTTTATTACTGAACCTATTGAGGGTATAGCTACTAAAGAACCAGCTTTTAATTCAGATGCTTTGTGGATTGATTCATCTTTAAAAGATGAGGCAACATTGAATGGTTATATTGTGATTGATCCAGCAAGTGTGATTTCAACTCATATGAGCGAGCTTATAAAAGCAAATGCTTCAGAGCTTTTAACTAAACAAGAGGTGCAAAATTTACTAGATAAGATTAAAAATGACTATCCTATTGTAGTAGATGATTGTTTAAGAGTGGCAAGTATTGGTTTAATTCAAAAGGTATTAAAAGCCTTGCTTAAAGAGCATATCCCAATAAAAGATATGCTTACGATTTTAGAATCAATTAGTGATATAGCAGAAGTTAGTAAGAGTTTGGATATGATCATAGAGCATGTAAGAGCTTCTTTGGCAAGAGCGATTACTAATTTATATGTAGATGAAAAAGGTCAAATTAGTTTTTATATCTTTGATGCTGCTGCTGCTGCGAAGCTAATGGAACATGTGCAGTTTAAAGATGGGACATATCATTTGATGATCAATGTAGCACAAACTGGGGCTTTGGTTGAAGCTTTAAAAGCAGAGCTTGCAAGTGTAGCAAATACAAGAATCAAGCCTTTCTTGCTTTGTGTTGAACCACAGCTTAGAAAATTTATCGCCGATATTTGTTCGAATTTTGGTATTAATATTACTGTTTTAAGTTTTGCAGAAATTGCAGAAAATACTAAATTTGAAACAGAAGGCATTATCAAAGTTGATAATCTATAAAGGAAAAATATGAAAATTTATCATCTTTCGCATACTGATTTAGATGGTTATGCTTGTCAGTATGTGCTAGATTTTTATTTTAAGAATTGTTGTTTTTATAATTCTAATTATGGTAAAGAGATTAATGAAAATTTTAGTGTTATTTTTAAAAATATCGAAGAGGATTTAAAAGAAAATCCTAAAGAAGAATTTGTGATTTTAATCACTGATTTAAATTTAACCTTAAGTCAATGTGAAGATTTTCAAAAGACCATAGAAGGCAAAAAAATCAAACTTATGCTCTTAGATCATCATCAAAGTGGCTTAGAGTGTATGCAAAAGTATCCTTGGTATTTTCTAGATGATAAAAGATGTGCAACAAAAATTGTTTATGATTTTTTTAGTAGATGTTATGGTGAAAATAAGTCATTATCTCAGTTTGTAGATGTGGTAAATGCAGTGGATATTTGGCTAAGTGAAGATGATGGTTTTGAATTGGGAAAAGTTTTACTTGGCATGGTTTCTGGAGCAAAAGAGATAAATAGAGTGATGTTTGCACAAGAGAATATAAAATACCTTTTCCATCTTTTTGATGCTTCAAGAAAATATATTCAAGAAATTAATGCGCATATTCGTTTAGATGATGATTTGCATAGTTTAAAAAAATCATTCTTCAAAAAAGAAAAAAATGACACTTTAAGTAATTTAATTTCTCATTTTGTTGTAGAAAAATTAAGTGCTGAAAAAGAAAAATTTAGCATATTTTATAAAGGGTACAAGGGTTTGCTTACTTCTAATATAGGCAATACTTCAGTGATTGGAAATGATTTTTTAATGCAAAATCCTGAATTTGATTTTTTTGTAGATCTTAGCTCAAGAAAAACCTTAAGTTTTAGGGCAAATAATAAAATCGATGTAAGCTTAATGGCTAAAAGCTTGGTTAATGGAGGAGGGCATAAAAATGCTAGTGGAGGTTTGTTTGCTGCGTATAAAGATAGCTCTAATTATGATTTCATCAAAGCACAATTTGTAGATTTGATCAAAAGTAAAGAATTAAAGGAAAACAATCATGAAAACAAACAATCTTAAAGAAGAAGTAGAAAACTTACAATATGAATTAAGTATCGTTTTAGAGGCAATGCTCTTGCTTGCTGGGGTTGAGAAAAATAAATTAGAAAAAGCTGTAGAGGCGTATATTGATTGTATTGATGAGGTTTGTCAAAATACTCAAAAAGAGGGAGTTGAGGAAGTTTTGGAAGTAGTGGAGTATTTGAAAAATCATCACAAAGATTTATTTCAATGAAAATTTTATACCTGCTTTTAATGGGTGTGTTTGCTTGTGCAAATATTTATGAAGATTTGAATGATTTTGCTTATAATAAACAAAATACACTCAACTTAAATTCAAGTCAGGCTTGGTTTTTAGAGTATAAGCAAAACAAGCAAGCTTGTGTAGATATTGTGCTTACAAAGCATAAAGCTTATGTTGTACAAATTCATCTTGCGTGTAATAATCTAAATAAAGAAAAAATAAATGATTATTTAAATTCGCAATTTTTAAGCTTGTATTCTAAAGACCTTACCAAACTTAGAAGAGAAATAGCTAGTATTAAAAATGTTATGCGTGATTTTATGATTTATTATACTTTACATCAATCTTTTGCAAATGATATAAAAAAAATGAGCAAAAGCGATAAATTACAAGTATATCAACTTGATAAGAAAAATGGTGGGAAAATTTTTTACAAAGTCAATAATCAAGCATGCGTAGTTTTTGATCTTTATTTAGATGAAAATTTACAAGCAAATATGCAAGTAAGCGGATTGGAAAATTTAGATAAAACCTGTATGGAGTTAATCTCATCTCCAGAATTTAAGGATCTTTCTTATACTAAAGATGAGATGAAAAAATATAAATTAAAAAACTAACCTAAAAAGTCTTAAACAATAAAGCTTAAAAATTCTACTTAAAGCCATTTTTTTTCTTTCTATATTTGAAAATACATAAGCTTCAAGATCTTGCTTTTCTCTTAAAGTGAGATTTTTCATTATTGTAAACCTTTTAAAAATATTGCTAGGCGAAATTATATTATCTTTTCTTTTAAAAAAACTGAAAATAAATAATTTAAAATTGTAAACTTATAGCTAAAAAAAGTTTAGTCATATTGACTAAATAATATTAAATATTTTTATTTAGAAATAACTTGACATTGTTATACTAAAGTTGTATAATTATTTTGTCACTTAAAAATATCGAGTGACAAAATCGAAATAAGGTTTTATAATGAAGTCTTATAGTAAAAAGGATTTAATTTTAAAAACTATCATTGAAACCTATTTAGAGGGCAATAATCCGTAAGTATACCTGCCTCAACTATAAGAGTTTATTTTAAAAAACTAAGTGATGAAGGTGTTTTACGCAGCTTCATATTAGTAGCGGTCGTATACCAACTGCAAATGCTATGAAAGCTTATTAGTGTGAGCAACTTTGTGAAGATGAGATTGTGATTAATGATCTTGCTTTATTGGGGTTTTTGCTTGATAAGTTTGAAATATATAGTTTAGTTTATGGTGGCGATGAGTTGATTTTACAAGAACTTATCACGGTAAATAACAAATTCATCGTGCTGGATTTTGGATAAATGAACTAGTATTGAAATTTGATTATGATAGTTTGATTTTTTTGCAAAGACTTATCGGGCTTGATGTAAAAGGCATTGAAAATTTAGTTTTTAGAGTGGAATTTAAGGAGTTGTTAGAAAAAATAGCTATGTTAAAACATACAGAGATTTACTATAGGTATAACGAGAGCAAAGCTTAGCAAATTTATCATTTTGATAAATTTGCTAAGCTTTTATCTCCGCAAATTGGATTTTATTTTAATGAAAAATTACAATTTGATCCTTTGTTTGAAGAAGGCTCTATGGGGTTAAAGCTTAAGAGAACATTTTTAGGAAAAGAATCTCATGTGATTTTTGCTAGAAGTGTTTACTCTGATTTTAAACAATGTTAAATGTTATAAAGGAGGCTGCGTGAGCGAAGAAAAGCAAAATGAAACCATGCCAGAAGAAGCAGTGGAAAATTCAGAAAACCAAAACAGTGAATTAGAAAAGCTTCAAACAGAGTATAATGAGTTAAAAGATACTTATTTAAGAGCAAATGCTGAATTTGAAAATATCAAAAAAAGAATGGAAAAAGAGAAAATTTCAGCAACGATTTATGCAAATGAGAGTTTTGCTAAAGATTTGCTTGATGTAGTTGATGCATTAGAAGCGGCTATTAATGTAGAAGCTAATGATGAATTAAGTTTAAAAATTAAAGAAGGGGTGCAAAACACTTTGGATTTGCTTTTGAAAAAACTAGAAAAACATATGGTTAAAGTTATAGAAGCAAATGGTGAGTTTGATCCAAATTTACATGAAGCTATGTTTCATGTAGAAAGCGCTGATCATGAAAGTGGTCATATTGTCCAGCTTTTACAAAAAGGTTATGTGATGAATGATAGAGTGATTAGATCAGCAAAAGTTAGTGTTGCAAAATAAAATTAAAAAGGATTTTTGATGGCAAAGCAAAAAAAAGATAGTGGAAAAAAATATACAAAAGAGGAAATTCTATCTATTAAAAATTATATAGATGCAAATGGAAGTTTTAGAACATATGAAGATGGAAATCAGTATTCTATAATCCATTTTAATAATACCGGAAAAGAAAGATCCGGACATGCTTTATATATGTGTGCATGGAGAATTGAAAATGGAAAATATAATCATATTATTAATTAAAAAAATACATTTAAATAAAAAGGATAAAAAATGGCAAAAGTTATAGGTATAGATTTAGGTACAACAAATTCTTGTGTGAGTGTGTATGAAAGAGGTGAGAGTAAAGTTATCCCAAATAAAGAAGGTAAAAATACCACTCCTTCGGTAGTTGCTTTTACTGATAAAGGCGAGGTTTTAGTAGGTGATAGTGCTAAGCGTCAAGCGGTTACTAACCCTGAAAAAACAATTTATTCTATTAAAAGAATTATGGGTTTAATGATTAATGAAGAAGCAGCAAAAGAAGCTAAAAATCGTTTACCTTATCATATCACAGAAAGAAATGGGGCTTGTGCGATTGAAATAGCAGGGAAAATTTATACTCCGCAAGAAATTTCAGCAAAAGTTCTAATGAAATTAAAAGAAGATGCAGAAGCTTTCTTGGGTGAAAAAGTAGAAGATGCGGTGATCACTGTTCCAGCATATTTTAATGATGCGCAAAGAAAAGCTACGAAAGAAGCAGGACAAGTTGCAGGATTAAATGTGTTAAGAATTATTAACGAACCAACTGCAGCAGCTTTAGCCTATGGTCTTGATAAAAAAGAAAGTGAAAAAATCGTAGTTTATGATTTAGGTGGTGGTACATTTGATGTTACTGTGCTTGAAACAGGCGATAATGTTGTAGAAGTTTTAGCAACGGGTGGTAATGCATTTTTAGGTGGTGATGATTTTGATAATAAATTAATCGACTTTTTAGCAAATGAGTTTAAAGATGAAACAGGTATAGATCTTAAAAACGATGTAATGGCTTTGCAAAGATTAAAAGAAGCAGCTGAAAATGCTAAAAAAGAATTAAGTTCAGCTAATGAAACTAATATTAACTTACCATTCATCACAGCTGATGCAAGTGGTCCAAAACATTTAGCTAAAACTTTAACAAGAGCTAAATTTGAAAGCATGATTGATGGTCTAGTAGCTGAAACTATTAGTAAAATTAACGAAGTAGTAAAAGATGCAGGACTTGATAAGAGTGAAGTAAAAGAAATCGTTATGGTGGGTGGTTCTACTCGTGTTCCTCTTGTGCAAGAAGAAGTTAAAAAAGCTTTTGGTAAAGAGCTTAATAAGTCGGTAAATCCTGATGAAGTTGTAGCAATTGGTGCGGCGATTCAAGGTGCGGTTATTAAAGGTGATGTTAAAGATGTATTATTACTTGATGTAACTCCACTTTCTTTGGGTATTGAAACTTTGGGTGGGGTGATGACTAAAATCATCGAAAAAGGCACAACGATTCCAACTAAAAAAGAACAAGTTTTCTCAACTGCTGAAGATAATCAAAGTGCAGTTACTATCAATGTTTTACAAGGTGAGAGAGAATTTAGCCGTGATAATAAATCTTTAGGAAATTTCAATCTTGAAGGAATTCCACCAGCGCCTCGTGGTATGCCACAAATTGAAGTAACTTTTGATATTGATGCAAATGGTATTTTAACAGTTAGCGCAAAAGACAAAGCTACAGGAAAAGCACAAGAGATCAAAATCACAGGTTCAAGTGGACTAAGTGAAGAAGAGATCAATAACATGGTAAAAGATGCAGAGCTTCATAAGGAAGAAGATAGAAAACGCAAAGAAGCAGTAGAAGCTAGAAATGCTGCTGATAGCTTAGTACATCAAGTAGAAAAATCTTTAAATGAGCTTGGCGATAAAGTAGGCGAAGATGACAAAGCAAATATCCAAAAAGCTTTAGATGAGTTAAAAGAAACATTGAAAAATGCTAATGCTTCTAAAGAAGAAATCGAAAGCAAAATGAAAGCTTTAAGCGAAGTTTCTCATAAATTAGCGGAAAATATGTATAAAAAAGAAGAGCCAAATACTCAAAAGAAAAAAGATGATGATGTAATTGATGCTGAAGTTGAGTAAAAATTAAACTAGAAGCATAAAGCTTCTAGTTTAATTAATCAATATATTTCTTACAGTCTTCTTTGAAATAATTTCTGTCAAATCTTGCAAAATTATCGTTATTTGGCACTTTATAACATTCGCTAAAATTTTTAGCCTTAAGAATTTTGACATAAAAACTAGGAATGGCTATATTGTTTTTAATGCGTTTTGGTTTGTCATCATAAAGCACTAAATTTAAGACTTCTAATTCTTTATTTTTCTTTGCTAAATACCGCTCTCTTTGTTCGATTTCATTCCAAATTTCAGCATTGATATCTTTTTTTTGTGGTGTGATATTACTCATTAAAAAAGTGCTAAGTTGGGCTTGTGGAGTTGCATTCATGGATTGATTAGGCACGACATGTCCTCTTGTGTAGCCGCTTCTTAGGTAATCCTCCCAGTAAGTTCTGTATTTTTTAGGGATATTGGTATCATCTTCAAAGCGTGGGCGTTTTTTGATGTGCCCTTGATTTAAAATTTTAGCTTCTAGTTTATAAGCAATGGCCTTGGTACCCTTATAATTATAATTATAACAATTGATGTAATAATACTTATCCATCAATAAAGAGCATTCTTTAAAATACGGCTTAAAACTAGGGTGTAATTCATATTGAGTATAAGCAAAAGAGCTTAAAGCTAAAGCACAAAGCGTTAAAACTTTTTTCATGCTAAAAGCTTTCTAACCATTTCATTGAGTCTTTTGCCATCAACACTCACACCAAAAACTACTTTAGCTTCTTTCATTAAAACACCTTGTTCTTTTAAAGAATTAATTTGTAATTTTTCTATCAGTTTTTTTAATTCGCTTTCTAATTCCTCATCGCTTAGCTGTTTAGGTAAATAAGCACTTAAAATAGCGACTTCTTGAAGTTCTTTTTGTGCTAAATCTTCTCTAGCGCCCTTATTGAAAGCTAGTGCAGCTTCGTTTCTTTTTTTGATTTCACTTGCAATGATTTTGTAAATTCTTTCATCATCGAGCGTGATTCTTTCATCAACTTCTATTTGTTTAAAACTAGCATTAAGCGTTCTTAGAGTGTTTCTTTTGAAGTCATCTTTGCTACGCATAGCTTCTTTGATATCTTCTAAAATTTGATCTTTTAAATTCATTTTTTCTCCTTTAAATTTTAATATTTTTAAAATGTGCTATACACACACCTTCTCTAACACCATCATCAATGACAATGAGTTTTTGCTTTTCAAATAAAGCAAAAAGGATTAAAGAACCGGCTATAAGGTATTTTTTCTGTTTTCTCCAAGATAAATTCTAGCTTTTTCTTGTTCTAAATTCCAAATTTTCAATGCAAAATTAAAAAAATTCCTTTTTTGAAGTATTTTACCATTAACACTTTCTTCTAGGTAATCTTTGTATTTTATATTTTGTTTGTAAGCACAAAGTGTGGTTGGTACACCTGAATTTAAAACAAAATAACTTCCCTTGATTTCTTTTTTGATGTGCTTACTTATGGTTAGCGCTTGAAATAAAATCTGTTTAAAATGCATAGGATAAGAACTAAGATGAAATTTTAAGTTTTTGTCTTTGATGTATTTAAGGTTTTGTGGATTTTTCTTAAAAAAACGCATATAAGCACTAGGTTTTGTGGTTCTAAATCGCATTCTTTCATAAAAACTAATGATGCCAAAATCATAACTTTTGCAAGATTGCTCACTAGAGATTTCACAAGATGCACCACCTAAATCACAATAACTTAGTTGTTTTTTGAATAATTTTAGACTTTTAAGTCTTTCTTGCATACCTAAAATGCTTAATCTTGCTTCGGTTTTTGCATCTATGATTTGCACTTTGAGTTGAAATTTTTTTTCAATTTGTTCCATAATAGTTGTAACATTTTTTGCTTTTCTAAAAGCAGCTGTGGCAACTGCTTTTGCTTGACTTAGATCGTAATTTTTTTCTTTTAAAGATTTCAAAGCGTTAAAAATTCTTTCAATAGCTTCATCGCTAATAGTGTCATTTTGCATATTTTTAGCCGCTGCTATGATAAATTCTTCACTTTGTAATTTGTTGAAATTTTTATCCATTAAAACAGCCCTTAATGTGTTTGATCCCATATCAATACCTAACACCAGCTCTCCTTAAAAAATTTAAAGTATAATAGCTAAAAAACTTATAAGGAAAACTTATGCTTTTAGGGGTTAATATCGATCATATAGCGGTTTTGAGAGAGGCTAGGAAAGTAAATGATCCTGATTTGCTTGAGGCCGCATTTTTGAGTGCAAATTGGGCTGATCAAATTACCATTCATGTAAGAGAAGACCGTCGCCATGCTAATGAGTTTGACTTGGAGCATATCTTAAAATATTGCAAGTGCGTTGTAAATCTTGAATGTTCTATAGATATGATAGAGTATGCTTTAAAATACAAACCTTCACGTGTTACTTTGGTACCTGAAAAAAGACAAGAGCTTACAACAGAAGGAGGGTTAAATCTTCATAATGAAAAATTGCAAAAAGCAATTGATGTTTTAAAACAAGAAGAGATTGAAGTTTCTTTATTTATTGATCCAAATTTAGAAGATATTGAAAAATCATCTTCTTTAAATGCTGATTTTATAGAACTTCATACAGGTTTATATGCTAATATTTATAATGCATTATTTACCAATATCAATCAAACTTCTTATGCTATAGCTGAGCTAATTTTAAGTAAAAGTGAACTTCAAAAACGTTTAGAAGATGAGCTTCAACGATTAAAGCAAAGTGCAAGTTTAGCAAAAACTTTGGGTTTAAGGGTAGCTGCTGGACATGGATTAAATTATAAAAATGTAAAAAATATTGTGGATATTTTAGAGATAGAAGAGCTAAATATAGGTCAAAGCATAGTAGCAAGATCAGTTTTTGTGGGCTTAAAAGAAGCGATATTAGAAATGAAAGTATTGATGAAAAGATGAAAAAAATTGCCATTAACGTAGGGGATTTAAATGGTATAGGTATGCAAATTTTATTAGCTTGTCATGATGAGCTAGTAAAAATTTGCGAACCTTATTATTTTATACATCATTCTTTGTTTCAAAAAGCAAGCAAGCTTTTAAAAATCACTCCTAAATCTAAAATCAATTTAGTTGAAATTTGCAACGAAAACAAAAATTATTTTGCTTTTAAAGAGGAAAAAGAAAACTGTATGATTTATAGCTTTTCTTACCAAGCTAGTGGAGAAATTGATCCAAATTTCGAGCTAAATCCTGCTACTTTAGATGCGAAAAGTGGAGCGTATTCTTTTTTGAGTTTTGAAGGGGCAAGTTATTGTACGCAATGTTTTTTAGATGCTTTGGTGACTTTACCGATTAATAAAAAAACTTGGCAAATGGCAGGAGTAGAGTATAAAGGACACACAGAGGCTTTAAGAGCGTTTTTTAAGCAAGATGCTATCATGATGTTAGGCTGTGATGAGCTTTATGTGGCTTTATACACTGAACATATGGCTTTAAGAGAGGTTTATAAAGAAATTAAAGCTTTAAAGCTTGCGAAATTTTTAATCAATTTTTACCAATGTACTTCTTTTGAAAAAATCGGCGTTTTGAGTTTTAATCCTCATGCAAGTGATAATGGTGTTATAGGTGGAGAGGAAGAGCGGGAGATAAAAAAAGCCATAAGAATGGCAAATGTTTTTTTAAAAGATCACACTATAGGCTTACAAAAGCTAGAAAATGAGGACTTTCTAAGTCAAAAAGAAAAAGAAAATTTACATCAAAAAAATATTTTTATAAACGAGCCGTTGGTAGCAGATACTGCTTTTACACCTTTTGCTTTAAGTCAATGCAAGCGGTTAGTGAGTATGTATCATGATCTAGCTTTGGCGCCTTTGAAAGCCTTGTATTTTGATAAAAGTGTTAATGTTAGTTTAAATTTGCCTATTGTTCGTACTAGTGTTGATCATGGTACAGCTTATGATAAAGCATATAAAAATATAGATATAAATTTACAAAGTTACATGCAAGCGGTAAAATCAGCGTTACATTTTTTAAAAATCAAAGAAAAAACTAAGTAAAAATCACTAAAATGATAGTCTCAAAATCAATTCTAAGGAGAATGCTTGAGTAAAGATAACGCGATTGCATTTTTTATTTTTATTGTGAGTGTGCTATGCTTTTTTGTTTGGGGTTATAATTATATCTCTAATAATTCCATGGTATTGTTTATTTTAGCGAGTATCTTTGGAATTTTCATGGCCTTTAACGTTGGCGGTAATGATGTAGCAAATTCTTTTGGTACAAGTGTGGGCGCTAAAACAGTTACGATTAAACAAGCTTTGATTATTGCGGCTGTGTTTGAATTAAGCGGGGCTGTATTTGCAGGGGGAGAAGTAACAAATACCATAAGAAGTGGCATTGTGGTTTTACCTGATGGGGTTGAACCTATGGTTTTTGTATGTGTTATGCTTTCAGCTTTATTAAGTTCAGGAGTTTGGTTGTTTATTGCAACAAAAAAAGGACTTCCTGTATCTACTACACATAGTATTATAGGCGGGATTGTTGGTTCTAGTATTGCTATGGGATTTGTGTTTTTTGATCAAGATAAAGCATTTTCTATGGTAAATTGGAATGGTATCTATAAAATTGCTATGAGTTGGATTATCTCTCCATTACTTGGTGGACTTGTAGCGTATTTAATTTATGCTTATATTTATAAAAAAATCCTAAAGCCATCTGAAGATATTTCGCTAGTGGTAAAAGAAATAAAAAAAGAAAGAAAAGCTTTTAAAGAAGAATATTTTGCTAATTTAAAAAACAAAAGCCAAGAAGAGCAAATTAAAGAGTTAAGTGCGATTGTTTTAGATGATGATGAAAAAAGAAGCGAATATAAATTAAAAATTAAAGAGTTGAAAGAAAAAGAAAAAAATATCGATGTTTTTTCAAAAATGAAATTCCATGTACCATTGATCGCAGGTGTGGGAGCTTTGATTATTTCTTCTATGTTTTTATTTAAGGGTTTAAGCAAGGTTTCGACTTTAGATGTGATGCAAAATTTATGGATAGTTTCGATTATTTCTATTTTTGCTTATATTGTTACTTTAGCGGTTGTAAGATTGATGAAAAAAACTCAAGCTAATAAAACCATTGAAAAGATTTTTTCATGGTTTCAAATTTTTACCGCTTCAAGTTTTGCATTTTCTCATGGGGCAAATGATATAGCTAATGCACTTGGGCCATTTGCTGCAATTTTAGATGTACTTAAAAACAACACTATCAATCCTAGTTCACCAGTGCCATTTGCAGTAATGTTGATGTTTGGTATAGCTTTGGTTATAGGGCTTTGGTTTTTAGGTAAAGAAGTAATTCAAACAGTGGGATCAAAACTTGCTGAAATCAAACCAACAACAGGTTTTAGCGCTGAATTAGGTGCAAGTATAGTTATACTTTTGGCAACTCAATTAGGAATTCCTGTAAGCTCAACTCATATTTTAATTGGTGCTATTTTGGGTATAGGGGTGTTTAATAAAGATGCAAAATGGGGCATGATGAAACCGATAGGTTTAGCATGGGTGATCACTTTGCCAGTTGCTGGAATTCTTTCTAGTGTTATTTTTATAATTTTTGTTAATATTATCTTATGAGTTTAAACTCATAAGATTTTTCTTAGCTTCTTCTAAATTTGAACTATCGATAAAATAATCAATCTTTGTAGGTTTTTTATACACTTTATCATAATATTCAAAAAGCATCTTGATGCATTGTTCTAAAAGGTTGTTTTCAAAGTTCTCGCAAAGTTTTGATTTAAATTTTTTACTAATATAGGGAGAAATTTTTTCTACATTTTTATAAAACACATCTTTTTCCATAGGAGTATAATGCTTTAACACTCTTTGAATGCGCAAATTCATATCACATTCACACCAAATTTTCTTAGCATTTTGCATGCTATTGTAAAGATTTAATGGTAAGGTTAAATTTCCAATTTGTCTACTTTCAGCTTCTATAAAGCAAGTTTGAAAAGGGCAGTCTTTTAAAAAGAAAAATAACTCATCTTCAAAGGCTTTTTGACTAGGTTGTTCTCCATAAATTTTACCAAAACTTGATCCTTGGTGGTTGGCTAGTTTTTCTAAATTCAAAGCATTGTCTAAGCTTTGTATTAGATCACTTTTTCCGCTTGCTGTATTACCACAAAGGCATAAGAACTCGATGTTTAAGTTTTTGGTGAAAAAAGCACTTACATAACTTCTATAGGCTTTATATCCACCTTCTAATCTTACAACCCTATATCCTAGTTCGGCTAAGATTAAAGCTACAGCTTTGGATCTTTTTCCACCTCTTGCACAATAAATGCCAACCAAAGATCCGATTTTACATGTTTGATAAAGCTTGAGAATATGCTCGCTCATGTTTTTACATATATAGCTTGCGCCTTCTGCTTTAGCTAAGCCTTTGTTTTTCTTATAAAGTGTACCAATTTCTTGAAATTCAACATCGTTTAACGCATAGTAATTTTGCGCATTTTTAATATGGGCATGATGGTATTCTTTAGGACTTCTAACATCAATTAAAAGATCAAAATTGTAAGTTAAAAAATCTTCAAAATTAACTTCTTTATACATAGTCTTTAAATGCTTTGCATAAACTCATATATACTTTTTCCAAATCGCTACCACAAACTCTAGTTTGTCCTATGGTGGTGATAAAGTTTGTATCTCCTTGCCATCTTGGGATTAAATGATAGTGACAATGTGGTGCTATACCAGCACCTGCTGCAGTGCCTAGGTTCATACCTATATTAACTCCTTTGGCATGAAATTCTTGTTTTAAGATTTTTACGCCAATTCGCACAAAATGGCTGATTTCAAGCCATGTTTCATCATTTAAATCTTCTATGTTTTCTAAGTGTACATAAGGTATGATCATAAAATGTCCTGGGCTATAAGGGTATTTATTCATAACTCCAAAGCAGTGTTTGGCTCTAAAAATCACACCAAGTTTTTCATCTTCATGTAAATTTTGTCTACAGTGGCAAAAAGGACAAAAATCTTTATCTTTAGTGTTAAAATAAACATCTCTCCAAGGTGCGTATAAATACTCCATTATATTTCCTTTATGTTTGCATGTAAATTTGTGATGTTTTTGCTTATTAGTGCTTTATTTTTTGGTATTAAAGGTAAAAGGTTTTTATCTTCAAGGAGAAAAATTCTAGCTCCAGCTAAAATAGCATGGTTAAGATCTGTTTTGTTTTCTAGGTAAAAAATAGCTTCTAGACCAAGATGAATGGCAAAATTATAGAGCTTTTTAAGTTGCATAGTTTTAAGCATTTTAGGGAAAATGATAAATGCATCTGCACCATAAACTAAGCTTTCTAAAATTTGATATTCATCAAAAATAAAATCAAACTGAATCACAGGTTTTTCATGGTAACGTCTAAAAAGACTTAAATTTTGTATATCATGGTTTTGTAAAGAACTTGTTGGCAAGATAACAGCATCAAAGTTTGCTTGATCAAAATTTAAGTCTTTGGAGTATAAAAAATTTGAAAGTCTTCCTTCAATCAAAAGTGTATAGATATCTTTAGGATAAAAAGCATTGGAAGCTAAGCTACGTCCTAGCATATCATAAGGAAAAATTTCTTTTTTTGTTTCTAGAATTTTTTGTGTTTTTGAAAAACAGTCTTCAAGATTTATTTTTGTAAACATTTTTTGATCGCCTTTAAGTGCTCTTTACTTTCATCTGAGCTTGAAAATTCTTTATCGTGAAGTGTTTTTTGTAAAATTTCATAAGCTTTTTTGCAGTCTTTGAGTTTATAATATCCCCAGGCAAGCGAATCAAGATAGTAAAGGTTTTGCGGCTCTTGTTCAAGTGCCCAACCTACTAACTCCATACCTTTGGCTATATCGATATCATATTCGATTAAGGCGTATCCATAGTAGTTTTGATATAAAGCATCGCTACGCACATCTACGCTTTTTTCAAATTTTTTCAAAATAGAAGCTAGAATTTTAGGATCGTTGATTTTTTTACTTTTAGGATCCATATAAATTTCAAACTCTAAAACTCCTGCCATGGAGAGGTATTTTTTATCTTGGCTAAGTTTATAATGCTGGAGTGCTATCGCATAAGCTTTCTTATAATCTTTTATTTGAGTATATAAGAAGATTTTAGTATCAGGATTAATGTTGTATGTTTGGCTTAAATTTAAAGCTTGAGTGTAGTTTTTTTCTTGCACTAGCAGTTCTATGATAGCATAGATGTATTTAATATCATGGTTGAGTTTGTATAGCTTTTCAAGAGTTTGAATACTTGCTTTGTAGTTTTTTTGATCTTGATAGATTTTTAAAAGTAGAGTGCATGTTTTAAGTGTACAGCTTGATGTTTTTACAAAGTCTTCTAGTAGTTTTTTTGCTTGATGAATGTTTTTATTTTTTATATTGATTTCTACCATTTTCAACAATAAATTCTCATGTGCAAAAAGTTTATAAGCAAGGCTATATTGTTCTAAGGCTTTGGTGTATAAGGTTTTTTTGGCAAAAATATCTCCTAGTATTTCATGATTTTTAAAGTCTTGTTTTTTTTCAATAAGCTGATGAAGAATTGCCTCTGCTTGTTTATAATCTCCTATTTCAAAAAAATACAATGCATTTAATCTAGCAATAGCAGGGTGATCTAAAAAATCCTTAGAAGCTTTTATAAGCGCTTCTTTTTCTTTTAAATTAGCCCCAAGAGCAAGAAATAATGCTTTTTTTAGATAAATACTTTCATTGTTTTCTTTGAATAAATCCGCATAAACATTACACGCATCTTGCAGTTGTCCTTCTTCTTCATAAACAAGTGCTTGTATGATTTTATTCTCATCTTTTGCGAAGACAAAACTTGTTAAAAATAAAGCAATGATTAATGAAAACAAACCCCTATGCATTCTTTTTTCAACTCCTCTTTGTGTGTTTTAAAATAATCCCAAAATGGAAAAGTTCGACATTGTTTTGGCCGACATTGATAAATTAAACATTTTTTATGCATTGTATCAAAAAAAATACAACGATAGCCATTTTCGTACTTTGCCTCTTTAAGGCTGTATTTAAAACCAACTTTGATGAGGTATTGTTCTTTAAAAGCTTCAAAATCAAGATTTAAAAAACTAGCAATTGCTTCTAACTCTTCCTTGCTAGCATAAATATACCCACTATCGCCTATGCAACATTTACCACCGCATTTTTGACAAGCATTTTCATCAAAAGAATAATCAAAACCTTTTTCATATATCATAGCTTATAGTTCCTGTAGTGTTGTAAATTTCTTGTATTTTTGGATTAAGTGTATTGTTATTATACATAAAAAGCGTAGGCATAATCACACAAGGACTTTTGCTGTTTTTTTTGATATGCATTAAGATGATTCTTGCATTGGTTTGAGGGTTGGAGTGTACACATTGTAACGCTACCAATTTTAGTTTAAACTCCTTTAAATAAGCGCATATTTCATCTAAAAAATTTGCATCATAGCACATAAAAAAACTACCATTTGGCTGAATGAGGCTATTGATTTTGGCTAACATTTTTTCAAGTGGCATAAATTCTTGATATCTAGATATACACAAATGGGTATCTTCACTTTTTTGGGTGTTTTTTTTATAAAAAGGAGGATTGGAGATTAAAAAGTCAAATTTAATATCGCTATTGTAATTTAAAAAATCTTCGCAAAAGCTTTGGATTTCGAGATTGTTTTCTTTGGCATTTTTGCGTGTTAGTTTGATATTTTGCTCTTGAATGTCTAGCATATATACTTTGGAGTTGGGAAATTTTTGTTTAGTTAAAAGTCCCAAGATACCACATCCACAACCTATATCTAGGATATTTCCTTTGAGGTGGTGTTGGGATAAAAAATCAAAAAGCAAAAGACTATCATTGTTGTAGCGATAGCCTTTTGGAAGTTGAAAAAGTTTTAGCATTTATAAAGATAATCGCAGATTTTAAATGAATCATTTAAACCCACTACAATAGAAGCTCCATTTTTACTAGCAATATCTCCTGCTACAAACAATCCTTTTACATTGCTTTCTTTGTTCTCATCAAAACTAGGTACACCTTTTTCATCAACTTCAATTGAACATTTTTGCAAGAAATCAAGCGGAGTTGAACCACCAATAGCATAAATAATGCGATCGTAAGTTTCACATGTATCATTAGTGAAATTTACCTTTGCTTTGCCATTTTCATCTTCTATACTATTTATATCAATACCTAGTTTTGCTTTGACACTACCTTGCTCGAAAGCTTTTTGAATATCTTCAAGATTAATATCATTTAATCTTGAGAAAGTTTCTCTTCTATAGCAAAGCGTTACGTCGTTATTTTTAGCTAAATCTATGGCGTATTCAGCAGCTGAATTTCCACCACCAACAACCAATATTTTTTCATTTTGACTTGCTGAATTTGCATTGAAATTAATGATTTTAGTTAAAGTGATAGGTAATGGATAACTTGGTTTGTTTGGTTTACCCATTCTACCTATAGCTATAACTGCATTTTTGCAGATATAATTTTCA
The DNA here is from genome assembly GCF_000816305.1 of Campylobacter subantarcticus LMG 24377. Classification (NCBI taxonomy): domain Bacteria; kingdom Pseudomonadati; phylum Campylobacterota; class Epsilonproteobacteria; order Campylobacterales; family Campylobacteraceae; genus Campylobacter; species Campylobacter subantarcticus. Next base: position 1,159,801 of record NZ_CP007773.1, on the reverse strand, counting down.
TTTGCAGTGCTAACGATGAAATTTTCTCCATCTTTTTTAACACTTTCAACTTCACTTGAAAGTTTCACCTCAAGGTGATGTTCTTCGATCGCTTTTTGGAAAGTTTCTATTGTACTTTCTCTTGTTCCATCTTCAAAATTTATATGTCCGTAATTTGTACTATCGCAACCTTTATAAGCCTTGTCAACTCTTTTGCCTTCTTTGTAAAATTTAACCAAAGTTTGGCAGATTGAGTCAGTTTTTTCTAAAACAATTACTTCTTTATTTTTTATTTTGGCTTCTATTCCTGCTGCAATACCTGCAGGTCCAGCTCCGATAACTACCATATCAAAAACTTTCATTCTTTCCCTTTTTTAGTATTTTATATATGTAAATGTATCAAAAAAACAATAATAAAAAATAAAAATTTAAAAATATTTCCTATCTTTGAAATTATTTTTTATGATTATAAATTATTAAAATAATAATATCTTATAAAAAAATACAACAATTGTGTAAAAAAATACTAGTTTTATCTTTTTTTGTATAAATTTAAGTATTTATATTTAAAAAACTAGAAATTTATATATAGTATATAAAAGGAGGTTTTTTGATGGGACAAAGTGAAAATCATGGTTTAAAAAATAATTTTTTTACGCTTTTATTGCTGTCTTTTTGTGGATCTATTATTTATGGTTTACCTTATTTTAGAAAATACTACTACGATGATTATATGAATCTTTATCATCTTAACAATTTTGAAATGGGGCTTTTGGGCAGTGCTTATGGTTTACTTGGTTTGTTTTCTTATGCTTTGGGAGGTTATTTAGCAGATCGTTTTGCACCTAAAAAATTATTGATATTTTCTTTAGTTGCTACAGGATTAGGGGGTTTGTTGCATTTGTATTTTACTTCTTTAAATGCCTTGTTGGTTATTTATGGTTTATGGGGGATTACTTCTTTATTGACTTTTTGGCCTTCTTTAATGAAAATAGTAAGAAGCTTGGCAAGCTTCAAAGAACAAGCCCGTGCTTATGGAATTTTTGAAGGTGGAAGAGGGGTTGTTGGTGCGGCACATTTGGCTATAGCTACAAGTATTTTTGGGTATTTTCAAATCCAAGCTCTTGCCAATAAAGGAATAGAGATGATTATTATTTTTTACTCTTTAGCTCCTATTGTAAGTGCTGTTGTTTTGTTTTTTCTTTTAGAAGATAAAATAGAAGAAGCTAGTGAAAAATTACGACTTCAGGATTTGATCTTTCTTCTTAAAAATTCAGCCTTATGGCTTGTGGTAGCCATTACTTTTTGTACATATTTTTTCAATATGAGTTTTTATTATTTTACCCCTTATGCAAGTAATGTCATAGGGACATCTGCTGTTTTTGCAGCTATTTTAACAGTTTTAGCACAATATATCCGTCCTATTTCATCTGTGATAGGTGGGTTTATAGCAGATGGTTATGGTAAAGCAAAGGTAATGATGATAGGCTTTATTTTAATGGGTATTGGAGTGGTGTTTTTGATTTTAAGTTCTTATACAAGCGGCTTTTTGCAAATGAGTATTTTAACCTCTGCTTGTGTTGTGATTTATGTGGCTATGTATTCTAATTTTGGAATTTATTATTCTTTGTTGAGTGAGGGAAAAATTCCTATTCATTTGGCTGGTATGGCTATTGGTATTGTTTCTACATTTGGGTATTTGCCTGAGGTTTTTGCACCACTTTTAGCAGGGGATTTGTTAGATAGATATCCTGGTGTGAAAGGTTTTTATATTTATTTTAGCATTATGATTACAATGGCTTTTTTGGGTGTGATGTTTTGCTTGATTTGGATTAAAAAATATAATAAAAAGGAGAGAATATGAAAGAGATTGTTTTGGATTTTAAAAACAAAGTTAAGGTTATAGAAAATGTATGGATTGAGTTAAAAGATGGAACTAAACTTTCATCTAGAATTTGGCTTCCTCAGGTTAAAGAAAAAGTACCTGCTATTTTAGAATATATTCCTTATAGAAAAAATGATGGTACAAGAGGTAGAGATGAGCCTATGCATGGATATTTTAGTGGAAATGGCTATGCGGTTGTTCGGGTTGATATTAGAGGGAGTGGGGAATCTGATGGCTTGCTAAAAGATGAGTATTTAAAGCAAGAACAAGATGATGCTTTGGAAGTTATTGAATGGATAGTAAAGCAAGAATGGTGCAATGGTAATGTTGGTATGATGGGTAAATCATGGGGTGGATTTAATTCTTTGCAAGTTGCAGCAAGAAGACCTAAAAATTTAAAAGCTATTATAGTAGTAGGTTTTACGGATGATAGATACAATGAAGATATTCACTATAAAGGCGGATGTTTGCTTAATGATAATTTTTGGTGGGGCAATATTATGCTTGCATATCAATCACGTTTTATCGATCCAAAAATTGATCCAAATGGCAGGGAAAAATGGTTAAATAGGCTTAAAAACATGCCTTTATGGCCTGCACTATGGCTTGAACACACTTTAAAAGATGAATACTGGAAACATGGTTCTGTGGGAGAAAACTATGATGATATACAAGTTCCTGTGTTTGCGCTAGATGGTTGGGCTGATTCTTATACGAACACAGTGTTTAGTTTAATGAGGGGGTTAAAGGTGCCTAAAAAAGCTATTATAGGTCCTTGGGCTCATGTTTATCCTCATGATGGTACGCCTTTGCCTGCTATAGGTTTTTTACAAGAGGCGCTAAAATGGTGGGATAAATGGCTTAAAAATGAGCCTAATGATGTGCTTGAAACACCGATGATACAAGCTTATATTGAAAATAGCTACAAACCTTACTCAAAAATAGAAACAGTCCAAGGTCGTTTTGTTGGCGTGGAGGATTTTAAGCAGCAAGTAAGTTATAAAAAATATTATTTAAATTCGCATCAATTATCTTGTCAAAAATCTTATGACTTTGTAAAAATCAATACTCCATTAAACCATGGTCTTTTATCTGGTGAGTGGATGGGAGCAGGTGTTTTAGGTGAAAGCCCTTGTGATCAAAGGCTAGATGATGGAATGGCTGTGGTTTTTGAAAGTGAATGTCTAGAGCAAGATTTAGATGTTTTGGGTTTTCCTATCTTAAAAGTAAAACTTACAAGCGATCAAGAAAAAGCTATGCTTTTTGCTCAACTTAGTGAAGTAAGGGAAGATGGGTATGTTAAAAGAGTAAGTTATGGTGTTATAAATCTTGCGTTGAGTGATGATAATGAACAATTTGTGCCTTTAAAAAAAGATGAATTTGTTCAAAAACAAATCAAGCTTGATGCTTGTGGATATAGATTTGCCAAAGGTTCTAGAGTAAGATTATCATTAGCGAATTCTTTTTGGCCTATGTTTTGGCCTATGCCAAAAATTTCAACCTTAACTTTGGATTTAAGTGAGTGTGAATTTAATTTGCCATGTTTTAGTGGTAAAGACTGTGATAAAATCAATATGCAAGCTCAAAGCGCACCTTTAACACCAACAACACTTTTAGAAGAAGGCAGGGTTGATAGAAGTATTTCTTATGATATTTTAAATGATACTTGGACTTGCATTACAGATGGTGTAGGCGGTGTCTTTGGAGAGGGTGTTTATAGGTTTGATGAGGTTGATGTTTTGGTAAAGCATAATTTAAAAAGAGAATTAAAACTCCAAAACGAAAATCCTTTAAGCGCGCAATACACGATTACTCAAACCATGCAAATAGGACGTGAAGGTTGTATGATGGAAGCGGATATAGTCTTAACACAAACAAGTGACTTGGAGTATTTTTATATTAAGGGAGATATGAGAATGAAAGAAAATGGTAAGTTTGTTTTTGATAAAAAATATGATTATAAAACTAAAAGAAATAGTTTGTAAAAAAGTCCAAAGTATTTACTTTGGACTTTTAGTTTTCTTGTAAATTTTTAGCTAAATCTTTAGCACCTTTTAAATCTACCTTACCTGAACCTAAAAGAGGAATTTGTTCCACTTTAAAATATTTACTTGGCTTAAAAATCGCAGGCATGGTGGAGTTTTTAATCGCTTCACAAATTCCTTTGAAATCTTGTTCTTGACACTCAATCAGTAAACATACCGCCTCGCCTTTTTTATCATCTTCTAGCGCAACAGCGCAAAATTTTACCACTTCGGTGTTTATAAATTTAGCAATTTCTTCTTCTAAGGCTCCTAAAGATACCATCTCACCACCAACTTTTGCAAAACGAGAATAGCGATCTATGATATATAAAAAGCCATCTTCATCCACATGCCCTTTATCGCCAGTGTTATACCAACGTATGCCATCGATTTCTTTAATCACTTCATCAGTTTTTTCTTTGTTGTTTAAGTAGCCCACCATGACTTGATGACCGCCAATGAGTATCAAGCCATCTTCTCCATGATTTAAGCTTTTATAACTTGAAGGATCTACTATGCGTATTGCACTTCCTGGTAAAGGCATTCCTACGCTGCCTTCTTTGTTTGCACGGTGTAAAATCCAATAATCAGGGTCAAATTTATTTGGTAAATTTACACTTGCAACTGGAGTAGTTTCAGTAGCACCATAGCCTTCGAAAATAGGTTTTTTAAATTTCATTTCAAAAGCGGTTCTTACTTCGTTTTTAAGTTTTTCAGCACCTGAAACAATGATTCTTAAGCTTTCAAACATAATCGCATCAAGTTTTTTATTTCTTGCATAAATACCCAAGAAAGTTGAAGTACCACACATAATGCTTACATTATTTTTTGCTACAGCCTTAGCAACGCCTAGAGCATCGGTTGGATCTGCGTGAGTTACGCTTTTTATCCCTTCTAATAAAGGCAAAAATGTCGTTACGGTTAGCCCAAAAGCATGAAAAGGTGGTAAAGAGGATAAAACTACATCTTCATTCTTCGCACATAATACATCTGAAATTTGTGCTATATTGCTTAATATGTTACGATTGTTTAGCATTACCCCTTTTGGCATTCCTTCACTACCGCTACTAAATAAAATAGCAACTACGGCAAGATTTTGTTTATTAGGTGCAAATAATGTTTTTAACAAGCAAGTAGGCAAAATACTTACTAAAGCAAGCATAGAAAAGATTTTAAACTTTTGAGTTTTAAAACTTGCGATTACATCTTCCATAAAAATAAGTCTAACATGGGTTTCAAATTCTAATTTCACACCTTTGCTTTCTAGCTTTTCTATAAATTTTCTAGAAGTGTAAATTTGTTGAATTTGAGAACTTTGTATAGCTTGGTTGATCGCTTTTGTTCCAGCGGTAAAATTTAAGTTTACTACGATTTTATTTGCAAGTAATACGCTTAAATTACAAAGTGAGCTAGCCATAGAAGCAGGGAGTAAAATTCCTATACATTCTTCTTTTGGAGCATAGCTTCCTTGGGTAGGTTGTATATTTAAATCATATGATCGGTTTTTGATAAAAGAACTAAAAACTAAGCTTAGAGCAAGCATTTTTCTATAAGTAATGCCTCCTATGAGTGGGTCAACAATGGCAATTTGATTTAAATTTCTTTTAGCGCTATCAATCCAAGATCTAGCAATGGTGTGCATGCTTTCGCATTGAGATTTCCAAGCAACAAAAGAAAGTTCAAAAACTTTTGCTTTTACTACTTCTTTTTTAGAATGTATTGGCAAACTTTTTCCAAATGCAATAGCGATTTTTCTTTTGCTTATTTTGCGATTTCTTGCTGAAAATTCTTCATCGCTTCTTGAAAAAGCACTTCCCCAAAGCCCTTTGATGTAAAAAGGTAAAATCACTCCATCGCGTTCTTCTAGCTTGGAACAAACCAATTCAAAACCACCTTTAAATTCATTAAGCTGTCCATGGCGTGAAAGTACTCCTTCTGGGAAAAGACAAACTAGATTACCATTTTTAATATGCATAGCGATTAATTCTAAGCTTGATTTGCTTGAAGCGCTAGAAACAGGTATAACACCAAATTTGTCTAAAAATACCTTAATATACCATTTTGAATAAATGCTTCTTTCCATAACAAAATAAATTTTTCTCGGTATGACCATTTGTACTATAGCCCAATCAATAAATGAGATATGATTTCCTAAAAGTAAAGCACCACCTTTTTCAGGGATATTCTCAAAACCTTCTACTAGTAAGCGATAGCGTTGAAAAAAGGCTAGGCTCATTAGCAAACGCACCAAAGAAAAAGGTAATTTACCAAGTACATAAATACTTCCTAGTAGTGCTACAACCATAATAAAATAAAACAAAGTACTTGCTTGTAATTCTAAATAAGCACCCAAGGTAGCTAACATTAAAAAGCCTAGCATAAAGACATTTTGAATGAAGTTGTTTCCAGCTAGTACCTTTCCTAGTTCATTTTCTTTAGCATGAAATTGTATGAGAGAATTTAAAGGTATGATGAAAAATGCACCACATAAGCCAAATACAAAAAATACTGCACTATAGCTTAATAAGGTTTCTAAAAACGGCATTAAAAGACTTATAAGAAAAATACCCAAAGCACCAAGAGGTATAAGACCTAATTCGATATAGTTTTTCGAAAATTTACCACTAATAAGCGATCCTATGATCACTCCTATGCCAGAAAAAGCTAAAGAACACTGTACATAAAAGGTATTTTCGATAAAAAGGTTATTTTTTGCATATACAGGAAAGCTTACTAGATATAGTTGTGATATAGCCCAAAAAAGTGAAATTCCTATAATACAAAGCCAAATGACCTTATGGGAAAATATAGTTTTTAAATTAGAAGCTAAAAGTTTTCCTTGAAAGTATTGTTTTTTATTAAAACTTAAATTTTTATCTTCTTCTTTTAAACTAGGGAGTTTATGTGCCAAAAAAAGTTCCAATAGTGAAAAGGCTATTAAAACAAAACCTAAAGGCGCTATTTGCTGTAAAACATCTGAACTATCGTTAAAATTTGAGTCAAAGAGCATTTCAAAACTTAGAGAAAATACTGCCATACCTGCTAATATAGCTACTATACTAACAGCGTTAACGGCTCCATTTCCCATGGCTAAGAGTTCTTTGCCTACTAATTCTTTAATAAAGCCATATTTGGCAGGAGAATACAAGGCAGATTGTACCCCCATGATAAAAGTCATAGCAAAAGCAAGCCAAAATGCACCAAGATAATAACACAAGCAAATAATGCAGGTTAAAACCACAGAAAAATATGCAGACATCTTCATGATTTTATTTTTAGGGAATTTATCAGCTAAAAAACCTGAAGGTGAAAGCATAAGGACAAAGGGTAGAAGCATTAAGGCATTGACAATAGCGGTTAAAAAAAGTTGAGTACTATCTTCATATACTTTATAGATAGTGTTTTGTATGATGATTTTGTGACCTAAGTCTACAAAAGCATTGATAAAAGCTACTGCCAAAAATGGCAGTACGCCAAAGATTTTTAAAAAATTTCCTTGCATTGAATACTCCATTTAACTTGAAAATCTTATTTTATTATATCAACATTAAATGAAGTTTTATTATTTTCAGTCTTTAAATTCCACCACTTCATCAAAAGCAAAACGAGCTTTTTGTGTGTTTGGGTTGGTATTTATATGGCCTAGGGTGATTAGCATCGAAACTCTTTCTTTGTGAGCGTCTAGTTGGAGGTATTGATTCATTTTTTCTTGATTAAATCCTCCAATCACACATGAGCCTAAATTTAAACTATGAGCTGCATTGATGATATTTGCAATAGCAAGATAACTTTGTTCTTTTGCATAAATAAAACGTTGTTCTAAATTCATAGAATCTATAAACGGTTGATAGGTTTGAATGCGTTTATCAAGCTCTTCTTGACTTATATTGCGTTTTTTAAGCTTCTCTATAAAATAATCCTTAAAATCTGCTCTTGAGATCACAACAATGATAGCAGCACAATCTGCAACATGGGTTTGATTGTTTGCAATGGTAGCGATTTCTTTTTTATGTTTTTCTTGCTGAAAGACAAAAAATTTCCATGGTTCAAGTCCCAAAGAACTAGGGGATAATCTAGCACATTCTAAGATGTATTCTAGGTTTTGCCTAGAAATGCTATCTTTAGTGTAAGATCTAATCGAAGCGCGATTTTGCATTAAATTTAAATAATTTTGCATGATGATTCCTTTTTTGTTTTATCTTATATCTTATTAGCTTTTAAAATTGTTAAAATTATATTTTATTGCTACAATTTTATTTTTACTTCACACAAATGATTTAATATATTTATTTTTAAAGGTGAAAAATGAAAAAGATAGTTTATTTAAGTATATTATTAATCACACTTGCTTTGGGGGTGTATTTTTTCTTTTTTGCAAAAAAGCAAGAGTATAATTACTTAACTTATGAAGTTAAAAGACAGGATATAACTCAGAGTATAGAAGCAGTTGGTGAGGTATATGCAAAAACTCAAGTAGATGTTGGTGCGCAGGTCAGTGGACAAATTACAAAGCTTTATGTGAAATTGGGTGATCATGTTAATGAAGGAGATTTAATCGCTCAAATTGATAAAGATAAACAACAAAATGATTTAGATATTACTAAAGCTAGACTTGAAAGCGCAATGGCAAATTTAGAAAGTAAAAAAATTGCTCTTGAAATAGCTACGGAACAATATGAAAGAGAACAAAAGCTTTATGCTAAAAAAGCTACTTCTTTGGAAAATCTTGAAAATCTTAAAAATACTTTTTATGTTTTAAAAGCAAATGTAGCTGATTTAAAAGCTCAAACCACTCAGCTTGAAATTTCTTTAAAAAATGCTCAAAAAGATTTGGCTTATACTACAATAACTGCTCCTAGCAAGGGTGAAATTATCAATGTTGCAGTTGAAGAGGGTCAAACTGTAAATGCAAATCAAAATACACCAAGTATAGTGCGTTTGGCTGATTTAAGTGAAATGGAAATTCGCATGCAAATAGCAGAAGCTGATATTAATAAAATTAGTGTGGGTAAAAAAGTTAAATTTAGCATTTTAAATGAACCGGATAAAAAATATGAAGCAGTGATTTCTAGTATAGATCCAGCTAATACTACCATTAGTGATGCAACAAGCAATACCAACTTAAACTCAAGTTCAAGCACTAGTACTAGTGCGGTGTATTATTATGCTAGGGTTTTTGTAAAAAATGACAATAATTTTTTACGTATAGGTATGAGTACTGAAAATGAAATAGCCATAAACACACAAGATCAGGTTTTGGTAATACCTACTTTAGCAATAAAAAGTGATACGAATGGCTATTATGTAGAAATTTTAAAAGCGGATGAAAGTAGTGTTAAAATGCCTGTAAAATTGGGTATAAAAGACAGCTTGAATACTCAAATTTTAGAAGGTATAAGCGAAGGTGATTTGGTTATTGTGGGTAAAAATAAAAAATGATATGCTTAGAAAATATTCAAAAAAAGATCAACCATACTACGATTTTAGAAAATATTAATCTTTATATTCAAAAAGGAGAATTTGTAGCTATCATTGGGCAATCAGGTAGCGGAAAAACTTCTCTTTTAAATATTATAGGTACGCTTGATGAGCCAAGTAGTGGAAAGTATTTTTTGGATCAATATGAGGTAACTAAGCTCGATAAAGATGAAAAAGCAAGAATAAGGCGGGAAAAGATCGGTTTTATTTTTCAAAGATATAATTTGCTTAGTCTTTTAAATGCCAAAGATAATGTAGCTTTGCCTGCTGTTTATGCGGGAAAAAACAAGCAAGATCGTCTTGAAAAAGCAAAAAAACTACTTTCTTTTTTGGAACTTGATCACAAAGAATTATCTAAACCAAATGAATTAAGCGGGGGGCAGCAACAAAGGGTTTCTATAGCAAGAGCCTTGATGAATGGAGGAGAATTGATACTTGCTGATGAGCCAACTGGTGCACTTGATTCTAAAAGTGGAAAGATTGTTTTAGAAATTTTAAATAAGTTAAATGAACAAGGACACACTATTGTTTTAGTGACTCATGATAAGGAGATTGCAGTAAAGGCAAAAAGAGTTATAGAAATTAAAGATGGTAAAATTATTAGCGATAGTGGAGCAAAAAAAGCAGAGAAATTTCAAGCTAGGGTTATGCCAAAAGAGAAAAAAAACTTTGTTTTGTTTAAAAATCAACTCTTTGAAAGCTTAAAGATGTCCATTGCGTCAATTGTAGCACATAAGTTACGTTCTTTGCTTACTATGCTTGGTATTATTATAGGGATAGCCTCTGTGGTTTGTGTGGTGGCTTTGGGTCTTGGTGCTCAAGAAAGAATTTTAGCTTCGATTAATTCGATAGGAACAAATACCATAGAAATTGTATCTGGTAGAGATTTGGGGGATATAAGATCTGGTAGGACAACACTTAATTTAAGTGATTTGAAAACTTTAAATTCCTTGCCGTATTTAGAAGCAGTTGAGGCTGAAATTGGTAGAGTTGGAGTAGTAACTTATAAAAATAACTCATTACAAGCAAGAATTCGTGGAGTGGGACCAAACCATCTAAAACTAAGCGGATCTGTGATGGTTGATGGCAGGTTTATTAATGATGAGGATATTAAAGATAACGCAAATATTTGCATTGTAGATGAGAATACTTTGAGAATTTTGTTTGATAATATTAGCACGAAAGATGTTTTGGGTAAAAGTATTATTTTTAACAAACAGCCTTTGATTGTTGTAGGAGTTTCTAAAAAGGTAGATAAAGATGATTTTGGCGCAGATGAAAACACTGTAAAAATATTTACACCTTATTCTACCTTGATGAATAAAATTACAGGTGATAAGAGAATAAGAGTTATTGTAACTAAGGTAAAAGATGAGGTTGAGCCTTCATTAGCCGAAGAAGCTATTGTTAAAATTTTAGAAATTAAGCGCGGTAAAAAAGATTTTTTTACAGTCAATTTAGACAAAATTAAACAAAAAATCGAAGAAAACACTGCTACATTGACTTTATTGATTTCTTCTATTGCGGTAGTTTCGTTGATAGTAGGTGGTATTGGTGTGATGAATATCATGCTTGTTTCAGTGAGTGAGCGTACAAGGGAGATTGGAGTAAGAATGGCAATTGGTGCAAGAAAGGAGGATATTTTAATGCAGTTTTTGATTGAAGCTGTATTGATTTGCTCTTTAGGGGCTATTTTGGGTGTAATGCTTTCTTTTGTGGTTATAGAAGTGTTTAATTCTTTAAAAATAGGTTTTACCATGATACTTTCGCTTGATTCGGTATTTTTAGGACTTTTAAGTTCGGTTGTAATCGGTATTATTTTTGGATTTTTTCCAGCTAGAAATGCTGCAAATTTGAATCCTATTAATGCTTTATCAAAGGAATAAAATGAAAATATTTTTATTGTGTTTTATAGCTTTTTTCTTTAATGCTTGTGTAGGAGTAAAATTAGAGCAAGTATCTCAAGAACAAATAAAAAAAGAGTATTTTGAAGAGTTTAATGCAAGCAAAGCATGGTGGAAAAAATATAATAATCAAGATTTAAATCATATTTTAGATGCTGTAATTAATAATAATAAAGATTTAAATATTGCACGGATAAATTTTTTAAGCACCTTAACAAGATATAAGCTTTTGAAGTTAGATTTATATCCTACTCTAAGCGGTAATTTGGGTGCAAGTGTAAGGAAAAATTTAAACAACGGTTTACAAACGCATGATTTTTCTAATGGGATTATATTAAATTATGAGCTTGACGTGTATGGCAAAATTTCAGATCAAGTTGCAAGTTCTGAGTTTTTAGCAAAAGCAAGTGAGTATGAATTACGTACTTTGGAACTTGACACAGTAAATTTAACAATGAATGCAATTTTTGAGTTGATCTACTTTAATGATGTAGATCGTTTGTTAAATAATCATTTAAAAAATCTTGAAAAAATGCTAGAAATTTATACCACAAAATTTAATTATGGCAAGGTTGAGTATATTGATCTTTTAAACATTAAAAAATCTTTACTAAGTACCAGGCAAAACATCATCGCAAATTTGCAAAATAAAGACTTAACACTTAAAAATATTAAAGACTTACTTGGTAAAGAGGATGAGAATTTAATCAATGCAATATTAGCTTATAGTTTAGATGATTTTTCTATACATAAGCTTAATTTTGATATAGAATTGAAAATGCTTGTTTATAAGCCACAGGTACAGGCAAAGTTAAATCAGCTAAAAGCTTCTTATAAGGACTATTCGAGCATCCAAAAAGGTATTTTGCCTAGTATAAAAATACTAGGGGCTTTAAATGGAAACCATGCAGATATAGATGGGAGTTTTAAATTTTTACTTTTAGGTGGAAATGTAGCCATTGAACTTCCATTTTTGGACTTTTACAGAGTGAAACAAAATGTTAAAATTTCAGAATTAGCCTATCAAGCTCGTTTATTTGAATATAAAGATGTATTGCAAAAAGCCATTCATGAGTTTAAACTTTGTTATGAAAATGATAGATATTATAATGCTTTGTTAAATTTGGTAAAAGATATCAATGCAAATCAAGCAAAAATTACACAACTTTACTATGAAAAGTATGAATTAGGGCGTAGTGAATTAAAAGATTATCTTGATGCAAATACATTGCTTATTAATTCACTCCAAGAACTTAGTAGAGCAAAGCTTTCCTTGCTTAAAAATATTAATTTATACCACAATATTGTTTTGATTTCAGGGTAAAATAGACTTAAAAATGTTTCATTTTGTAATATCACGGTTAAACTGTAATGTTAATTTGTGTTGTTTTAAAGTCATTTAGAATACAATTGATAGATAAATCGAACAAAGGAGAGATATGAAATTTGATTTTTATGCAACGCTAGTTACTATGGTTATAGTATTACTTTTGGGTGTTTTTGTTATTAAAAGGGTAAAATTCCTTCGTGATTATAATATCCCTGAGCCTGTTGTTGGTGGTGGAATTGCTGCGATTGTTCTTTTAATCTTACATAGTTCTTTTTCATTGAATATCAAATTTGATGAATCTATGAAAGATCCTTTAATGCTTGCATTCTTTTCAAGCATTGGTTTGCTAGCTGATTTTTCTTCGCTAAAAAAAGGCGGAAGAAAATTAGCGATTTTCTTGGTAGTAGTAGTTGGTTTATTACTTGCACAAAATATTGTTGGTATAGGTGTAGCAACTGCTATGGGACAAAATCCACTTATGGGGCTTATTGCAGGTTCTGTTACAATGAGTGGTGGACATGGTACAGGTGCGGCTTGGGCGGCTGAATTTATCAAAGAACCTTATTTGTATTCTAGTGCAACTACTGTTGCTATTGCTTGTGCAACATTTGGTCTTATTTCAGGTGGTATTATTGGTGGACCGGTTGCAAGATACCTAGTCAATAAGCATAAATTAGTGGTTCCAAAACAAAACGATGATAAAGATGCGATTTTAAATTTCCAATCTCCAGAAAAAGAAAGATTAATAACTCCATCTTCTTTTATAGAGTCTTTAGCATTGATTGCTTTATGTTTATTAATAGGTAGTGCTTTATCTACTTATATTAAAACCAATACAGGGTTTACTTTGCCAACTTTTGTTTATTGTCTTTTTGTAGGTGTTGTTTTAAGAAATATTTTATCAGCTACAAAAATTCATCATGTGTTTGATAGAGAAGTGTCAGTTTTAGGTAATGTGAGCTTGTCTTTATTTTTAGCTTTAGCATTGATGACAATTAATCTTTGGGATTTAGTTACCTTAGCTTTACCAATGCTAGTTATCTTAGTAGTACAAGTTGCAATGATGGCAGCTTTTGCTATATTTATTACCTTTAGAGTGTGCGGAAAAGACTATGATGCAGCGGTTTTAGCAGCAGGACATTGTGGTTTTGGTTTAGGGGCTACTCCAACAGCTATGGTAAATATGCAAACTGTAACAAATCACTATGGTATGAGCCATATGGAGTTTATTATCGTGCCTTTGGTGGGTGCATTCTTTATAGATATTGTGAATGCTTTAGTGATTAATGCTTTCTTGTATCTACCATTTTTCCATTAAAATCATCTAGCACTAATTTAGTGCTAGATTAATTTTTTATCTTTACTCTTACATAAATGATTTAAAAAGCACTCTTTGCACAAAGGATTTTTGGCTTTGCATGTATAGCGTCCAAAAAGTACCATAGCTTGATGAAGATAGTTGAGATTGTCTTTAAAAATTTTAGTTAAGTCTTTTTCAGTTTCTTCAGGAGTTTTAGCCTTGCTAAGATGAAGTCTATGTGAAACTCTAAAAACATGGGTGTCAACAGCCATGCAATTAGCCCCGCACCATTCTATCATCACTACATGTGCGGTTTTTTGTCCTACTCCTGCCAGACTTTTTAAATCTTGCTCATTTAGAGGAATTTCGCCATTAAATTGCTCACAAACCGCTTGAGCCATTTTGATTAAATTTTGTGCTTTATTATTATAAAATGAGCAAGAATTGATCAAAAGTTTTAAAGATGACAAATTTGCCTTAGCTAAATCTTGCACGCTAGGATAAGCTTTAAATAAAGCCGGTGTGATGAGATTAACTCTTTTATCAGTACATTGTGCTGAAAGCATAACACAAACTAAGAGTTCATAAGCATTGCTAAAAACTAATTCTGTTTTTGCTTGTCCAAAATGCTCTAAAAATAATTTTTTAATTTCTAAATTTCTTTTCATAAACTTATTGTATGTTAATCGGCTTTAAATAAAGTTTAGATATAATAAAATCAACAAAACTATTTCAAAAGGAAAAACAATGAAAAAAATTTCTTTAGTTACTGCGGCTTTATTAACAGGTTTAAGTTTAAATGCTGCGGTGGTTGCAACCCTTGATGGAAACAATATCAGTGATACAGAAGTGAATGAGTTTTTTGCTCCTATGTTAAGAGGTGCTAAAATCACTGATTTGCCAGCTGAACAAAAAAAAGCAATCATTGATCAATACATCATTCAACAACTTGTATTAAAAGACGCTAAAGCTCAAAAAATTGAAAATGACCCTTCTTATAAAGAAGAATTAGAGCGTGCTAAAGAAGCTATTTTGGTAAATATCTATCAAAAGAAAATTTTTGATTCTATTAAAAATAACGATGCGAAAGCTAAAAAATACTATGAAGCAAATAAAGATAAATTTACTAAACCAGCTCAAGTAAAAGCTAAACATATTTTAGTAACTAATGAAAAAGAAGCTAAAGATATCATTGTTCAGCTTAGCAAACTAAGCGGAAAAGCTTTAAATGATAAATTCGCTCAACTTGCAAAAGAAAAATCGATCGACAAAGGTTCTTCGGCTCAAGGCGGTGATCTTGGTTGGTTTGCTGAATCAACTATGGTAAAACCATTTGCTGATGCAGCTTTTTCTATGAAAAAAGGTACTATTTCTAAAACACCTGTGAAAAGTGATTTTGGATATCATGTTATCTTAAAAGAAGATGCAAGAGCAAAAAGTACTATGAGTTATAATGAAGTAAAAGCAGGTATTGAAAGCAATATCAAAATGGAAGAGTTTAAAGAGCTTATGAATAAAAAAGCTCAAGAGCTTCGTCAAAAAGCAAAAGTGGAATATAAATAATGGGTGTATTAGATCTTGTCAAACCAGGTGTTTTAAGTGATGATGATCTAAATACCGTATATAATTATGCAAAGAAAGAAGGATTTGCTATCCCTGCGGTAAATGTTGTGGGGACAAATTCTATCAATGCGGTTTTAGAAAGTGCTAAAAAAGTTAACTCACCTGTGATTATTCAATTTTCAAATGGAGGAGCTAAATTTGTAGCAGGGAAAGCTTGCTCAAAAGCTGATGTGCTTGGTGCTATAAGTGGTGCAAGACATGTGCATTTAATGGCAAAAGCTTATAGAGTTCCAGTGATTTTACACACAGATCATGCTGCTAGAAAATTACTTCCTTGGATTGATGCTTTAATTGAGGCAAATATTGAGTTTAAAAAGGAAACAGGTAAACCTTTATTTAGCTCTCATATGATTGATTTAAGTGAAGAGGATTTAGAGAGTAATTTAAGCACGTGTGAAAATTACTTAAAACAAATGTCTGAACTTGGGATTTCTTTGGAGCTTGAGTTAGGGTGTACAGGTGGAGAAGAAGATGGAGTGGATAATACCAACATCGATAATGCAAAATTATACACTCAGCCTAAAGATGTAGCCTTAGCTTATGAAAGACTTTCTAAGATTAGTGATAGGTTTTCGATCGCGGCAAGTTTTGGTAATGTGCATGGAGTGTATAAACCAGGCAATGTAATTTTAAGACCTGAAATTCTTAAAAATTCTCAAAATTATGTAAAAGAAAAATTTGGCTTAAATGAAGAAAAACCGATCAATTTTGTCTTTCATGGTGGTAGTGGAAGTGATATAGAAGATATCAAAGCAGCACTTAGCTATGGCGTGATTAAGATGAATATAGATACAGATACTCAATGGGCTTTTTGGGATGGTGTGAGAGAGTATGAGTTTAAAAATAAAGCTTATTTGCAAGGGCAAATTGGCAATCCTGAGGGCGATGATAAGCCAAATAAAAAATACTACGATCCAAGAGTATGGCTTAGAGCGGGCGAAGAAAGTATGATCAAACGCTTAGAATGTGCTTTTAGCGATTTAAATTGTATCGATAGAAACTAAGAGTTTTATAACTCTTAGTTGATTTTCCTGTGAAGATTTTCAATTTTTAGAGTAAAATTAACAAAGGTTTATAAAATGGAAGTTAAAACAACTGATGACTTTTCTGATCTTGTATTGCCCGAAGGAAAAGGTAGTACAGGGATTGTTGCGTATTTAAAGATTATATTTATCCCTACTATGTTGTATATTTTGGTTTTTTTGGGGTATTTTGGTAAGATTGATTTTAAAGTAGAATTACACAGTGTTATAATGATAGGGATTATCTTTTTAGTGGCCTTGATCTTTGCTAGACATAGTGCTGATTATGCTTCAAGTATTTTTGAGCAACAAAAAGATGAGTTTAAGCTTATATTAAAACGCTACATTATGAAGCATTTTTTAGTTATAGGTAAAGAGACAAAATCTAACGCGAGTTTTGATGATTTTGCTTATGCTTATGTGAAAGATTTGAGAAATGAAAATTTTGCTTCTGTGGGCGCAGCTATTTTTCCTATGCTCGGTATTTTAGGAACTTTTATAAGTATAGCTATGTCTATGCCAAATTTTAATTCAAGTGACACAGCAGGCTTAGAGCAAGAAATTTCAGTTTTGTTAAATGGAGTAGGAACAGCCTTTTATGTTTCAATCTATGGAATTTTTTTAGCACTTTGGTGGATATTTTTCGAAAAATATGGCAGTAGTAAATTTCAAAAACTCTTAAATCGTCAAAAAAATGCAACAAGTGATTTTTTCTGGTCTAAAGAAGAAATTGATAGAAAATATCTTCAAGAAAGTTTGCAACATTTTGAAAAAATAGGCAGGATTTTTGAACATGTAAGTAATGAGGAATTTTTTAAAGAACTAGATAATACAATAGATAGAAAATTCAAAGTTTTTCAAGAGCTTGTAAATGCTGAAGAAAAAGCTGTGAGATTAAGCAGTGAGCATGTAAAACAAACTATGATTGATTTATCTAAAACCCAAAGAGAGCAAAAAGATATAGTTAAAACTTATAGTGAGATTGCAAATGCGGTGAATATGTTAAATTCAAACATAAAAGATCTAACTTTAAGAATTTCAGAGCAATATAACAGACTCTTAGATGTGAGTTCGGATAAAATTGTTCATCTAGATAAAAGCGTGAGTGCTTTAGATGAAAAGGTAAATAATTTTTCAAATAATATAGAAAAATATCAAAATCTTATGCTTGATAATCAAACCAAGCTTTTTGAAGGTTTTAAAGCAAGTATTATAGAAGGAATGCATACTTTTAAAGAAGTCTATGAAGATGAGAAAAATATCGATGAAAAAATTTCACTAATGCAAGAATTTAAAGAAGAAAGCAAAGAATTAGATGAGCAAACCACGCAAGTGATTACAAAGCTTGAAAATCAAAAAGAAGATGAAAAAATAGATGATAAAAAATAATTCTAACAATGAAGAAAATAATTTTTGGATAGCTTATGCAGATTTAATGGCAGGCTTGCTTTTTATATTTATTTTGCTTATTGGCGCTATAGTAGTTAAGTATGTTTTAACTCAAAGTGATTTGCAAATCATAAAAGAAAATCTACAAAAACAAGAAGAACGCTTAAGAGAAAATAAAGAAGAATTAAATCAAAAAGAAGATATTTTAAAAAATCTTAGCCAAAAATTAAATAATACCTCAAGTACGCTTGATGATGTTAATAAGCAAAAACAGGCTTTAGAAGCTAATATTACTAAACTTAATCAAGATTTAAATTCAAGTTTAGATGAAAAAGATCAACAAATTTTTGCTTTACTTGAGAGATTAAACAAAAAAGATGAAGAAATCAAAGAACTAGAGCGTAATTTTGATGAGGCAAAAAGTAAAATCAAAGAACTAGGCTTGATTAAAGAAAATACCATTAAAAATCTTCAAGCAAAATTTGATACAAATATCACTTTGGATTCTAATTCAGGTGCGATAGTTTTGCCTTCTGAAGTACTTTTTGATACCAATTCTTTTACCTTAAAAGCACAAGCAAAAGAAAATTTAAAGGTAATCTTAACACAGTATTTTGATAATATCTTAAAAGATGAAAATATCTTAAATAGTATAGAAAATATAGTCATAGAAGGGCATACGGATAGTGCTGGTTCTTATATATATAATCTTGATTTATCACAAAAAAGAGCTTATGCTGTGATGAGTTTTATACACTCATTTTATAAAGATTCAAGATTGCAAAAACTTTTAATGGCAAGTGGTAGATCTTATTCTGATGTGATTATGAAAGATGGTAAAGAAGATAAAGAAGCAAGTCGTAGGATAGAGATTAAGTTTAATATCAATACAAATAATGCATTAGAAAAGGTTGAAAAATACCTTGATAGCAAGTAGAATTGATGTTGTAAAATACAAAGATTTTGAATTTTTACTCAAAAGAGATGATTTACTAGGTTATATCAATGGAAATAAGGCTAGAAAACTAGCCTTTTTTGATAAAAACAAACATTTATTCAAAAAAGGACAAAGATTTATTTCTTTTGGTTCTTCTCAAAGTAATGCTTTGGTTGCTTTGGCTAAATTTTGCCATGAGAATGATTTTTTGCTTATTTTTGTTTGTGAAAAAATCAGCACTTTTTTAAAAGAAAAGCCCCATGGTAATTTAGAGTTTGCTTTAAAACATAATGTTATCTTAGTGGAAAATGAAAGCTATCCCACAAGAAGATTACAAGCTTTGGCTTTAAAAAAAGATGATGATATTTTCATAGAAGAGGGTGTGGCTATAAAAGAGGCTGAGTTTGGCTATAAACAACTTGCTTTAGAACTTAATGAGCAACTAAGCGAAAATGTAAGTATTTTTTTACCCTCAGGTACAGGAACTTCTGCGGCTTTTTTGGCTAAGCATAGTCAATTTAAGGTTTTTACATGTGCTTGTGTAGGCGATAGTGCGTATTTAAAAGAACAAATTTTAACTTTGGAGCCAAACCATGATTTTGGTAATTTAACTATATTAAATCCACCTAAAAAATATCATTTTGCTAAACCTTATTTGGAATTATATGAGCTTTATTATGATTTAAAAAAAGAATGTGAAGTAGAGTTTGATTTGCTTTATGATATGGTGGGCTTTAAAACTTTATTAGCTCATAAAGAACAGCTTGGTGGAAAAGTCTTATATATCCATCAAGGTGGACTTGATGGAAATGTGAGCATGATTAAAAGATATAAGTATAAATTTAATTAATATTTTATAAATAAATCTTCTATTTTAATATCTGTATCTATCATTTTATTATCTAGCATAAATTGTTTTGTTTTTTCTAAAGACCTTATATCATCATTGTTTATACTGATATTAAAATCATATAAAGGATACATTTGCTTAACTGCATTGATGTCTAAATTTGTTTCTTCAGCAACGATATTCATACTTTCTTCATAATTTTTATCTATATAATCTAAGATTTCTTTTTGAGCATTAATAAATTCATCAACAAGTATTTTATTTTCATCATAAAATTCTTTAGTTGTAGCAACTACAATCAAAGGCTCGATCAATCCATCAGCTGTAGTAACTACATTATACCCATCTTGTATCAAACTATAAGCACTAGGACCTGCTAATAAAGCCATATCTACAGATTTTCCAGCTAATGCAGCTTGAGCTTGTGGTATTCCCATAGATATAAATTCTACATCATTTTCTTTTAATCCCAAGCTATTAAGATAAGCTAGCAAAAGCTCATGAAGTATGGTTCCTTTCGGACCTGCTATCTTTTTTCCTTTGATATCATCAGCTGTTTTAAATTGGGTTCCTTTTTGGGATAAAATAGTAAAAGTTTTTGAGGATTTACTATATTTATTAACTATTTTAATATCAAGTCCATTAGCCTTTGCTAAGATTACAGAAGTAGATCCCACAGCGTATAAAAATTGTATATCTTTTGAAGCTAAAGCTTGGGTTTGCTCTGGGCCTGTTGTTAGTTGAGAGTAAGAAAGTTTAATGTTATATTTATCAAAATGTTTTTGAAAGATAGCTTTTTCTTTTTCTATGATAGAAGGCGTATTTAATGGTGCTTTGACATAGGTTATGGTTATTTGTTTTGCTGTGAAATTTTTATCCACATTTTCTTTAGAAGATGAATTTTCACAAGCGTTTAACAACAATAGTGAAAATATCACTATAGTTAAAATTTTGAAGGTATTTTTTGAAAAAATTTTCATTTAGTCTCCTTAATAGTATTTAATATATCTTTTTTTAATTCAATAAAATCAAAAGATAATAAGTCTCTTTCATAATCTTTATCTAAAAAATAATCTTTTTCAATCTGACCATTTTTAAAAATTACGATTTTTTTACCTAAAATTAAGGCTTCATCAATACAATGAGTAACAAATATAATGGATTTATTAGTTTGTTTTACTATATTTATAAGACTTTTTTGTAATTTTTCTCTAGTAAAATAATCCAAAGAAGCAAATGGTTCATCCATTAAAATAATATCTGCATCATTAGCTAAAGCCCTAGCTATAGAAACTCTTTGCATCATACCCAAGGATAGTTGTGAAGGATAAGCTTTTTCAAATCCATCTAGCCCTACTAGATTAGTCAGTTTATAAATTTTTTCCTTATCTATTGTGCTTTTTTTTATACCAAAACTTATATTTGAAAAAACATCAAGCCATGGCATTAATCTTGGTTCTTGAAATACTATAGATAGTTTTGCATTGCAAAGAATTTGTCCTTGTGATGGTTTTTCTAAGCCAGATAAGATTTTTAAAAATGTTGTTTTCCCGCAACCACTTTTGCCTAAAATGATAGTTATTCCATTATCTATGGTTTTAAAATTAATATTAGAGAGTATATTTATTTGTTTATTATTGATTGTAAAAAATTTAGATATATTTTGAGCTTCAAGCTTCATAGGTATATCCTGTTTTAGAGGATTTTTTTATCAAATAAGAAAAAAACCAATCAATCAAACATCCTAATAAACCTATAACTATAATACCAGCTATAACTCTATCTGATTTTGACAATTCTTGTGCATCTAATATCATATGACCAAGACCACTAGAAGCTGCTATCATTTCAGCTCCTATAATAGCTCTAAAACTATATCCAAGACCAATTTTCATACCAGATAAAATATAAGGTAAAGAACTTGGCAGTATGATTTTAAAAAACAATTGCATTTTTGTAAAATTTAAAGAATATCCAACTTCCAAAAGCTTTTTATCAACCATATAAATACCTTTTGTTGTGTTGATAAATATAGGAAAAAAAGATGCTAAGATTATAATGATGATTTTTGGTTCTTCTCCTATGCCAAACCATAAGATTAAAATAGCAATTAGACTAATTGGAGGAATATTTCTTAAAAATTCAATAATATTTTCAAAATATTCAAAAATTTGTTTTTTCATTCCAGCAATGATTCCAAACATAAAAGCCAAAATACATGCTATGAAAAAGCCAAATATGATTCTTAATAAGCTAATATAAGTATTTTCTAATAAATTTCCATCAATTAATTCAGACAAAAAAGCTAAAAAGACCTTTTGAGGAGTAGGAAGTATATACTCACTCCATATCTGTAGCTCACTAACTATATACCAAGATAATACAATAATACCAATAAATACATTTTTTTTAATCCATTGCATTTATTAAATTCCATCTCCATTATGACATCCATTATCACAATAAAGCATTTCTATAAGTTTATGTTTTTTGTAAGATTTTTCTTTAAATATTTTGATGATATTTTGCTCACCGCTTACAGAAGGTATTTTTCCTATGGAGCTTTCTAAATCTTTAAAAAAACCAGGAGGGATAGGACTATTTTGTAATTGTTTTTTATTTTTTAAATCAATTTTTAGTTTAAATTTTGATACAAAATTATTCCAAGTTATAAACAGAGTGTTGCTTAAATTTAAGTTATTTCCAAAATTCTCTAAAGCAATACAAGGTGTGGTGATATATAAAAAATCTTTCTTTTGTTTTTGAGCGTGTAAATGTAAAGCTGTTTCTATCAAAATAGGATTGATATTAGCAGAGAAAGTGTGATTTTCTATAAAATCTTTAATCTTAGGACATCTTGAATCTATAATACATTCTTTAGAATTAGAACTTAGTGATAGATATTTATTTTTAACAATTTTAGCGATATTTTTTTTGGGAAAAACGAGTTTAAAATTATTTTGTGTAAGTAGATTTTCTAAATATGATATATCATAAAGTTTTAAAACTACTGGATTGATAAAAATATATTTTTCAGCCAATTAAATAACCTTAATTTTTTGAAAAATATTATCATAATTAATATTTAATGTCAAATGTTTTATATTTTTATTTATTTTGGAAATTTATTAAAAAATTCCAAAATAAAATATGATTAAAATGATAGCTGGAATTATGAATTTTACATAATAATACCAAAGCGTAAAGACTTTTCCTTTTAAGGTATTTTGGTTGGAAAGTTCATAAATAGCATCTTTTTTAAGTACCCAACCTACATAAATACAACAAAAAAATGCAGTTAAAACAAAGAATATATTCCCACTAATAAAATCAAAACTATCAAAGATATTCTTTCCCCTAATGATGGTGATATCTCTTAAAGGACCATAAGTAAGTATACAAGGTAAGTTTCCTAATATAAAAATGGTTCCAAGCGTGAGATTAATCGCAGTGTTTTTAGCTAGTTTAAATTTTTCCTCTAAAACACTAATGATTACTTGGTAAATTGGCAAACTAGTGGTAAGTGCAGCGATGATCAAAAGCAAAAAGAAAAATACACAAATTAAACCACCAAAAGGTATATGCGAAAATGCTACAGGCAGGGTTTTAAAAACCAAAGATGGACCGCTATCAGGAGTTAAACCTACGCTGAATAAAGCAGGGAAAATCATAAATCCAGCAAGCACTGCTATAAGAGTGTTTAAGATCCCGGTGTAGATAGAAGTTTTGATCAAATTTTCATTTTTCTTAAGATGAGATGATAAAGTTATCATTACACCAAAACCTAAAGAAAGTGCAAAAAATACTTGTCCTAAAACATCTATAAATAACTTAGGAGTGATCTTAGAAAGATCAGGGGTAAGGTAAAATTTCACACCTTCACTTGCACCATCAAGGGTTAAATTGCGTGCAACAACGATCAAAAGACAGATAAATAAAAATGGCATAAGATATTTTACGGATTTTTCTATGCCATCAATGATACCTTTTTTTAAAATAATCCAATTAATCGCCACAAAAATTGTGGTAAAAACACCTATTAATAAAGGGTTGTTTTCGATAGTTGTATTGTAAAATTCGCTAGTATATTGAGCATCAATTGGTGTTGAAAGATTGAAATCACCTATGATGATCTTAAAAATATAAGCCAAGACCCAACCACCTATAACCATATAATAAGCCATAATTCCAAAACTACCCAAAAGCCCCATGTAGCCAACGCCTTGCCATGGGCGTGCTATTTTGACGCCGTTATTGGTTTTTCCACCAAAAGCGTCAACTGAATTTAGCATTCTGCGTCTTCCTATGACATTTTCCACTAAAATTACGGGAATTCCTATAAAAATCATTGCGATACAAAAGACTAAAACATAAGCACCACCACCATTTTCACCTACTAAATACGGAAAACGCCAGGTAGCTCCAAAACCTATCGTTGCTCCTGCGACAGTGAGTATGTAAGTTAGCGTGTTGCTCCAAGTTTGTCTTTGCATGCTTTTTCCTTGCTAAATTTAAATAAAAAATATTTTAAGATAAAAAATAATACCATTATGCCAAATTTTTATTTATTTTTTTATCAAATTAAAGGAAAATCCATGCAAAAAAAGAAAATTTTGTTTTTAGGTGCAGGATATGCTACTTTATCGGCTATAAAAGCTTTATCTGATGAGTTTTTTGAAAAAGCGCAGGTGAGTTTGATTAATAACAATTCTTATCATTATCATACTATTTTACTACACAAAGTAGCTTCAAATGAAGATATTTATAGTTCAAAATATGATCTTTTACCTTTATTAAATCCAAAAATTGACTTTATCCAAGATGAAGTTTTAAAAATTTCTAAAGACAAAGTTTTTACTAAAAATAATGAATTTTACTTTGATATTTTAGTGTGTGGGCTTGGTTTTGCCAAAGAAACTTTTGGTATTAAAGGTATGCAAGAATATGCTTTGAGTATAGATAATTATGAAAATGCTTTAAAAATTAATGAAATTATATATGAGAAAATAAAAAATTACAAAACTAGCCAAAATGAAGATGATTTAAAAATCGCAGTTTGTGGTGGGGGTTTAAGTGGAGTTGAATTTGTAGCTTCTTTAGCTAAAGAGCTTAAAATATTTTGTCAAAAAGAGCAAATTGCTTATGAGAAATTAGAATTATCTATTATTGAAGCTATGGATCAAATTTTACCTATGTTTGATAAAAACTTAGCTATAAAAGCAAAACAAAGGCTAGAAACACTTGGTGTGAAAGTATATGAAAAATCTAAAATTATAGAGTGTGAAAAAAATGGCATAAGACTTGATGGGGGAGAATTTGTTAAAGCCAATACCATCATTTGGACTGCAGGAGTTAGAGGTAATAGCGTTATAGAAAATAGCTCAGATTTTCCAAGCGCAAGATCGCGTATAGAAGTAGATGCTTTCATGCATCCATTAAATGTTAAAAATGCATTAAAATACTTTTTTATAGGCGATAATAGTTTATTTAAAAACCCTAAAACTAACACCCAGTATCCTCCAACAGCCCAGCTTGCATTAAGAGAAGGAGCATATGTAGCTAAAGCTTTAATGGCTATGGTTGATGAGAAAGAATTTAAACAAGAATTTTCTTTTGTAAGTGGAAATACCGTTTGTTCTATTGGTAATGATTATGCTGTTGGTACGGTTTTACATAAACCAATTAGTGGTCTTTTGGCAATAAAACTTAAAATTTTTATAGAAAAACTATGGCAATATCAGCTTGAAGGATTGAAAGGTTTTTTGAAATAAAATTAATTTTAAATAGAGTCCTTTAAGGAACTCTATTTAAAAATTCATTTGCATCTACATAGCCTATAATGCGTCCTTTTTCTTCGCTTTTGTTAAAAAATATTATCACAGGAGGCCCAAAAACTCCAAATTTTTTCATAAGAGCTAAATCTTCTTGGCTATTATGTGTTACATCTGCTTTTAAAAGTGTGTAATTAGCAAGCAAATTTTGTACTTTAGTATCTGTAAAAGTATATTCTTCTAAGAGTTTGCAGTTTTCACACCAAGCGGCTGTAAATTCAAGCATAACCGGTTTGGTAGAATTTTGTAATTCTTGCTCAAGTTCTTTTAAATTTTTAATCGTTTTGAAATTTAAATTAGAGCTATTTTCTTTTGAAGTAAGGTTAAGTTCAAGAGGTTTTAGTAAGTTTTTTGAACCCATTGAGCCACCTAAAATTAGACTTAAACTATAAGCTAAAACTAAAATCATACTTGCTTTTTTAAATTTGTCAAAATTAGTTTTAGCTTCATCAAATAAACCCATAAAACTAGCAAAAAATACCCCTATAATTCCATAAAGTATTAAAATGATATTTGCACTAAGTATTCTTTCAAGCATCCAAACTGCCATAATGAGCATGATAAAACCAAAGAAAATCTTTATCTTAAGCATCCATGCACCACTTTTTAAAAAGCTTCCGCCAAGACCGATTAAAAGTAAAGGTATACCCATACCAAAACTCATCACAAATAAAGAAAGTCCTCCCAAAAATACATCACCACTATTAGTAATATAAAGTAAAGCTCCTGCTAAAGGTGCTGCTACACAAGGTCCTACAATGAGTGCTGATAAAAAACCCATAACAGCTATACCAAAAACTCCATTTTTGCCTTCTATTTTTTTATTGATAAAATTTTGAAATTTAAGTGGTAGTTGTAATTCATAAAGTCCAAACATAGAAAGTGAAAGCAATACAAAAATGCCCGCAAAAGTAATGATAATCCAAGGTTGTTGTAATAAACCTTGTACATTAGCTCCTGCAAGCCCTACTAAAGCACCTGCTATGGCATAAGCTAAAGACATAAAAAAGACATAGATAAAAGATAAATAAAAGCTATGTTTTTTAGATGGTTTGTCTTTGAGTTTCATTGCGATTAATGATGAAAGAATAGGTATCATTGGTAAAATACAAGGAGTAAGTGCTAGCAATAAGCCATAACCAAAAAAAGTTAAAAGCGTAATAAATATATTTTGCGTGCTTAAATCATTAGCAATTTGCTCATCTTCGTTTTGCTTTTTAAATTGATTTTTAGTTGATTTTATAGCATAAATTCCATTTTGTTTATTAAGCTCATAATTTACATATATAGGACGATAGCATAAACCATCTTCTGAACAACCTTGATAAGCTAGGGAAAGTTTTGCTTTGTTGTTTTTAATAAAATCATCTAATAATAATTGAGGTATAAAAAGTTCAAGCTGGCTAAAAATCACCTCTTTGTTTTCTCTGGTTTGAGTTTGTGGGAAATTTAATAAAGAAGTAATATCATTAGAGTCTAATTCTACTTTGATTTGATCTTTATAAAGATAAATTCTATCTGCAAGATTGATTTTTAAAAAAATTCCTTGATTATTACTGTGAGTATTGAGTTTAAAGGCTTCACTAAGAGATAATACCCCATTGTTGGCAAAGGTTAAATTTAAAAAAATAAAAAATACCGCTAAAAAACGCATTTTTCTCCTTGAAATCGAAAATTAAATTTGTTTTATTTTACTTATTTGTGGTAAATTTAAGTTAATAATTATCCTAAATTAAGGAGTTTGTTGTGGATAAGGATAAATTTACTCTTATTAAAGTGAAAAAATCAACACTTGAGTATGAAAGCGAGCTTAGAAGATTACAAATTGAGCTTTTAAAATTTCAAAATCATGTCAAAGATAAAGGATTAAAAGTTTTGATCTTAATTGAAGGGCGTGATGCAGCAGGAAAAGGTGGTGCTATTAAAAGATTAATTGAACATTTAAATCCTAGAGGTTGTCGTGTGGTGGCACTTGAAAAACCAAGTGATGTGGAAAGAACCCAATGGTATTTTCAGCGTTATGTGACACATTTGCCTGCAGCAGGAGAGATAGTGATTTTTGATAGATCTTGGTATAATAGAGCAGGGGTGGAGCCTGTGATGGGCTTTTGTACCCCAAATGAGCATAAAAAATTCCTACGCGAGGTGTCTTCTTTTGAAGAAATGCTACTTGATAGTGGAATTTTGTTTTTTAAATTTTATTTTTCAGTTTCCAAACAAGAACAAAAGAGGCGTTTTGAGCAAAGGAGAACAGATCCGCTAAAACAATACAAACTTTCTATTGTTGATGAAAAATCACAAGAATTATGGGACAAATATACTCTAGCAAAATATTCTATGCTTTTAGCATCTAATACACCGAAATGTCCTTGGGTGATCATTAATTCAGATAGTAAAAAGAAAGCAAGGATAAATTTATTTAAGTATCTACTTAATTTTTTAGAATACCCAAATAAAATTAAAAATAAATACTTTCAATATGATAAAAAATTAGTGCGTAGTGGCGAGGAAGAAATTCGAAAAATGGAGCTTAGTTTAAATGATGAAAAACTTAAAAAATTTGATAAAAAATAAAGGCTAGAATTGAATCATCTTTTTATAGTGCGTAATAAATTTAATGAGCATAAAAAAATCAGTCCAAAAGTGTTTGCGGTTAATGCCTTTTTGCTAGCATTTTTATTGTTTTTACTTTTTTATTTATCTTTTTTAAGTGCTAGTTATAACTTTGATTTTATGGCAATTTATGAGTATAAAGACAAAATGATACAAGGTTTTTTTACGAGTTTTTTTATTAGTGTTTTGTCTTTGATTGCAGGTGTGATTTTTGCTTTGATTTTGTGTTATATGAGTCTTTGTAAAATCGTGCTTTTAAATATGTTTGCAAGAGTTTTTATAGAGCTTATTAGAGGTACACCTTTGCTAGTGCAAATTTTATTGATTTATTATATTTTCGCGGATAATTTGGGGCTTAATAATCGCTATGTTTGTGGAGTTTTGATTTTAGCTTTATTTGCTAGTGCTTATATTTGTGAAATATTTAGAGCAGGGATTTTAAGCGTTGAAAATATGCAATATCAAAGCGCTAAAGCTTTGGGTTTGAGTGAGTTTGAAATTTACAAAAGTGTGATTTTTCCTCAAGCATTAAAAAATATCCTAGCACCGCTAAGTGGACAACTTAGCAATTTAATCAAAGATAGTTCACTCTTGAGTGTGATAGCTGTTTCAGAATTAACTCAAAATGCCCAGGAGATCAATGCTTTTACCTTTTCTACTTTGGAAATTTACATTCCTTTGGCACTTTGTTATTTGGTGCTGACTTTGCCTATTTCTATGCTTTCAAGAAGGCTTGAAAAGAGCTTTTCTTAAAAGAAAAACTCTAGCTTTTGTTTTTTAAAAATTGTTTGCATGTCTTGAAGGTATTTTTGACCTAGTTTATCAAAAAAACCATTTTCTTTAGATTTTAAAATAAATTCATTCAACTCTTCTTTTAAATTGGTATTGTTTTTATTTAAAGCTATAGCCCATTGTTCTGGTGTTTTTTCAAAAGGAGTGAAAATGGCTTTAGTTTGTTCAGGGTGTTTTTCCCATGCTTTATAAATACTCATTTGATCATAAATAAACGCATCAGCTTTGGCTTGAATGACTTCTAAGATAGCCACATTTTCTTTATCAAAAACTAAAATTGTCGCATTTTTAAGATTTTTTTGTGCATATAAATGTGCACTAGACCCTCTTTTTAAAGCAAGGATTTTCCCTTTTTGATTTATATCTTCTATGGAATTAATATTTGATTTTTTAGCACTTAATATCGCTAAATTTGCCTTAGCATAAGGCAAGGTAAAATCTATTACTTTTTTTCTTTGTTCGCTTATACTCATAGAAGACATGATTAAATCAATCTTTTGGGTTCTTAAAGCAGGTATAAGTCCATCCCAAGCTATATTTTGAATTTTTAAATCATAGTTTTTTTCCTTAGCAAAGGCTTGTAAAAACTCTACACTAATGCCACTTGGATTACCTTTAGTATCACTCATTTCAAAAGGAGGGTAGGCCAATTCCATACCTACGATTAATTCTTTTGCATGGAGTGTAAAAAACAAGCTGAGTAGAAAAAGTATTTTTTTCATATTTTCGCTCCAAATTGAGCTAAAGCTCTTTCATAATCTTCTTTTGTATCTATACCTATGCTTTGACTTTGTATTTTTAACATTTTGATTTTTTTGCCATTTTCTAAAGCTCTTAGCTGTTCTAGTTTTTCACATTCTTCCAAAGCTGAATTTTTCAAAGTACAAAATTCTTGTAAATTTTTAACCTTATATGCGTAAATTCCAAGGTGTGCTTTGAAATTTTGTTTATAATTTGCTCTTTCATAAGGAATTTTAGATCTTGAAAAATATAAAGCATAATCATTAATATCAGTAACTACTTTAACTAAATTTGGATCTTCGCAAGCTTTTACATCCACTTCTTTATAACAACTACTCATAAAACAAAGCTTATCTTCAAAAGCTTTTTGACTAAATGCTTTAAAATTTTTGATATTTTGTGTTTCTATGAAGGGCTCATCAGCTTGTACGTTGATGATAAGCTCATCTTCACTTAGTTGTAAAATTTGACAAGCTTCGTTGATTCTATCAGTACCGCTTTCGTGGTTTTTGCTTGTTAAAATCGCTTTTATGTTGTGTTTTTGTGCTATTTTTAAAACTTCTTCATCATCAAGTGCTACGCATACTTCATCAACTTCTTGCATTTTTTTAGCTGTATAAATAAACATAGGCAAATTGCCAATTTCGCATAAAATTTTATTTTCAAAACGACTTGATTTTAATCTTGCAGGTATGATTATCATTGTTTTATCCATTCTATAATAGTTTGTTTTAAATTTTCAAGTTTGCAAACTGGATTTTGCTTTGGTATGCTTGTAAATAAGCTTGCGATATTAGGGTGAATTTCTTGGTTAAATTCTTTTGCAAGTTCTTGCATGCAAGCTTGTTCATCTTGGCATTCTTTATTATATATTGCTTGATACATGCTTGGTGTAAATTTACTCCATTGTGCTGTGGAGGTAATAAGGGTGGTGGTGTTAGGATCGAGCATTTTAAAACAAGTGCAAGTATGAGGGTCTAGTAGTCCCAAATGACTGTATTGTTTGATATATTGCATGCATTCATCATCGCTGCAAAAATCAGCTTCAAAATCTTCCTGTAAAAGCTCTAGTTCTGTTTGGTTAAGTTTGTAGTATTTTTCATTTTTTAAAGCTTGCATAAGCTCTTTGGTGCGTTCATCTTTAAATTTATCAAAAAGTAATCTTTCAATATTTGATGATATGAGTATATCCATCGCAGGAGAAATGGTCTTTTGTAAGCTTTTATTTCTTAAGTCATATTTACCTGTATTGAAAAACTCACTTAAGATATTATTGGAATTTGAGGCAATTTTGATTTTTCCTATCTTTGCTCCCATTTTTTTAGCATAATAAGCCCCCAAAGCATCACCAAAATTTCCACTTGGAACGATAATATCAATTGTCTTATTGATTTTTAAACTAGCATAGTAGTGATAGATGATTTGAAAAAGTATTCTTCCAAAATTAACTGAATTTGCTGCACTTAAACTTAACTTTTCTTCTTTTAAGGTCTTTTTAAAATCCTCATCATTTAAAAGTGATTTTAAAGCATTTTGTGCATCATCAAAATTACTCTCAATAGCTATAGATTTTAAATTGCTCGCATTTGAATGCGTCATTTGTAAAGCTTGAGTTTTACTTGTGCCTTCATTTGGATAAATACAAACTACTTTTATACCTTTTTTATTTTCAAAACTTTTTAGTGTAGCAGGTCCTGTATCGCCACTTGTGGCACACATGATTAGAAAATCATCATCTTTTTTTAAGTGTTCTAAAAGTACGCCAAAAGGTTGCAAGGCCATATCTTTAAAAGCCCTTGTTGGTCCATGAAATAATTCATTAATGTAAAGTTTATCATTAATTTTTTTTATATCAATAGGGCAGGTTTTATCATCAAAACTCTCATAGGTTTTTAAAGCTTTTTCAAAAACCTTAAGCTCTAAATCAAAGTCAAACGCCATAATGATTTTTAAAGCTAGCTCTTTGTAATTTAAATTTTTCAAAGCTTCATTGTCTAGTTTGGGTAGATTAAGTGGTGCATATAGGGCATTATTAGGCGCACTAGGGCTAAGCAAAGCTTTTGAAAAGCTTGTTTGATGGTTTTTATCTTGGGTTGAGTGTAGTTGCATTTTCTTCCTTTTTGTTAAATTGATCAATATAATCTTGTAAAACTTGTTTAAAGCTATCTTTTAAAACAATATCAAGATGAATCAGCTCGGTTTTAAAGCCAAAATCCTTCACTTTTACATAGTCTTTAAAGGTTAACATTAAGGTGTCGCAGTTATGCTTTTTTAGAAGTTTTTCTAATTCTTCTTTTTTAAAAGTATAATGATCAGCAAAAAAATAACAAGCCCTAGCTTTGATAAAATGTTCATATAGTCTAAAAGGCTTTGCAATAGAGCTTATCAAAATGGCTTTTTGATTTTCTTTTACATGAGAGTAACGCACAAAGTCTTCATTTTCTTTAGCTATGAAATCAGCCTTTTTAGTAAATGATTTTGGCAAACGATATGCCCCGCTGGGCAAGGTAAAATCAAAAAAAGGTTTTTCTTTACTTTGTAATAAAACATTGAATTTTTTAATATGAAATTTAGAAAAAGCATCATCTAAAAGTATGATTTTTGCTCCAAGTTCGATAGCTTTTTGTATCCCTTTAACCCTATCTTCGCTAACTATCACACCGCTAATATGCTTTGTGAGTGCATACTCCATAGCTTCGTCGCCGCTTTTTTTAATATCGCATAAAATTTCATCTTTATGTTTGACTATGATTAAGCCCTTGCTTTGTCTTTTATAGCCTCTTAAAATGATAAAACAACCCTCAAATTCAGTAGCTATAGCTTTGCAAATGGGTGTTTTGCCATTGCCTCCTAGAGTGAGATTGCCTATGCTTATAATCGGTAGATTAAAGGTTATTTCTTTTTTAAATTTAGTGTTTAAAATCGCTATAACCATATATAAAAAGCTAAAAGGTAAAAGCAAAAAAGCTAGAGTTTTTTGCAAAAAACTAGGTTTAAAAAAATACCGATCAAGCCAAGTCATATGGTGTCTTTTGGTGTTGTTGGGAGTCTGCGTTTAAAGGCGTTATCTTGTACACGTTTTAGGACTAAATTTTTTAATTTTTCATCGAATTTTTCTAAACTTTGATTGTTTTCTAAAGCTTTTAAAACCTCGTCTAAAACTTCATATTTATAACCTAACTCACTTTCATCGCTTTGATTTGGCCAAAGATCAGCACTTGGGGCTTTTTGTATGAAATTTTCATGCACGCCCATCAATTTTGCAAGTTCAAAAACTTCACTTTTATAAAGTGTTGCCAAAGGATTAAAGGCGCAAGCTAAATCTCCATAAATAGTCCCATAACCAAGCATTAGTTCGCTTTTATTGGAAGTACCTACTACTAAAGCTTGATGCAAAGCCGAGTAATCATAAAGTAAACTCATGCGTACTCTTGCGGCTAAGTTGCCAAAGCGTAAAGGGTTTAGATCTTGACAAATTTTTTCATAGGCGTAAAGAATTTCATCGATATAAATAATTTTGTGATGAATTTGCAAATCTTTACAAAGCATCAAAGCATCATTTAGATTTTCTTTTTTAGAATGTTTTGTGGGTATTAAAAGGGCAAAAAGTTTTTCACCTACTGCTTTTTTACAAAGATGAGCGACCAAGGCTGAGTCTATCCCACCACTTAAACCCAAGATAAGATTTTTATCTCCTGCCTGTTTTTTTATAAAATGGATCAATAATTCTTCTATTTTAGTATAATTCATATAAAATCTTTGACAAAGTTAATTTTTTAAAATTATATTTGATTTAGTTAAAAGGAAGTTTATATGCGTATTTTAAAACAACCATGTGGAATGTATGAGACTAATTGTTATATCATAGATCACAATAACAAGCAAATCATCATCGATCCAGGCGAGAATGCTTATGAGTTTATCAAAGAAAACACAAGTAAACCTTTGGCTATTTTAAATACGCATGGTCACTATGATCATGTGTATGATAATGCTAGGGTTAAAAATGCTCATGCGATTCCGCTTTATATTCACCAAGATGATGCTTTTATGTTAAGTAATCCTTTTAATTATGGTTTTGAACACTCAAACGCTGATGTATTGGTAGAAAATGAAAATGAATTAAATATAGATGAGTTTAAATTTAAATTTCATCATTTTCCAGGACATACTCCAGGGTGCTGTATGGTAGAGTTGGTAGGAGAAGATGTGCTTTTTAGTGGAGATTTTTTGTTTTATCGTAGTATCGGTAGATGGGACTTTCCTTATTCAGATGCGACTAAGATGAAAGAAAGTTTGCTTAAAGTTTTAGCTTATGATAAAGACTTTAGATTGCTTCCCGGGCATGGGGAGGAAACTACTTTAAAAGAAGAACAAAAAGCAATTCCTGCTTGGTTAAGGTATTTTCACTAATGGATAAGGTTTTATATTTTTTAAGCTTTTTGTTGGTTTTAAGTGCAATTTTGAGTTTTTTTAAACCCAAAGAAACAAAAAAGAAATTTTTTCATAAATGCCCGTGTTTTAAAGCAGTAGAAAATGGCTTAATGAGTAGAATTTGCATTTATACAGGAAGCTTTGGTTTTATGTACTCGGTGCTTTATATAGGTTTTGGCGTATATGATAAAAAGCTTTTTATCATATTGCTTTTATCTTTTGCCATATGGTATTTTGCTTGGGTTTTGAAAAAAGAGTAAAAGCTATTTTAAAAATGTTAAAATACTTTTTTAAAAATGTTAAAATACTTTTTTTAATTATCAAAAAGGGCATAAAAATGAGAAAAAGTATAGCAGAATGGGAAAAACAAGAATTGCTTTTAATTTCCTTGCCTCATAAAAATAGCGATTGGGCGCCTTATTTGGAAGAAATTTTACAAAGTTATGAAGAATTTGTTAAAACAGTGGCTAATTTTCAAAAAGTTTTACTTATAGCGCCTGGTGATGAAGATTTTCAAAGATTTCAGCATATTGATAATGTTGATTTTTTCAAGTGTGATACTAATGATACTTGGATTAGAGATTTTGGTGCGATTGATGTGCGAGAAGGAGAGAAGCTTTTGGCGCTTGATTTTACTTTTAATGCTTGGGGAGATAAATTCCAAAGTGCTTTAGATAATGCAGTCAATTCAAAGCTTTTTGCACAAAAATTATCAGGAAAATTGGAAAAAATTGATTTTATTTTAGAAGGCGGAAGTGTTGATTTTAATGGTAAGGGAGTAATGCTTACAACTAGTGCTTGTTTGCTAAATGAAAACCGAAATTCTACTTTTGATCAAGCGCAAATTGAAGCTAAATTAAAAGAAATTTTTGGTTTAAAGCAAATGATTTGGTTAAATCATGGTTATATTAAAGGCGATGATACCGATCATCATATTGATACTTTGGCAAGATTTGTAGATGAAAACACCATTGCTTATTGTGTGTGTAAAGATGAAAATGATGAGCATTATGCACCTTTAAAGGCTATGGAAGATGAGCTGAAAAAAACAGGATTTGATCTTTTAGAATTACCTTTACCTAAGGCTTTGTATTTTGAAGGAAAAAGACTTGGGGCAACTTATGCTAATTTTGTTTTTGTTAACGGTGGTTTGATTGTGCCAATATATCATGATGAAAATGATGCTTTAGTGATTGAGAGATTGCAAGAAAAATGCAAGGATAGAAAAGTAGTGGGAGTAGATGCAAGAGTGTTTTTAAGACAAAATGGTTCTTTGCACTGTTCTTGTCAAAACCGCTATGAAGGGCAAAGATGAATTTGCAAAAAAGCGCAACTATTATCGCGAGTGTTTGCGCTATCTTTTTAGCTATTGTTAAATTTGCAGTAGGTTTGGCATCTGGTTCTGTTGCGGTGCTTTCTAGTGCGATTGATTCTTTGCTTGATTGTGTGATTTCAGGTTTAAATTATTTGGCTTTGAAAAAAAGTTCACAAGGATCAAGCAAAGAATATAACTTTGGTTTTAGCAAAATTGAAGCATTGATGGGGCTTTTTGAAGGACTTGTGATTAGTGCTATTGGGGTTTATATATTTTACGAAAGTGTTTTAAAAATTCACAACCAAGAAAGTGTCGAAAAGCTTGATCTTGGAATTTTTGTCATGGCTTTTGCTATGGTAGTTACTCTGTGTTTGGTTATTTTTTTAAATTATGTGGCTAAAAAAACCAAAAGTTTAATCATAAAAGCTGACAGTTTGCATTATAAAATAGACTTTTTAACCAATGCGCTAACACTTTTGGCATTAATTATCATAGCTTTTACAAATTATCATTTTATTGATGGTTTATTTGGTATAGCTATTAGTTTATATACGATTTTTTCAGCCTTGAAGATTATCAAAGAGAGTTCTCAAATTTTATTAGATGTTGCAATTGCAAAAGAACAAGTGGAGAAAATCAAAGAAATCATTCAAGAAAATAAAGAAGTCAAAAGCTTTCATCATTTAAAAACTAGAAAAAGCCCTGATATGCTTTATGTTAGTGTGCATTTAGTTTTTGAGCCTACAATATCGCTTTTGAAAGCACATGAAATAGGAGATGAAATCGAAGATGCTATAAGAGAATATTTTAAAGATGAATTTTGGAATATCCATATACATTTAGATCCATATGATGATTCAGAAGAAGAAAGGAATAAAAATGAAATTAGCACTTATCCAGCATGAATTTAAAGGAAATAAAGAAAAAACTATAGAAAAAACTTGCGAGCTAATCAAGTTTGCTGCGCAAGATGGGGCACAACTAGTAGTTTTGCAAGAATTACACCAAACGCAGTATTTTTGTCAAAGTGAAAATACAAACTTTTTTGATTTGGCTAATGACTGGGAAGAAGATGTTAAGTTTTGGTCTAATGTAGCAAAAGACAATAAGATTGTTTTAGTGACTTCTTTATTTGAAAAAAGAAGTACAGGGCTTTACCATAACACAAGCGTAGTGTTTGAAAAAGATGGAACATTAGCAGGAAAATACCGCAAAATGCACATTCCTGATGATCCTTGCTTTTATGAAAAATTCTATTTTACCCCAGGCGATTTGGGTTTTGAACCTATACAAACAAGCATTGGAAAGCTTGGAGTTTTGGTGTGTTGGGATCAATGGTACCCTGAAGCTGCTAGGTTAATGGCTTTAAAAGGAGCACAAATTTTGATTTATCCTACTGCTATTGGTTGGTTTGATAAAGATGCAAAAGAAGAAAAACAAAGACAGCTTGAAGCTTGGGTAGGTGTGCAAAGAGGTCATGCCATAGCTAATGGCTTGCCTGTGGTGGCTGTAAATAGAGTAGGTTTTGAAAAAGATGAAAGCGGTGTGGAAGATGGTATAAGATTTTGGGGAAATTCTTTTGTTTTTGGTCCACAAGGCGAAGAGCTTTTTAGAGCTGATGATCAGCAAGAGTTGTATAAAATCGTTGAAATTGACATGCAAAGATGTGAAAATGTACGCAGATGGTGGCCGTTTTTACGCGATAGACGCATAGAGTATTTTCACGAATTAAATAAAAGATTTATTGACTAAAGGAGGAAAAATGAAAAAGGTTTTAATACCTTTGGCAAAAGGTTTTGAAGAAGCTGAGTTTATAGGTATAGCTGATGTTTTAAAAAGAGCAGGAGAAGCTAGTGGAAATTTAGAAGTAATTATTGCTTCGCTTGATGATGAACTTTTGGTGCAAGGAGCTAATGGAATTTGCATAAAAGCTGACATAAGTTTGGCTAGTGTTGATCAAGAAAATTTAGATGCAATTGCTCTTGCAGGTGGCTTTAAAGGTATGATGAATTTAAAAAACAATCAAGCTATCATAAAAATCATACAAGATTTGCATGCTAAGAAAAAAATTGTAGCTGCTATTTGTGCTTCGCCTATGGTGTTAGCTAAGGCAGGGGTAATTGATGGTGAGTTTTCTTGCTACCCTGGTTGTGAAGTGGGTATTGAAGGTGTTAGAGTAAACAAGGCAGTTGTAGTTAATAAAAATGTCATCACAGCAGCTGGGCCTGCTACGGCTATTTTGTTTGGTTTAGAGCTTACTAAACATTTGTGTTCAGAAGAAATTTACCAAAAACTTTATGAAGGTATGCTTGTTCCTTTAACAAAATAAACCCTCACTAATGAGGGTTTAGCTTACATTTGTTTCATAAGCTTAGTGATTTCACCCTCATGAGGAAATCTATCTACTTCGCAGTTAAATAAGTCTTTTTTTGAGTAAATGATTTTACCATCTACTTCTACTATAAAATGCCCACCACCTTTTTCTATGGTAGAAATTTGCGCATCTTTGAATTCATTTTGTATTTCTTCTGCAACCCTTGCAGCTTGTGGTTTGTAATTTCAAAGATTACAATAATAAATTTTCACTTCCATTTTTTACTCCTTTTTTGAAAGTAAGCTATTATACATTTTTTCTCCTTGTAAGTTTTAAATTTAAGGTTTTTTTTTATAATAATAAAAAACTTAAGGGAAAAGATGAGCCAATTTACACATTTGCATTTACATACTGAATACTCTTTACTTGATGGGGCAAACAAACTCAAAGAGCTTGCTAAAACGCTAAAAGCACAAGGTGCAACTAGTGTTGCTATGACTGATCATGGAAATATGTTTGGGGCTATTGATTTTTATAAAACAATGAGAGCTGAAGGGATTAAGCCTATCATAGGACTTGAAGCGTATTTGCATAATCATGATGATTTAAGCGATAAAAGCTCAAGACAGCGTTTTCATATTTGTTTATTTGCTAAAAATGAAATTGGTTATAAAAATTTAATGTTTTTAAGCTCACAAAGCTATATACATGGTTTGTATTATTACCCAAGAATTAATAAAAAACTTTTAGAAGCTCATAGTGATGGTTTAATTTGCTCTTCTGCATGTTTGCAAGGTGAGGTTAATTGGCATTTAAATACCAAAAATGAAAGAAATTTAAAATTTGGTGCAAAAGGTTATGAAGGTGCAAAAGAAGCTGCACTTTGGTATAAAAAGGTTTTTGGAGATGATTTTTACCTTGAGATTATGCGTCATGGTATTGATGATCAAAAATTTATTGATGATTCTATCATTAAACTTGCTAAAGAGCTTGATATAAAAATCATCGCAACCAATGATACGCACTATACTTTTAAAGAAAGAGCAGCTGCGCATGAAGTATTTATGTGTATAGCTATGGGGGTTAAGCTTGATGATCCAGGGCGTTTAAGACATGAGGTGCATGAGTTTTATGTAAAAACACCAGAGCAAATGAGTGAGCTTTTTGCTGATATTCCAGAAGCTATTGAAAATACTCAAGAAATAGCTAGTAAATGCAATTTAGAATTAAAACTAGGCGATCCTACTCCACCAAATTTTAAATTTACCCGTGAATATGCAAAAAAATATAGTTTAAATCTAGCGCAAGAAGATCAAGAATTTAGCTTTGATAATGATGATATAGTTTTTGAGTATCTTTGCAAAAAAGGCTTAGAAGAAAGACTTCAATTTATCGATGAGAGTAAGCATCAAGAGTATAAAGATAGGCTTGATTTAGAAATTAGTATTATTAAAAATATGAAATTTTCA
The DNA here is from genome assembly GCF_000816305.1 of Campylobacter subantarcticus LMG 24377. Classification (NCBI taxonomy): domain Bacteria; kingdom Pseudomonadati; phylum Campylobacterota; class Epsilonproteobacteria; order Campylobacterales; family Campylobacteraceae; genus Campylobacter; species Campylobacter subantarcticus. The sequence continues at coordinate 1,120,571 of NZ_CP007773.1, read as the reverse complement.
GGTTATATGCTTATTGTTCATGACTTTATCGTTGCGGCTAAGGAAAAAGATATACCAGTGGGACCAGGGCGTGGGAGTGCTGCGGGGAGCTTGGTTTCGTATTGTTTGAAAATTACAGATTTAGATCCTATACCTTATAATCTTCTTTTTGAGAGATTTTTAAATCCTGAGCGTGTGTCAATGCCTGATATTGATGTGGATTTTTGTCAAGATAGAAGAGGGGAAGTGATTGATTATGTGATCGATAAGTATGGAGCTGAAAAGGTTGCACAAGTCATTACCTTTGGTAAACTTTTAGCAAAAGGGGTGATTCGTGATGTGGCTAGGGTTTGTGACATGAGTATACCTGATGCTGATGCTTTGGCAAAATTAGTTCCTGAAGAGCTTAAAATCACTTTGGAAAAAGCTTATGAGCAAGAGCCAAAAATTGCTGAATTTGTAAATTCTCATCCAAAAGGACGTCAAGTTTGGGATTTTGCTAAGGCATTAGAGGGTTTAAATAGAAATGCAGGTATGCATGCGGCCGGAGTTGTGATATCTAATGAAGCTTTGTGGAATAAAGCTCCACTTTTTAGACAAAGCAAAAATGATGAGCGTCATTTGGTAACACAGTATTCTAAAGAATATCTTGAAGATGTAGATTTAATCAAATTTGACTTTTTAGGTTTAAAAACTCTTACGGTAATTGATAATGCGATTAAGCTAGTTAAAAAGCGTTATGGTAAAGATGTGATTTGGGAAAAGATCGATATGAATGATCCTAAGGTTTATAAAACCATACAAAGTGGTAATACCTTGGGTATTTTCCAAATAGAATCAGGTGGTATGCAAAGTTTGAATGCTAGATTAAAGCCTGAGAGATTTGAGGATTTAATCGCGGTTTTAGCTTTATATAGACCAGGGCCACTTGATAGTGGAATGGTGGATGATTTTATCGATATTAAACATGGTAGAAAGGCTGCAACTTATGCCTTTGAAGACTTAAAACCTATACTTGAAAATACTTATGGGGTTATAGTTTATCAAGAGCAAGTTATGCAAATAGTGCAAAAAATTGGTGGTTTTTCTTTGGGTGGTGCTGATAATGTGCGCCGTGCTATGGGTAAGAAAAAAAGAGAAATTTTGGATAATCTTAAAGCAGAGTATCTAGAAGGAGCTAAAAAACAAGGCTATGATGAGAAAAAGGCTGATGATTTGTTTGAGCTTATTTTGAAATTTGCTGAGTATGGTTTTAATAAATCTCACTCAGCTGCCTATGCACTTATAACCTTTCAAACAGCGTATTTAAAGACTTATTACCCAAGTGAGTTTATGGCTGCGCTTTTAACAAGTGAAGAAAGCAATGTAGATAAGGTCGCAAAATACATTGAAGAGATGAAAAGAATGAACATCAAACTTTTGCCACCAAGCATTAACAAAGCCCAAAGAGAATTTAGTGCAACTAAGCTTGAAGATGGTTCTGAAGCTATTATCTATGGGCTTGGAGCGATTAAAAGTGTGGGGATTCCCGCGATAGAAAATATCATGGCTATTCGCAAGGAAGAGGGCTTTAGTGATTTTGATGATTTTATTAGTTCGATTGATCCAACTAAGATCAATAAAAAAACCATAGAAAATTTAGCTAAATCAGGTGCTTTTGATGAGTTTGGCTATACTAGAAAATGTTTGGTGGATAATCTTGAGCTTATTTCAGAAACAAGTAGGAAAATCGCTGAGGTTAAAAGAAACTCTACTGCTTCACTTTTTGGAGAAGAAGAAATAGCCGCAGATATCAAAGTGGGGCTTCATGGTAGCAAGATAGAATTTGAACTAATGGAAAAACTAGGATATGAAAAAGAAATTTTAGGAATTTATGTATCAGGTCATCCTTTGGATAAATTTGCAAGTCAAATAGAAAGCATAGAGTATTTTAAAAGTATGGATTTTGAAACACTCAAAGGCGAGGGCGAGCTTTTGGTGGTAGGGAAGATTGAGGATTTTAAATCGATGATGAGTAAAAGTGGTAAAAGATATGCTAAGGCTGTGATTTTAGACTTTTACTCTTCTTTTGATATGATAGTTTTTGAAGCTCAGGTGGAAAAAGTAGAAACGATTTTCAAAGAAAGTAAAGATGAGGCTTTTGCTTTTTTACTAAGATATAAAAACAATGACAATGATTTAAGCTTTAGTCTAAATGAAATTTATACTTTAGAAGAAGCAAAAGAAAATGAGCTAAAATCTTTTAGTAAAAGAAAAAGCTTTGCAAAAAAAGAGAATAAAGAAGAATTCACGCAAGAGCCTATGAAATTTGAAGAAAATATCATAGAGCTTGATATTAACAAACTTAGCAAAGATATGGTGTATGAAATTTATGATCTAGCTAATACAAGACATAACCCAAAAGATGCCAATAACAAAAAGCTTGTGCTAAAAGTGCTTGATATGGGTAGCTGCTTGCTTTATCACACAAATTTTGTCCTTTCGCAAGAAGCTATGGATGTGATAGCTCAAAAATGTAAAGGTTGAGATAAACAGCTAGTATATTTTGGTTTTTTTATTATAATATTGAATATGTATATGAGGTTTTAAAAATCTAATTTTAATCCATAGCTTTAAGCTATGGATTAGCTAATAAGCTCTTCTAAATGTTTTAAAATTTTTACCATGGCTAAAGTATCAAGTTTGCAGTATTCTAGCAAGGCTTGGCGGAGTGCTTTTCTTTTATTTTCATCTTTATCTTGGTATTTATAATTCTACATTATGCTATCTTAAATATTTGCTTTTATACTCTGTTTATACTGATAAAATAAAACACGAATGTGGAGAGATAATAATATAGATGAAGTTTTTGCTAGTTTTAGAAGCTGTAAATGAAGTAAGCAAAAATATGGTATGTTAAAATAAACACCATTTCAAGTGATGTCTTTTGAGATGATAAAGATAAAGTATTTATAAAACTTGTGCTTTGTAAAGAATAATAAAAAACTAGTAGCAATCAATAGATAAAATAGATGTATAGCAGTTGGTGAATATTGCAAAAAATCAAATTTATAAGTTGTATTCAGCAAAAAACATCTTAAAACTTACTTTTATATAAAAATAATGTCGGCGGAAAAATAAAAACAACACAAAAATGCTGATTTTATTTTTCTATAAAGCTTAAACTTAAATTGAATTCCAATTAATATAATCCAAATTAAAATCTTTGTCTTGATTTAATTTTACCTTTACAATTTCTCCTTTATTTGTTAAAACAATATGAGCATTTTTAGTATAATTACCCAAGGTAGAACTTTTTGCACTAAATGTTTGAATAATATAAATATATTTGCCATTATCAAGAATTTGATATTTTCCGTTTATAAATCTATAACTTTTAACATCTGTTGCATGCAATGGTTTAGCTAGCTCTTTTTTGATTACATTTTCAGCCAAAATATTTTCCGCATTTTGTAAATTTTTAAAATTTCCCATCACATAGCTTGGGTCACTATATTTTAAACTTTCTATATTATCATTCAAAACAAATGTAGTTTGACATCTTTCAGCTGGAATATCATAAGAAATATTTTGTGGATTTTTTATTGTCCATATTTCATAAAAAACACACTCCTTAAATTGAATAGGATTAATTTTAATTTTTACAACATTATCTTCAGATGCTTCAATTATAGTATTTCCTAATCTGATATTTTCATCAATAATCTTTTGCATTTTAGTATAAAATGTCACATTATTAGAATAAGTTTTGTTATAATATTCCTTATGAATATCATCTTGTACATCTACTACTTTGGTGCTTACGTCATATTCATTATTTCCACATCCGGATAACAATAAAAATCCTAAACCTAAAATAAATTTTATTTATTTCATTTTACAACCTCCTATAACTTAAATCATATGTTCCAACTACTCTGCCTATAATTTTAATCTCTTCGTTCTCTTCTACGATAATAGGTGGATAATCTTTATTATCACTAATTAAAGATAAAGGTCGTTTTCTCAATCTTTTTACGAAAACCTCACTTTGATATTCTATCACATAAATTCCACCTTCAATCATAGAGCCATCATCCTGAAAAACTATCATTTCACCTTCTTTGATAGTAGGTGTCATACTATCTCCTATTACTGGAATAATACCTATTTTTAAAAACCCTTGAATATTAAACATAAGTCTTAAATCCTGCTTGTTAAAAGGAATATATTGAACCGATCCTTCATAATTTTTAGAACCAAATCCAGCTGAAACAGAATTATCTTTATAGAATGGAATTAAAACAATATCTTCGTTTTTAGTCTTGTTTTCAGTATTTTTACTTGAATTTTTAATTTTTTTATCTTTTTCATAAATTAAAATTTGTTTTCCACTTATTCTACTAGGCCAATTATGTGCCGATTCTCTTGAAAGTCCTAAGTATTCAGCTAACTCGAATTTATCTTTAACATTGTAAAAATCTATCATTTCTTGAAGTAACTGCTCTTTTTCTTCCATGTTTTAAACCCTAAAAATACATATTATGTAAAAATACTTGATTTTTTAAGTAAAATTACTTATAATTTGAAAAATTATTTACAAATTGTATCTTAAAAAATATCAATTTGAAATAAAAATTACAAATTAAAGGATGTGTTTTGCTGAAACAAATAATCAATTTTTTATTAAAGAAGAAGTGAAAAAATCAAATTTTATTGAATGATATTAATACTTATTCTATTATAAGCAATTGCCTTAGATTATTAAACTTTAAGTAAATATATAGCTTATAAATATCTTAGAGAGTTTAAGCTTATAATCTCTCAACTTTAATGAAAGATATATAAAAAAAGATACTTAAAGCTAGAATACAACTTAAAAAGCTTTGATAAAGATAGTATCTTTTTATCTAGTATGATTATGAGTGTGAGGTTGAAGTAGTAGGTTTGATAAATTTTAAATTATGGTTGCTTTGTATGATATGAGAGTTGCTAGTCTAAAGAGCGCCTAGTTGTTAGAATACATAAAAGCAATAATTATTCATGAAGTTTTATGTGTATTATCTCGTAATTTTTTGTTTTTTTTCCTAAAATTTTACCCCAACCTAATTTAGAATGAGAGTGATTTCCTAAATTAAACAACATTCTTTCGTTGAAAATGATTTTAAGATATAAATCAACACAAAATTCATTATTAGTTAAGAATAAAATACTTTCTTTAAGTTCTTTGTGTTTTTTTGCATTTGGAAAATACTTTAAAGCTTCATCATAATGTATATCTTGTATATAAATAGCTATTTTATTTTGATAAGATAAAAATTTTTTTCCTAAAATTAAATTTTTTCCTAAAATATGATTTTTTTGTCCTAACTTATTTAGTTGTGTATGTCTTATATGAATTTGATGGGGTATGTTCTCTATAATACCGAGTTGATTTTGTAGGTTAAAAGTGATTTGTAAAATTTTTTCTATATAGCTTTTTGGTCTCCTTGAGCTTAGCAGTAATGGCGCAAAAGGTAGGTACCTTTTTGCAATTTTTGTATCGTTGATACCTAGTATGGAAAATAGTATTTTGGAAATCCTATCATTGAAATTAATATCAAAATTTTTTGGATAATTATTAAGGGTGATAATTTCAAAAAAAATCCAAAGAAGATAGTGATTAAAAAAATCAAAAAATAAACTCCACCCATCTCCACCATCTTCATTCCTAGAGAGTTTGTCTAGTATATAAGAAGGGAGTTGCGATGTGTTGCCTTGCAAACCCATAAAATTAATCATAATTTCAATGGGAAAATCGTTAATATTTTTACTGAATTTTACATATTCGATTTCTTTGTTAGGATGCATTAGGGCGTTATTTACTCTTAAAAAAATATCTTCTTTAGAATGTTCTTTTAATAATTTTTTAAGAAGTTTATAAAAGGTATAAGAATTTGCATTGTTCATAATATAGGTTTAATTCCTTTTTTAAAAGGATAGTGTATAGTAACTTTTGAATTTATACATTTAATTTTTAATTCACAAAATGAATTAATGCTTACAAAAGATGATAAAAATTCCGAAATTATCAATCCTAACTTGTAAACTTCACCCAAAGAATAAAAATTAGAATCATCTATACTTATGATACTCATAGTTCCTTTTTTTGTAATATATTCATCAATCAAGTAGCTTGGTTTTGACTGAATGTTAATAATTGAAGAGGTAAGTAGTTGGCATACTACTTCAGAGGTTTTATCATCAGGAAAGCTGTAACTTTCTAAAACTTGAAAAAAAGATGTTTTTGTTAAAAGAGTTTGATAGCTAAATGATAAAATAGAAACTAATTTCCATAAAAGATCGCCATTGATCTTAACTTGCTTAATCGGCGTTGGAATGGTAACATTTTTTGTGACAGCATCTTTGTAAAAAGGTATAAGATTAATATCACCTATTTTTAAATGGGTTGGTAAATTTTTATTACAGCATAATACATCTATTGTGATTGTTTCATTTGTATTGTTTGATGAAAAAAAAGATATTTCTTTGAAACTATCTTGCTTGGAATTTGATTTATTTGTAATGTAGTAAAAATCTTGAGTTTTATTTTGCATAAATTCAAAACGTTCAAAATTTTTATAATTTTTTAAAATTCTACTTCCACTGTCGCTATTATGTGCTTTAACTTGTTTTATTTGAACTATATCATATGCATTTAAATTTGTTCTATCGATAAAAATTCTGTATCCATTTTTTGAGTGATTGTTGATGATAGGTTCTGCTGTTTTTTCAAAAATATTAATGATTGGTGTTGTTGATAGTGAGAATAATTCATTTTTTACAATACAATTTTTAGGAAGTGTTTTGTTGAATTTAAAAAAAATACTGATTAGTTTACCTTTGCACTCATGCAAAACATCTAAGCCTTGTATCGAAATAAAGTTAAATTTTTCAGGCAAAAAAAAGTATTCTCTTAGCAAAGAAAAAGATTCAAATCCTAAGTCATTGTAAAATAGACAACTTTCATTTGGTGTTAAACCTACGGTTTTGATATTGTATGTACTTATTTTAAATTCTTCATTTGTATCATGGGATATAATTTTGAATTCTTCTAGGTGTTGGTGTATATAAAAAAGTAGTGTGGAAGATGTATAAACATCATCTCCAAGGTATATACACAGTTTATCTAAATCCAAATCAGCGATGTTTAAATCTTCTTTGTTAACTCTAAGTTGTATATTCATCGTGTGGTATTGCTTTTCACTACCAAAAAATACATTTTCTATGTTTAGTGGGTACAAATATACATCATATACTGTTTTAAATTCACACTCGCATTTTTCTATAGGTGTGGATTTTACTATACTGTTTTTAGGAATAATTAATTTATTGAGTTTGCTATTTTCGTTAAATTTAAATTCTTGCATACACATAGATGGCAAGATGTTAGTGTAGTTTGGAGAAAGAATATTGATTAATGATTCTGCGATGTAGGGTATATTTTGATCTAATTCTTGATGAATTTTAGAAGTTAATATAGCTAAATTTTCAATAATTCTTTCGATGTCTGGATCTTTACTATCGTAGGATAAAAATGGAGCTAACTTAGGAAATTTATCAATAAAAATTTTTCGAGTATGGTTAAGGTAAGCGATCTCTTTTTGATAATAAAACACATCATCTTGTGTCATTAGACAACCTCGCAGTAGCGATTGTTTTTAAATATAATTTCAATTGCAAATTCCTTAAAACTATCATTGCAAAAAACGCATCTTAGTAAAAATGAAAGTTGCCATGGTTTTAAAGAGTCGTTATATGTGATAGAATTAACCACAATCCTTTTTTCATATTTATTTATTAGTTTGTGTATTTCTTTTGCCATGCTTATGCAAAGTTCTGTAGAGCTTAAATTTAAATTTTCTATATTGGATAGTCCAAAGTCTTTAACACTTAAACAATCATCAAGTTTTGCATTAAGCAAAACTTGGATACTATTTTTTATTTCTTGAAATTCATTTTGATAAAAAGGAACATTTTTATATTGATCATCTAATGAATGAATAATTTTATCTAATAAAGACATTGTTATTCTTTATCTAGCTTACCTACTAAAGATAATTCAAAATTTCCACCCATGTATTTAAAATGCGGGCGAACGCTTAGTCCAATTTTATACCAGCCAGGTTCACCTGGTATACTATCTACTTTTACTTGCGCTCCTCTAAAAGGTCTTCTACTTCTAACTTCCGCAGGTGGATTTTCTTGATCTGAAATGTACTGTCTAACCCATTCATTTAAGCCATTTTCTATATCGCTTCTTTCTTTCCAACTTCCTATTTCTTCTCTTTGTAATACTTTTAAATAATGCGCTAATCTTGAAATCAAAAAGACATAAGGCAATTGAGTACCTAAGCGGTAGTTTGTTTCAGCTTCTTTTCCTTCAGGTGTATTTGGAAAAATTTTAGGTTTTAGAGCAGAATTCGCTGAGAAAAATGCAGCATTATTGGTATCTCTTCTTAAGGTTAAGGTTATAAATCCGTTCTCTGCAAGCTCATACTCTCTTCTATCTGTAATGAGTACCTCAGTAGGAATTTTTGCTTTTAAATTTCCAAAATTTTCATAAAAATACGTAGGAAGATCTTTTACGCTTCCACCGCTTTTTGGTCCAATGATACTACCACACCATCTATACTTCGCAAAACTTTCTGTAAGTCTTGTTGCAAAGGCATATGCTGAATTTCCCCATAAAAGGTGGTTGTGAGAAGCGTGTACGTTTTCTTTATAATTAAAGCTTTTTATAGGATTTTCTTCACTATCGTAAGGAGATCTTGTCAAAAATCTTGTAACCATTAATCCAGTGTATTTTGAGTCTTCATTTTCTCTAAAAGTTCTCCACCTTGTATATTGTGGACCTTCAAGAAGACTTTGTAGGTCTTGAATATTAGCTAGTTCTGAGTAATTTTCTAAACCAAAGAATTTAGGTCCTAAAGAAGTTAAAAATGGCGAGTGACTCATGGCTGCTATACTTGACATTTTATTTAAAAATGTCATATCCGGACTTGCAGTGCTTAGTTGATAGTCGCCAATTATTGCACCTACAGGCTCTCCTCCGAATTGACCATATTCTGAAGAATAAATATTTTTATAAACTACGCTTTGAGTAATATCTGGGTTATTTTCAAAATCCTCCAAAACTTCTTCTTTTGTAATATCGAAAAGATTGATTTTTATATTTTCATTAAAATCAGTTCTTTCAACTAAAAAGAAAAGTCCTCTCCAAGTTGATTCTAGTTTTTGAAAATCTTCATTATGTAAAATTTCATCCATTTGTTTTGATAATAAATCATCAATATGAGCGATCATTTCATCAAGTGCAAATTTATTGATTTTATCTTCTACATTATCACTTTCAACTATCGCGGAAATAAATTCAGCCACTCCTCTTTTTGCTATGCTATAACTTTCATCATTTCTAGCATATTTACTTTTTTCCATAATACTTTCAATAATCGGAGTATCAATTACTTTATCTTTTGACATATTATGTTCCTTCTATTCTTCGTTATTTTCTTTTTTAATTTCTAAAAGCAACTGTTCTTTGGTTTTTTCATTTTTTAGAGCTTCTAAGACAGCTTTTCTAAAATTCGGGATATTTCCCATAGGTCCCTTTAATGCCATTAAGGCTTCTCTAAGGCGTATTAGTTTATTTAGTTCTGGAACTTGTTGTGCTATGCTGTCAGGTGAAAAATCTTTCATACTGGATATTTTAAGGTTAACATCTAACTCTTCAGCTCCTCCTCCTAGAGTATTTTTGACATTAAATTGAGTTTTGATGTTTAGTTTTTGCATGACCTGGTTAAAATTTATTTTGTTGATAGAGACAATTTCTCTATCTTCTAAATTTTGCTCATTTTTTCCTGTAAGATTAGCCATTACCATGAGTTTTAATGGTAGCTCTATTTCCGCGTTTTGTCCATTTGTTTTTGCTTTGTAGGTTATATTTATGCGTTCTTTTGGTGCACTTGATCCATCAGACATTTTTATTCCTTTTCTGAATTAAAAATTTATTTTTTAAATTATACATAAAATTAAATAAAGAATAACTAAGTTTATGTTTTTTTGTTGATTTTGTTTTTTGCGTGATTATATTCATCGCTTAGATAGTCTTTTAATAAAGTTTTTTCCATTAATTCGATTAGTTGTGAATGTATAATTTTTGCGTTGTTTTTCATGTTATTGGTTTCAAAAACTTCCGCCATAGCTATTAGGGAATTTATATTGCAAAATAAAGAATTATTGTAATTTTCATTGTTGATGTCAATGAGCATTTGTTCTATTTTTTGTTTTTTATTTTTGTTGGGTGTAGTGATATTTTTTTTGCTGACATCTTGATTTTGTTTTACAAAATAGTTAAAGGTATCTTCTTTGCACATCAATTCACCGTTATCAAACCTTAATTTAGTTATATCATTAAATTTGAGAATAAAATTACTAGTTAATAGAACTAAAATTTTCAATGGTTGTTCTTTTTCGTGATGTTGTAAAAATTCACAAAATATTTTAAATCCTTCTATCCAAAAAGGATTAAGCGAAAGATTGTTGATAAAGCATTTTATTTGTTCTAATTCATTTGTAGTTTTATCAAGTAACATTTTTATTAAATTTTTATCAGGATATCTTACTTTTGTAATAAAATCTGAGTGCGGTGGAAGAGTTTTTAATCTTCCCCAGGCTGCCTCTGCAAATAATGAATAAGCACTAGTGTTTTCAATGTCGTTTTTTAGTAATTCGATTGCTAGGTTGTTTAGTAAACTTCTATATTCTCTATCATTAAGGTTGGATATCTTTGTATTTTTTATATCGATATTTATTTGTGTTACTGGAGATTTAAGAGGTGGTTGCTTGGCTTGAGTTATTTCTTCTTTGAAGTTAAGATTAGCGAAACTACAATTTAAAGTTTCGTGCAACTTTTTAAAATATTCGTTTAAGTTTTTAGCTGTGGCATATGAACATTTTGGTGAAGTTTTGTTAAAATCACCAATGAAATTTTCGATAATTTGTTTATATTTTCTTTTTTGATTTAATAATGTCGCGGATAATTTGCTAATGTTTTCAGGTTTTTCTCGGAATAATTTTTCTGTAAAAATTATTATTTCTAAAAATACTTTAAAACATTCTTCATTGTTTAATGCAAAACATGATAAAGAAAAATAAGCAAAAATTTTCATATCCATTGAGTTGTTTTGTAGGATATCTAATGAATATTCATACACTTTATCCCATTGTATTTTTTCATGATTTAGTGTTTTATATTTTGACATTTCCTCTTCAAGTAAATGGAAGATTTCTAAGTTGTCTAAATTTTCTTCATAATGATCGCAAAAAATCATTTTATCTCCTAAGCGCTATTGAAAGTTTTTTTTATTATAATAAAAAAAAGAAAAATTATAATAGTTATTTAATTAAGTATTATTGATACTTTCAAAAAAGGATAAAAATGAGACAAAAATTAATTATATTGTTTATTGGAATGTTTTTAAGTGCTTGTTCTAGTGTTGTTAGTGTAAAAATTGATAATGTAAAAAATTCTAATTTAAACAACAGAAATGATGATGTTCCTTTGACTGTTATTGTATATCAGTTAAAAAATATAAATAAATTTATCAAGGCTAGTGATTTAGAGTTAATCACTAGAGAAGATGCTGTACTTGGAAAAGATAAAATTGATTCAATTAGATTGCAGATTGCGCCTAGAGACAATGTGATAGCATTTAAAGTTGTAGATGAAGAGGTGCCATATATTGGTATTTTGGTTTTGTTTGCAAATAAAACCAAAAAAATAACAAAAATTTGGGCAAAAACAGATGATGCTAATGGGTTTGGAACCAAAAAAACACTAAAATTTGAAATAACAAAAAATGGTATTAGGAATATTTAATCTAAGGAAGTTGCAATGGCGGATAAATTAAAAGTAGCTTGGTTTAATGGGCTTAATATCGATAAAATTCACTTTGAACAACAGGAGCGATATTTTGAACGAAATATTAATCTTAAAACAATTTCAATCTTTAACAACTTGCATGGGATAATTGATTTAGAATTTTCCAATGAAATGCTAATGCAAGGAAAAATAGCACTCAAAAGAATTTCAGGAATTGCTAAAGATGGTAGCATTTTTAATGCTCCAGAGCAAGACGATCTTCCAGAGCCTTTAGAAATAAATTATGATTCTTTGGCAAATTCTATTATTGTTGTAAAAATTCCTATGGGGTTGTCTTCTATAGCGGATATTTCTTTACACAACAACATACCTAATTCAAAATATATTAGCTTAAGAAGTGTTGTGGCTTCAAGGATATATGATGATAGCACTAATGATGCTTTAAAGCATATTGATTTAGAAGATGAATTTGAAGATAATAATGTTACCTTTTCACAAGAAAAAATGAATATTACCTTGGCAAGTTTAAGACTGAAGTTGGGATTTTTAGGTAGTAAAACTCCAGATGAGTTTGAAATTCCAATAGCAAAAATAAAAAGTATTGATTTAAATAAAAAAATAGACTTGGATGAAAATTTTATACCTACTTGTTTAGATCTAAGCAAATCTTCATATATTAGGTCGTTTTTAGAGGAGATTTCTCATTCTATTAAACAGCATAAAGAGGTGCTTTCTGAAGTTTTTAAAGGTATAGATCAAACTAAAAATACATTAGATTTTAGTACTTATTTGTCGCTTAATCTTTTGAAAAAGTGGCATTTGATTTTTTCATATATAATCAATAAGGATAAAATACATCCTGAAGTTTTATATGAAAAACTAATTGATTTTCAAGGTGATCTAAATGCTTTTTGTACTGAAAATTCTTTTACTGATTTTATAGCATACAATCATGATAATTTAACCAATACATTTTTACCGCTTACTAATCAGCTTAGAATTTTGTTTGCAAAAATAACTTCTCCAAAATATACTATGGCTCAGGTGATTGACAATGGCAATGGGTTTTATGATTTGTTGTTTGATAACCCTACGATTATCGAAGAGGCTGAATTATTTTTAGCTGTTAATGCAGATGTAAACCATGAGTATTTATTGTATAATTTTAAAACCCAAAGTAAAATTTACACGCAAAGTAGAATAAAAAACATAGTAGCAACACAATTACGAGGAATTAACATAGAGCAAATTTCTAACATTCCTTCTTCTATACCATATTTAAATGGCTATATTTATTATAAGATAGACAAGAAAGATGAAATATTTCAACACTTTAAAAATGAGAGTGTTATTAGCTTATACTTGACAACAAATATTAAAAATCCTGATATAAAAATGTGGGCTGTATTTTAAGGAGTATTATGCAAAAAGAAGTGCAATTTAAAGAAAAATCTTTACTATTAGAAAGTGATTTGAAGGGTTTAGAGATTAACAAGGTTGTTGATAATTGCTTGGAAATTCTTTTGCTTGTTTATAGATTATCTAAGGTTCATTCTTTAGATGCTGTTTATATAGAAAATCTTAAAGAAAAGCTTGTAAATGAAATTTTGGTTTGGAGTTCAAAGTTAAGTACTTTTAAAGAATATAATGAAAAAGATATTATAAAATTAAGATATTGTTTATGTGTATTTATAGATGAAAGCTTAATGAAAAATGATTTATTTATTAATAGCTCGTGGGCAAATCATACCTTAACGGTTAGATTGTTTGATGAGACTTTAGGTGGCGATAATTTTTACGATATAGCGCTTTCTTGGTTATCTAATCCATCTAAAAACAAAGATTTTCTAGAATTTATATACGTGTGTTTGATTTTGGGATATAAGGGAAAGTATTCTCATGAAAAGGATGTCGAAGAAAAAATTATTTATCTTTGTAATAATATAGCATCAGCGTTAACTCCGCTTATAAATTTAACAGATAAAACAGCTTTTGAAAAAGCTTATAGCGGTGCAAATAAGGAGAATTTTTGGCAATATTTTCAACGCAGATTTATGAAATTTGCGTTAGTTATTATGCCTATAGGGTGTATTTTGATTTTTTTTATTTTTGCTATTTTTGATTTGCAAACTCACAATACCAAAATAGACTCTAACGTTAGTAGTTTGATTGAAAATATAAAAAAGTTATAAGATTATATTTTTTCGATCATTTCTTTATTCCATCCTTTAGGAAGGTTTTTCATATTAGGATAATATGGTCTTAAAAGTTCAAAGAAAACTTCTTCGTGGTATCTACTTATTTGAAAATAGTATTTGCCTAGGGTAGAGGGACTTAGTATGCATTTTTTTATGGAGCTTTTATCATAGCAAATAATATTGGGTGAATCCAAACTAGAAGCCAAATTTAGCTCATCATAATATGATCCGTTGTATTTATTAATCTCAAAAAACCCATTGTAATTAAAATTATAATCAAAATAATCCACAAAATAATTACCTCGTTTTTCAAATCCCATATTAAATAGTTCTTTTTCATATTTTTTGCTTAATTCATCATTTAATTTATTGTAATGTATTTTTGTATCATCTATATAAGCTGCAGGATTAAAAAGAGAATTGATTTCATTTTGAAGCATACCCTGTGAAAGTTTCAATATAAACCCGCCTAAGCTAAAAACAAAATAATCATAAAAATACTCATCATCAAAAGTAATCAAATAATCTTTGTTTTTTCTATCTTGTCTAGCTAAATAATCCAACATAACAAGCAATAAGGAATTTTTCTTAATTAAGCGATCGTTTTTAAAACCTTCTACTTGTCTTTGGGTAATTATTTCTAGGCTACCTAATTCTTCATAAAGTTCATCATCAAATGCATAAGGTTTTATACCATTATCTTTATAAATTTGTTCTATATAATCTTGAATTATTTTTACATTTTCACTATGAATTTCATTTACATAAGATAAGATTTGTTCTTGGTTTAGTACGGTTGTATTTTTTTCTATTTTACATTGATATTCTAGGTTTTTTGGGCTTGTTATACGGTAGCTTTGTCCTTCTGTTGTAGAGGTGATTTTGGGTTCGACATAGTCACCATTTTTTTCAGCTATCCATAGAGGATTTTTGATTTTTATAATCTCTTCTTCTAAATTTTCAATACTTGTAGGTATGTATTCTGGGATAAGTTTATTGCCTTTTTTGTTAAAAATGATTTTACCTAAATAAATACCAAATTTGGGATTGTAAAATTCATCAAGTTTGTTATCCAACAAGTATTCAATAAACCAATCTTGTTTTTCACTAGGACATATATTGTTAAAACATTTTATATTGGTATTTATACCTAGATAAAGTGCTTGTGAATTTTTTCTGGTTTGTAAAAAATGTTTATATTTTTTTTTATTTGGTAATGGCCCTATGTTGTTATTCATTGTATTATCCCTGTTTTTTCTCTAAATTTTCCAGCAATAATCTTAGTATCTCTTTCACTTGGTTGTATAAAATACAAAGGAGAAGCTGTTAAATCCTTTTTTTTGCCTTTTGTAATTACAATCTTTTTTCTGCTTTCATAGTAAGTTTTATTTATAAAACATTTATGTGTTCCATGTTCAGCACTATCAAAAGGCAAACATTTTTTACTATAGGCATTAAAAATATTATAATGATTCCATTGTATATATAATTCCATTGTATTTAAAAAAAGCAACCTTTCTAAGCTATTATTGGGGTTGATGTTTATGCGACAAATATAAAAATGTCTAAATTCATGTATGATAGTATCAATGAAATCAATATAATGTGCTCTTGTGTTTAAACTCAAAATATTAGTTGTAAAATCATAATCTCCAGAATTTCCTTTATTAGGATTATTTGTAATTATAGGTAGATCTTTTTCGTTTATATTTAATCTTTTGGCAAAGTTTTTTAAAAAATCTTTTATAATTTCTATATCAACATCTTCATTTTGGATGTTTTTTTCAAAGGTAAGTCTATAAATAGGATTTTGATTGTAAATTTCTGAAGCAGTTATATAAAATTTCTCTCTTTCTTTTAAGTATTCATCTCCATCTTTTACACTTTTTATAAATTTTTCATTTGCCAAATCAAACCTATAATAAATATAAGCGATTTTTCCGGCAAGTTGAGGGTAAGTTTTAAAAAAAATATTGTTATCTATTTTATTATTTTTTTTTAATCTATTGCAGGCTATTAAAAACTCTATAGCTTTTGATACGCTAAAAATGCAGTTTGTATAAATAATGTCTTTTGTTGAATTGTTTTCGTTTGCATTCTTAATACTTTCTCTCAATACCCCCTCTCTTACACTATCATCATCTCCAACTCCAACTCTAAAGCTCATATCTATAATGATATAATGATCTTCTAAATTAGGTATAGTTTTTTCACTGCTATAAGCAAATACAACTATATAATATTTATAATCTTGCATATCTTCTTTAGGCTCATTGCTTCTATTTATAGGTAAGCAAAAAGATAAAACATTATCTTCATAGCTTTCATTATAAATCAAATCATCATTTTCAAATAACACTTTAAGGTTTTTTTCATCAACATAGCCGTTACAATCATGCAATAATAAATTTAATTTTTCTTTGCTTTCACATTCTACAAAAGCCCATTTTAGCTTTTCATCGCTTTCTTTTTCTAGTTGTAAGCTTATATAAGTCCCCGGTGCGAATGAGGTATTTGGGTTTATATTATCACTTGCAAATACAATTTTATTGTTTGGTTTTTGAGGATATTGAACTTCTAATTCGCAAAGCAATTCTTCTTCATTTACAACATAACCTAAATACTTTAGTAAGTTTTCAAACAATACCCCATTAAGTATTCCTATACTGCCATTGCTACCAAATTCTCCCTTTTCATTAATGTTATAAAGATACAAATCCCCCTTACTTATACTTTCTTTATTCTTGCTTTTTTCTTTTTCATCATTTGGATTTGAAATTTCTATTTCTTTAAAACTTTTAGAGCATTCTTTATCTGTGTATAATCTAACACAATACTTTCCCCAAGTCTTGCCTATGCTAAAAGGATAATCTTTTAAAAAATCAGGTTGTTTGTTGTAATGAATCTCATTGATTTTAAAATAATACTTTCCTTCAGGTAAGCTTCCAAATTTATCTTTAATACTTTCATCATCATAGTAAAAATATGCTTTTTTCTTAGTAGTTTTATCTTTTATATCTTGATAAAAACTAAAAGCAATTTGTTTATTTGACGGTTTTAAATTATCAGCTTTAGCTACTCCACTTCTTGCCATATAAGAAGCTATTAAATCTTTTCCTTTAAAATGATATAAATAAAAACCATCATATTTAAAATAATCTTTATTTTTAAATCTAAGTATAAGTCCTATTTTATGATTGGTATAATTATTAAATATTCTTTTGCTATCTTGTAAGGGTTTGGCTAAATAAGCTTTGTTATCTTCTAATCTAACTTTAAAACTATAACAATTACTGAAGTCTTTTTCTCTATCAAATCTTATCTTGCCTTCTTTATTAGTTTTTAACTTTAATACGCTTTGCTTGATTAGTTTTTCATGATCATACCCTTTTATACTAATGCTAGCATTATCAATAGCCTTGCCATGTTCATCTTGTATGATAAGGCTGATGTAATTTGAAGTGGCAGTGTTGTTTATAATGCTAGTGTTATTGTGGGTTAAATTTAGATCTTGATGGTTTAAATCATCATAAGCATAGTGCTTGCTTATCTTTTTAGGTTCTAATTTTATATTTAAACTATTTTTAGCTAAAACATAGTTCTTAATCTTACAATGATAATAATCATAAGTAATGTTTAAATCTTTGAAAGCATATAAATTATTCTCATCATATTTAAGATAATAATTTATTTTTTCATCATTGAAAGAAAAAATTTCATCTTCCTTTGCGCCTAAAAGAAGTTTTTCATAAAAAAATACTCTTGTTTTTAGTTTATTAAAATCTAGATTATAGTTTTGTTCTAATAAAGCTATATCTATTAATGACTCATCTTTAACAAATATATCACAATTGTTCTCATAAAGATGTAAAAGATTTGACATAGATGAAGCATTGTCAAAAAATATAAGCTTTTTATTTTTATCTTTGTTTTCTAAGATGAAGTGGCTTAGGTTTTTAAGGTGATAAGATACAATCTTAAAATCTTCTTTTGTATCACTTTCTTGATTTAAGTTTTTATTTATTTCTTTATTTTCGTTTTTATTGATTGTTTTATCTTTGTTATTTAATTCTTCATTGATAGTAAAAGAACTCATATAAGTTTGATAAGCATGTTCTAAATCTTTAAAACCAAGTCTTTTAAATTCATCAATACTTTTATAAAGTTCTTTTCTTGTATTTAAGTAAGTATCATTTAGTTTGTTTTTATGAGAGATAAAGATAGTATAAAAGCTAGAGTTAAATTCTAATTCTTTTATTGTGTTTTCATCAAATAAAGCTTGCTTATCTTTATCATATAAAACATAATCTTCACAAAAATATAAAGCTTTTAATAGATAGGGTTTTGAATCGATGTTGATGTTGTTGATATCTTGCAAGTTTAAAGTCTTTAGTAGGTATTGTTTATTAGCAATAATACTTAAGCTTTGATTGGAATTTAAAAAAGTATTTTTTTCTTGTTTTAATTGAAAGCTTAGCTTTTCATTTAAAGACTTAAATAAAGAATTAAAAATTTCATTTTTTATTTTATTGTCTTCTTTATAAAGTTTTAAATCCAATTGATATTTTTGTTCTTCTTGTTCAATGATTTTTTCTTGTTCTTTTAAATCTTGTATGTTTTTTAAATATTCTTCGTCTATAAAATTGTAAGTTGTAGAAGCTATACTTGTTTTAGTTATAAGTTCTTTTTTCTTTGCTAGGGCAAGTTTGTATTGTTTTGAATAGCTAGGGTAGGGGCGTGGAGTGAAGAGGGAGAAACCAAGGACTTCGTATATATTGTTGAATATTTCATCTATATTTTTATCATTTTTATAATATTGTCCATTGCCTAGATGGATAGTTTGTGGAAAATATTGTATTTTTGGATTTAAAAAATTTATTATTATTTCTTTAGCTTTTTGTGATATATAGTAACTCAGCTCCTCCCCTTTAGTGAATATCACAAAGGCACCAAATGCTACCAAAGGTGCTGAATCTGGACATAATATACCAACCAAACTCACAATTCCAGCTGCAATTGCAGTCGCAGAAATACCAACTGTATAAACAATAGTTTCAACCCCTTCAGCTATAGCTTTAATAACTACCGACCTTTCGCCATTAAGGACATATTCTAAAGAATAATCCATAATTTTTAAAGTGTTTTCTGTTGGTTTGGTTATTATTCTTATTTTTCTTGCTATTGGTTCTAAAGTAGGATATTGCTTGGAGTAGGAATTTACGGTGTTTTTTAATCTATCTACAGTATCCCGCAAATATTGAGTTTTATCTTGTATGTCTTCTATATCTTGTCTATTAAAATTTGCTATCCAATCTGGTATTATATCTTTTTTAGCAAGCACAGCATTTTCTATACCTTGTCTATCTTCAGGACTTAAATTATTTTCCGCATGCATTTAATCTTCCTTTAGCAAAATTTATGAAATAATTAAGTTTTTTTGTTACATATATTGTTTCGTATAATTCTTGATCTTGAAATTTTAAATCTGCATCATGAAATAAATTCATTTTTTTATAAGAATTAATCATATTTTCTAATAACTGTTCTTTTTGAGGTATAGAACACATAAGATTTATATCTAAAGTAAAACCAAAAAACAAGATATTATAAGTCATAAAATTAATTTCAAACATTATTTTACCTGGATTATACTTAGATGGTAATTTTTCAATTTCACTCATAAAGACAAGAAACTCATCCACAACATTTAAATAATTATTAATTTCTTTTAAATCAGTGCTATTGGAAATAAAATAAAAATAATTAAGATTATTTTGCATTTGCAAACCAAATAATACATCCTTATTTTTAAGAGCTACCAAATAAGCATTGTCTAAACCTAAAATTTGCATAAATTTAAAATCTTTTTTAAAATTATGCATATAATTTAATAATTCTTTTTGATTAAGTTTTAATTCTTGATTTAAGTTTTGTTCTACAAAAACTTTTTTAAATTCTTCTTCGTTGCTCTTAAATAGTTTGTATATATCTTTAGCATTTTGATATTCTTTTTCATGATTATACTTATCCCAAAAGATAAGCTCTAAAGGGCGATAAGCTAAGCTTATAAAAATAATCAAAGCTATAAGTAAACCACAAGGTATATAAAATCTTTTAAGTTTATAAAAAGGTTTTTTCATTTATATTCCTTGATGTTTTAAAAATAGTTTTTGTGTCTTTTTCTGTTTCGTTTAAGGTTTTATTTTGAGTGTTAAGTTCTATCTCATTCATTTGTGCATTCTTTTAGTTTAGATTGTATGGATTTAAGTTTATTAGTTTGTTTTTGACCGAGTTTGAGTTTCTTAAAATTATAGATTGCCTTTTCTAATTGCATTTTTAAATGACTATCAGTGTGTATTTTTAATTCTTTATTTAAAAACAATAAAACTTTGTCAGTAGCAATGTTAATTTGACTCATACCATTTAAAATTGTTATAGTTTTAGGGGTATTTAAATCACAAATATAATCTTGTAAAAATTCACTCAAATACATACTAGTAAATCCACTATTATAGCCAATTAGGTCGCTAACATACGTTCCGATTCTAACTACATCAAAGCTATCAAACTTATGAATATTTTTTTGCAAAAAATCCTCTTCTAAACGAGTATTTAGAAAAAATAAAAAATCTTCAAAAACTTTAAATCTTTCCTTATCAAATAAAAAATAAGTTTTATGATTTGTGATATTTCTTTCATTGTATAAAAGATAAAGTATAATATCAGTATTTGAATTTGTTGTAACATGCCCAGCTTGTCTCATAAGCTCAACATCTTCATCTGTGGGATAGTAAGAGGTTAAAATTCTTATATCTTCAATACTAGCTTGTATCATCTTAAGATTTTTAATAATCATTTGTGTAACTTTTTCTTGATTATAGTTTTCTTTGCTTAAATTCTTAGCATATTCTAATTCTTCCTTGCCTTCGTTTTCACTCCATTTGATTAAAGCACTAAGATTTTCTCTTGCTTTATTTTCATTAGCTTCTTTAAATTGTAAAGCTTCTTGGATCAATTCATAAATACCAATAGCTAGGATAAAAGCTAATATAATAAAAATTCTTTTTGATATTTTAAGCAATTTTTTTACCTTTAAAGTTAGTATTATTTATTGTAGCATTATTAGATACAATCTTAAAATCTTCTTTTATATCATCTATAATGATATTGCTTTGTTTTATTTTTAAAGAAGTTTCATTGTTAAAATTTGTGTTTTTTATTATAGTATCTATACTTTCTTTTGTATTGTTTTCTTGATTTGAATTTAAAGAAAGTTCTTTGAAATTTATACTTTCTTTTATATTACTTTTTTGATTTAAGTTTTTATTTATTTCTTTATTTTCGTTTTTATTGATTGTTTTATCTTTGCTATTTAATTCTTCATTGATAGTAAAAGAACTCATATAAGTTTGATAAGCATGTTCTAAATCTTTAAAACCAAGTCTTTTAAATTCATCAATACTTTTATAAAGTTCTTTTCTTGCATTTAAATAAGTATCATTTAGTTTGTTTTTATGAGAGATAAAGATAGTATAAAAGCTAGAGTTAAATTCTAATTCTTTTATTGTGTTTTCATCAAATAAAGCTTGCTTATCTTTATCATATAAAACATAATCTTCACAAAAATATAAAGCTTTTAATAGATAGGGTTTTGAATCGATGTTGATGTTGTTGATATCTTGCAAGTTTAAAGTCTTTAGTAGGTATTGTTTATTAGCAATAATACTTAAGCTTTGATTGGAATTTAAAAAAGTATTTTTTTCTTGTTTTAATTGAAAGCTTAGCTTTTCATTTAAAGACTTAAATAAAGAATTAAAAATTTCATTTTTTATTTTATTGTCTTCTTTATAAAGTTTTAAATCCAATTGATATTTTTGTTCTTCTTGTTCAATGATTTTTTCTTGTTCTTTTAAATCTTGTATGTTTTTTAAATATTCTTCGTCTATAAAATTGTAAGTTGTAGAAGCTATACTTGTTTTAGTTATAAGTTCTTTTTTCTTTGCTAGGGCAAGTTTGTATTGTTTTGAATAGCTAGGGTAGGGGCGTGGAGTGAAGAGGGAGAAAGGATTGATTAGTTTTTGAAAAAAATCATTTGGATGATCAATACATTGACCATTAGGTGTTATAGAATTACTAGGGCATACAACAGGAGGTTTAATTTTATCTCCGATTTTATTAAGCAAATCTTGAGTATTTATTAGTAGTTTTTTTGTTAATTCTTTAATGTTTTCAGAAAAATAGTAAGATATAACACTTCCTCCAGCAAAAATAATTATACCAAAAATAATTTTTCCTCTAGACAAGATAAGTGCTATTTCTTTAGAAATATCTAAGCCTTTTTTTAAAACAAAATCTTGTATAACTTCTTCTCCTAGTTTTACTAAAACTTTAGTTATGTCACCATTGTTAATATACTCTAAGGTATATTCAGTAATTTTTAGTTTGTTATCCACTTTCTCTGTAATAACTTGAACTTTTTGAATATAAGGTTGTAGGGTTTCTTTAGTGGGAGAGTTGGGGGAAAGGTTGAAGCCACTGCTAAAAAAATCGAAAGTATTACTTGCTTTTCCTATTCCTTCTCTACCACTTTCTATAACCTCTTGTCCTTCTCTTAGAGCTTCTTTTATATTTTCTTCAATATTAATAGTGGTATTGTTTTCATTATGAACACTAGTATTAATTTCATTTGCATTCATCTAAGGCCTTTTGGATTTTGTTTATTGTATCTTCTATAAAAGGTAATATATCCTTACGATAATTCCTAAAATTTTCTTTTAATGTCTTGTCGAAAAGTTTTGAGCCATCAGGATCTAAATTATTAAATATATTATAGTTTTCTTTCATGTTTTGAAATATGAAATTTGTATCCTTAGAAGAACACAATTGATTGTTATGAAATAAAAGAAGACCTCGAATTGTTATTTTTGGATAGATTGCCATAGTTTTATACCAAGCTCCCTTATCCAAATAGCCTATACTATCTAAATAATCATAAAATTCTTCATAGTGTTTTATAAAATTAAGTTTTTCTTTAAAAATTTGTTTTTCTAAATCTTTAGTAGAGGCTCTTAAGTTTAGGTATTTTTGTTTTTCATTTGAGTTTAAATCGCTTATGAAATTAAGATAATTAAAATAAGTATGTTCTTTGCCATGTAGAAAAATGAAAAGACCAATATAGCTTTTAAGAGAAATTTCAAAGTACCTATCCTCAAATCCAAAGAATTTAGCCACCTTAAAATCAAAAATAGCCTTTTGCATTTTTGCATTTAAATCTTTAAAGTCTTCTAGTTTGGGTTGATAATCATCTACAATTTTAATCATATCTTTAGGACTTGGATTTAAAGTCATTTTTTCAAAATTTCTAAATTCTTGTTCTTTTTTAGGAAAATGATACATTCCCCAATAAATCGTATATAAAGGAGAGTGAAGTAATTTTGCAAGTACAGCAAGTATTATGATCAATATAATGCAAAGTATATAAAATCTTTTAAGTTTATAAAAAGGTTTTTTCATTTATATTCCTTGATGTTTTAAAAATAGTTTTTGTGTCTTTTTCTGTTTCGTTTAAGGTTTTATTTTGAGTGTTAAGTTCTATCTCATTCATTTGTGCATTCTTTTAGTTTAGATTGTATGGATTTAAGTTTATTAGTTTGTTTTTGACCGAGTTTGAGTTTCTTAAAATTATAGATTGCCTTTTCTAATTGCATTTTTAAATGACTATCAGTGTGTATTTTTAATTCTTTATTTAAAAACAATAAAACTTTGTCAGTAGCAATGTTAATTTGACTCATACCATTTAAAATTGTTATAGTTTTAGGGGTATTTAAATCACAAATATAATCTTGTAAAAATTCACTCAAATACATACTAGTAAATCCACTATTATAGCCAATTAGGTCGCTAACATACGTTCCGATTCTAACTACATCAAAGCTATCAAACTTATGAATATTTTTTTGCAAAAAATCCTCTTCTAAACGAGTATTTAGAAAAAATAAAAAATCTTCAAAAACTTTAAATCTTTCCTTATCAAATAAAAAATAAGTTTTATGATTTGTGATATTTCTTTCATTGTATAAAAGATAAAGTATAATATCAGTATTTGAATTTGTTGTAACATGCCCAGCTTGTCTCATAAGCTCAACATCTTCATCTGTGGGATAGTAAGAGGTTAAAATTCTTATATCTTCAATACTAGCTTGTATCATCTTAAGATTTTTAATAATCATTTGTGTAACTTTTTCTTGATTATAGTTTTCTTTGCTTAAATTCTTAGCATATTCTAATTCTTCCTTGCCTTCGTTTTCACTCCATTTGATTAAAGCACTAAGATTTTCTCTTGCTTTATTTTCATTAGCTTCTTTAAATTGTAAAGCTTCTTGGATCAATTCATAAATACCAATAGCTAGGATAAAAGCTAATATAATAAAAATTCTTTTTGATATTTTAAGCAATTTTTTTACCTTTAAAGTTAGTATTATTTATTGTAGCATTATTAGATACAATCTTAAAATCTTCTTTTATATCATCTATAATGATATTGCTTTGTTTTATTTTTAAAGAAGTTTCATTGTTAAAATTTGTGTTTTTTATTATAGTATCTATACTTTCTTTTGTATTGTTTTCTTGATTTGAATTTAAAGAAAGTTCTTTGAAATTTATACTTTCTTTTATATTACTTTTTTGATTTAAGTTTTTATTTATTTCTTTATTTTCGTTTTTATTGATTGTTTTATCTTTGCTATTTAATTCTTCATTGATAGTAAAAGAACTCATATAAGTTTGATAAGCATGTTCTAAATCTTTAAAACCAAGTCTTTTAAATTCATCAATACTTTTATAAAGTTCTTTTCTTGCATTTAAATAAGTATCATTTAGTTTGTTTTTATGAGAGATAAAGATAGTATAAAAGCTAGAGTTAAATTCTAATTCTTTTATTGTGTTTTCATCAAATAAAGCTTGCTTATCTTTATCATATAAAACATAATCTTCACAAAAATATAAAGCTTTTAATAGATAGGGTTTTGAATCGATGTTGATGTTGTTGATATCTTGCAAGTTTAAAGTCTTTAGTAGGTATTGTTTATTAGCAATAATACTTAAGCTTTGATTGGAATTTAAAAAAGTATTTTTTTCTTGTTTTAATTGAAAGCTTAGCTTTTCATTTAAAGACTTAAATAAAGAATTAAAAATTTCATTTTTTATTTTATTGTCTTCTTTATAAAGTTTTAAATCCAATTGATATTTTTGTTCTTCTTGTTCAATGATTTTTTCTTGTTCTTTTAAATCTTGTATGTTTTTTAAATATTCTTCGTCTATAAAATTGTAAGTTGTAGAAGCTATACTTGTTTTAGTTATAAGTTCTTTTTTCTTTGCTAGGGCAAGTTTGTATTGTTTTGAATAGTTAGGGTAGGGGCGTGGAGTGAAGAGGGAAAAAGGATTGATTAGTTTTTGAAAAAAATCATTTGGATGATCAATGCATTGACCATTAGGTGTTATAGAATTATTAGGGCATACAACAGGAGGTTTAATTTTATCTTCGATTTTATTAAGCAAATCTTGAGTGTTTATTAGCAGTTTTTTTGTTAATTCTTTAATGTTTTCAGAAAAATAGTAAGATATAACACTTCCTCCAGCAAAAATAATTATACCAAAAATAATTTTTCCTCTAGACAAGATAAGTGCTATTTCTTTAGAAATATCTAAGCCTTTTTTTAAAACAAAATCTTGTATAACTTCTTCTCCTAGTTTTACTAAAACTTTAGTTATATCACCATTGTTAATATACTCTAAGGTATATTCAGTAATTTTTAGTTTGTTGTCCACTTTCTCTGTAATAACTTGAACTTTTTGAATATAAGGTTGTAGGGTTTCTTTAGTGGGAGAGTTGGGGGAGAAAGATATTGTTTTGTCGGATATATTTACACTATTATTAAACAATCCATTGACTTCTCTACTATTCTCTACAATTTCTTGTCCTTCTCTTAAGGCTTCTTTTATACTTTCTTTAATGTTAATAGTAGTATTGTTTTCATTATTAACACTAGTATTATTTTCATTTGCATTCATCTAAGGCCTTTTGGGTTGTATTTATCCATTGTCTTTGTTGAATTGAAAATTCTTTATGTAGATATTTCCAATTTTCCTCTGTTAATCCATCGGGAAGTTTTGTTGAAATATTTAAATCTAAATTATTAAATACTTTATAACTTATTTTCATTTTTTCAAACATTAGGTTTCTATCTATAAAAAAACATATTTCAGAATTTAAATTTAGAAAAAAACCATATAACAAAATTTTAATCATATTTGCCAAACCTTTATACCAAGAACCCTTATCCAAATAGCCTATACTATCTAAATAATCATAAAATTCTTCATAGTGCTTTATAAATTTAAGTTTTTCTTCAAAAATTTGTTTTTCTAAATCTTTAGTAGAGGCTCTTAAGTTTAGGTATTTTTGTTTTTCATTTGAGTTTAAATTGCTTATGAAATTAAGATAATTAAAATAGGTTTGCTCTTTTCTTATCACTGAAAGAAATACTCTAGCATAATTTTGAAGAGAAGCTTGGTAATACCTATCCTCAAATCCAAAAAATTTAGCCACCTTAAAATCAAAAATAGCCTTTTGCATTTTTGCATTTAAATCTTTAAAGTCTTCTAGTTTAGGCTGATAATCATCTACAATTTTAATCATATCTTTAGGACTTGGATTTAAAGTCATTTTTTCAAAAATTCTAAATTCTTGTTCTTTTTTAGGAAAATGATACATTCCCCAATAAATCGTATATAAAGGAGAATAAAGTAATTTTGCAAGCACAGCAAGTATTACGATCAATATAATGCAAAGTATATAAAATCTTTTAAGTTTATAAAAAGGTTTTTTCATTTATATTCCTTAATGTTTTAAAATAGCTTATAAAATTTTCTATAAAAATAATAATGATAATTTTTATGTTATTTATTGTATTGCTAATATTTGGCATTCTAAAATCTTTAAAATATAGTATTTATTTTCAAATAAAATTTAACTATATTATTACTCTGCTTTAATTTCCCCGCCTTTAACAATAAGACCCTTAGAATCTATCACTACTTCCACCCCACCTGCTTTAATGATGACGCAATTGGGTTTGGCGTTGATAAATGTTTCTCCTACTTGTATAGTTGCTTCACTATCGGCCTTTAAATAATGAGTTGTTTTTGCATAAGTAGTTATATTATCAGCTACCATACTCGTATTTTTATTGCTTTCAAATCCTATGGATTCATTGCTTGTAAAAAGTATATTATCTTTACTTTTATAATCCATTTCTTTTTCACTCAAGACTTGCATTTTGTTACTCGTGCTTATATTGTAATGACCTTCAATAATCTCTTTTTTATTACCTTTGACATTTTTAGTTTCGTCTTTATGTATAGTGGTGTTTTTATTTGCGCCTATTTCAGTGTCTTTGTTTTCTCCTATGTATTCACTCGAATTTTTAGCTACCCTTAGTTTGTTATCCACTCCTATATTTAAAGTATTAGATAGACCCACTATAGTATCTTTAGATAAACCTACATTTATCAGATATTCAGTACCAACATTGACACTTTTAGCTAAATCTATGGTTTGTGTATGGACTTTTTTAATTCTTTCGTTATAAATGCCATCTACTGTAGAATCTTTGTCATTTAAAATTTTTTGGGTAAAGTTATGTTGAACTAATTCATCGTAGTCTCTTTCTGCTTTTAAGTAGATTTGCTCTTTATTTTTTATATTAGACAAAGTTAGTTCGTTGTATCCTTGTTCATACACTCCTATAGTTTTAGAGCTAATGGAGGTTTTATGATCATGATGTGGTAGTGCAACAAGAGGATCGTTCACCCCATTATACAAACTCCCACTGATAAAAGGTTTGTCTATATCATCATCTAAAAATGAAATAATAACTTCATCTCCTATTCTTGGTGTATGATAAAAACCTGAATGATTGCTTGCTACATTACTAGCTACTCTTAAGAATGGACTATGATGATACATGTTTGCTTTATTATCTAATTCTTCTTGATTAGCATAAAGATTAATCCTTACTTTTACTCTTCCATATTCATCTGTATATATGGTGTTTCTTTGATTTTCTATATTAGAATCTTCTCCTATTACTATACCTATGGTATTAATTGGAGGTTTTGGTTTGGATTTAAAACTAGGTGTAAAGGTTAAAAAAGATGGAAGTAGGGTTAGGTTGTTTGTATAAGATTTACTTAGATTTAAGTCCTTGATATTTAAATTATCATTGGTGTTGATAGTATTGGCTAAAATAGCATCATCAATTAAAATTTGTTCTTTGGCTATGATGGTATATTCTTGAGTATTTTCTTTTTGAATATTAATTTTAATACTTTCATTTAAACTAAGATGATAAATATTGCTTTTTGCTTTTAGTATATTATTAAGCATAGTATTTCTTTTTTCTTTTAGGGCAGGGGATTGTTTTAAATTGATATCTTGCGTAAAAGAATACTCGCTTTCATAATAATGCTCATTATAGTGTGTATTAGCGTTTTGTTCTTTAGTGCTTAAGGAATATAAACTTAAAGGTTGTTTGGAGTTATTACTAGAGTGAGTAAAAGCATTGGTCTGTATTTGTTTTTCTTTATTGAGTGCATAAATACAAGCTTCATTAAGATGGTTGTTGATGTTAGGGTTAAATGTTATATTTTTAATTTTACCCTTATGAGTGTAAAAATCATAAAAATAGATATTATCTTTATCTTCATAAAAATAAATGCCATGATGGTGTGCTAATCTTGTGATAAATTCTAAATCACTTTCATTGTATTGAGAAATCAATTCTTTAGTCTCATATGTATGATGAATATTAGAAAAATCAAT
This sequence comes from Campylobacter subantarcticus LMG 24377, assembly GCF_000816305.1. Classification (NCBI taxonomy): domain Bacteria; kingdom Pseudomonadati; phylum Campylobacterota; class Epsilonproteobacteria; order Campylobacterales; family Campylobacteraceae; genus Campylobacter; species Campylobacter subantarcticus. The sequence goes on along the minus strand of NZ_CP007773.1, from coordinate 1,091,611 downwards.
GTTTTTATTTAGCTTGGTGTTATAATAAGCTAGAGTTTGCTTGATTGCTTCTATTATATTTGTATGTGTATAAATACGATTTGCTTTATTAAAATCAAGTCTTATTAAAGGAGAATGCAAGTTAAACTTAAAAAAATGTTTATGGTTTAATTGTTTAAAATTTTCTTTTGCGATATTATTTGCACTGTTTTGATTAATGCCTAAGTATTCAACATAAGATATTACTCCCTTATAAATCATATCAATATTAGTTGAAAAATCTAATTTTTTGTTTTCATAAGGATTTTTAATTATAAGCGAAGCTTCTTTATCAATAAGCATACTAGGATCAAATTCATTATTACTACTAAAAATATCATCATGGATATTTTCATAAAAACCTTCACATTCACATAAGAAGATCTGATCTAAGCTTTCTTTTATAATGGCTTTTGTGATTTTAAAATCAAGTTTGTTAATTTTTAAGTTAAGATAAGAGTTGTTTGTACTCATTAAAAAACCTTTGTTTTTTGGTATAGGAGTTTATTGGGGTGTTGGGATTGAAATATAATTGAGTGTTTCTTGAAAATTTTCATACTCATTTATCCAATACAATTGTATTTTTTTTGCTCCAAAGGGTGTAATAAGTGTAAAATATCTAAAATCATCGACTTTGAGATTAAAAATTTTATCAAATTCGATATAACTCATTAAGCCATAATCTTTAAAATCGCATTCTTTATATGTGGATTTTAAAAATTTTGGCACCTCGCTGATAATGAAAAGTATTTTTATTTTTTCCTTTGATAGGTTAATGGTTAACTCTTTGACTGTGTTGTTTGGATATTCTTGTTTAATGATATCTAATAATTGCTTGTTATTGCAATTTTCCAAGCTATCAAGTTCAATTTCAAAATCTTTTTTGATTTCTAATTTTGTAGGTGTATATTGTAATTTATGTTCTTTATTAGGTTGTGGTAGTAGTATATTAATTTCTTTTTGATCTTGAATAATTATTTTCGCAATACCCATGATTTTTGTGTTTAAATCTAGTAAAAATTGTAAGTCTTTTTTAGGGATTATGTTTTCTATATCTTTTTTAAAATTATTTAGATTTAAATTTTCACTAGATAAAAACTGTATAAGTTTATTTAAAAATATGGGTTGAGGGGGTATCATAGCTCGTGTAATCCTAATTTTTTAAGCTCTTCTAAACTCATGGCTCTAATCAAAACCCTTTCTTCTGATTGTATTAAAGAAAATTCTTGTAATTTTTCTAAAGCTTCTTTATACCCTAAATATCCTAAAGGCCTATCTTCACTAATGCTGAAAAAACTTAGTCTCCATTCTGCTTCCTCATCTTCATTATCTAGTTTGAAATTTTCCCAAGGTTCTTTAAATAAAATAGTGTCTGTATCTTCACTAAGGGTAAAATTTATTATTGCTCCATTTGGTATTTCATAAAGTTTAGGCATAGCTTCATAAGCTTCTTCCCAACGTTTTTGCAAAAAGTTTAAATCTTCCATAAAATATCCTTGTGTTAAAATAGCATTATAACCAAAAATTTTTATATTAAATCACAAGGAAAGTATTTATACTGTTTAAATTCTTCTTTATCCAAATTCATTAGTTTTACAATTGTAGCACCTTCAAGATCCCAGGTATCTAAAGGATCCCTTAACCTTGTATGTTTTTTCATATATTTATGTAAAAACTCAATATCTTGTGTGGCTATAAAATCTTTAATCAGTTCATGTTCTTTGCAAACACATTTGCGTTCTAAATTTAAATTCTTACCCTTAGAACCTATAAAATGTAAAAACCAATCTCTATTGAGTATGTCCCTTCTTTTTCTCTCATCTTCTTCTATTAATTTTAACAAACAAGTAGTATCCATATCTAATAATACTCTAACGCAAAGCTCAATAGCATTTGCACCATAACTACCACACCGAAATCCTGTTTCTAAACGATTTTTTTCTTTTAATAGCATAAGTGCTTCTAAATCTTTTTTAACTATGTTTATATCATCACCACGAGAGTATTTATCTAAAGCAATACATTTTTTTCTATCTTCTATACAAAAAATACAAGTTTGTCTATCTCCAAAAGGAAGTTCTAAAAATATTTTTTCGGATCTTTTAATAGATTCTTCACTTTCTATTATTTCTTTAGTAAAATACGCTTCATCTTTGCTAGTATCCCTTACCATTTTCTATCCTTTCTATTAAGTTTTTAGTTTTTGCATTTTTATCTAATTCTTTAATATTCACATTACCTTGTTTATCAACATGAAATAAATCTTTTCTGACTTCATTGCTATTTTTTTCAAGAAGTTTTGCTATTTTTTCAGCTTCTACTTCTCCTACATTATCTTTAAGTCGCTTTAGTTTATTATTTATTATCCAATCATCACTCATTTGCTTGTATTTTTGATTTCTATTTAACTTGCTTGTTCCAAACTTAGCTTCTGCGATGATATATTTTGGATTTTTATTGGGGTTATAATAAATTCCATCAATTCCTTGATGAATTCTATCATCAAGTTCTTGAACTTTGTTTAAGCTAATTCTTTTATAGCCTTGATTTAAATAATGCAAATGCATTTTAACTTCGCCATAATTTCCTTTTTGTTTATTGCTTAATTTATCAATGCCATTTAATTTTTGTATCTTTTTTTCCATATTTGCTAAAACTTTTTTAGCTTCTTTTTGTTGTGCTTGAACTTCTTTTAAAAATGCTTGTTGTTTATTTACTTGTTTCCTTCTTTGTGCTGCTTTTAGCTTACCTCCCATCCCTTCCCATTTTATCTTGTCCCATTTAATCTTAGCAAGAGGATTAGCTTGTATTTTAGTTAGAGCAAATTTAATCTTATTTTTCTTAGGTATAGCTAGTATAGGATAACCTTTATTACTTACTCCTATTAAACCCATTTGTAAAACAGAATGTTTATGATTTACTTTATGATTGGAATAAGTATAAGCCAATACTAAAGCTACTTTAGTGCAAGGTCCTCCTGCTATAGGTGGATTTACACATCCACTTATACTAGCTCCTTGTATTTCATTATGAAGCATAATGGGAGTATTATCTGATTTTATCCTTTTAGCATTCTTTGCTTTTAACTTAACCTTACCTCCATGTATGCATAATAAAGTATTATCTTCTAATATAGGATGCATACAAGAAGTATCAGGACTTATATTAATATCTTCTATTCTAGCAAGAGTGATTTTTCTTTTTTTAACCATAGAAAACCTTGTGGGTTTGAAGTATGCTTTTTAATTGCTCATCTTTAGCATAAAGAAGTTTTTCTTCTAAAGAACAATCAAAATTTAAAGGAAAAGGTTTTAGAATATCCTTGCTTAGAAATTTTTGCCAAAGTATAGAGTTTTCTTCTAGTGAGAAATTCCAAAAATCTTCTTTGTTGTTGTAAACATAGTCTTTATAGTCTATAAAATTTACAAAGTTGATATTTACATTTTTTTGCTTAGAAAGCATACCTTGTATGCTTTCTTCTGCTGTATTTTTTGGAATTTTATTATAGTTTTTAAGATAATGCTTTATTCTATTGTTATTTAAGTCTTGATTTTCAAGTTCATTTAAAAGTTCTTTAGAATAATAATTTAAAAAATAATTATTTGCATATTCTTCAATATACTCTTTAAAACTTCTTTTATAAATTAACTCATCATAACTAATAGGGTAAGATTTTAAAGTATTATTTTTAGAATTTAATATATAATCATACCCTATAAAAAAATAAGAAAAATCCATAAAGGCATAATCAGCACTTATGCCTTTACAAAGACTTAAAAAAATATTTTCAAGTTCTAAGATGATTTTTTCATCTTTGCTTAAATTTAACTCTTTTTGAAGTTGTTCTTGGGTTTTTGGGGTAAAACCATAATTAAGCCTATCTTCATAATTTTTTATTAGATAATTTAAATTTTCATCATTAAGATTAAAAGTAAGGCATAATGAAGAATTAAAATAAACATCGTATTTATTAAAATAGGGTGCTAGATTATCTTTTTCTATAAAAGTATTGATTTGGCTTTGAGAAAAATTTTCTCCTTTTTCATCCCAAAAAGGAAAATTAGGAGAGAGGTTTTTAAGAGTTCCTATTTCACTTAAATCATCTTTTTGATAGTATCGGTGTAAAATATACTTGCTTTTATCTTGACATAAGCGATTATAAATTTGAGTATAATTTGAAGGTAAAAAATTTAACCATTCATCATCACCATGTAAATTTATACCTTCAAATTGATCAACACTAAAATAAGCTTTAAGTTCTTGTATAGCTTTTAAGGTGTTTTCTAAATGTTTATTATAGAAATTATTTTCATTAGCTTTTTTAAAGCTAAGCCATTCTTGTAAATTAAGGCGATTGCCTTTTAAACTCCAAGCGTTAAGGTATTTTTCATCACTAAAAGTTTTTTTAGATAAAAGATGAAAGCTAACTTGATTGGCACTTAATGTTTGTTTCATTTAAAAGTTTTCAAGGCATCAATAAAATCTTTTATATCTTTTACCTGATCTTCTACCCAATCCTCCACTGTATAATCCTCATCACATTCGCTATCTTCACTGTAATAATCTCCTCCTTCAAAATCAGCAGGATTATCATAAAGTTCCATTTCTATATGTTCTAATTCAAATTCCAAATCATTTATAAAATTTCGAAGAATCGTCCCATTAAAATTCTTTTTATCATAGTCTAAAATAGTGATTAGATTAGACGGTAAAACAACCTTATCTTTTTCATCAAATTTTAAGTTGTTGTTTTCTACTAAATTTTTATATTCATAACTTAAGATGTTACTTATGAAAGTTCTTCGTTTGTGTTTTTTTAAACCATCTAAGGCATCTTTTACATAATTATCATTTTCAAGATAGTAATTAAACACTTCTTGTATATCTTCATCTAATAAAATTTTATTTTTCATAATCTCTCCTTATAATTTATTTTAGCTAAAGTTAATTTTTATCACTCTACTCATTCTCCTTGGCTTTTTTTATGGCATCGTTTAAAAGTTTAGAGCATTCATCACGATATTTACCTAATAAATCAAAGTCAGTTTTTCCATCAATTTCACAATGAGAAGAATCATATGCTGGTAAATTATATTTTTTTCTGATTTGCTCTGAAGTCATTGCTCCTGCATCTTTTAAAAGTTTTTTATTTCTAGATCCTCTTGCATCATCTAAAGGAGTTCTTGGGGTGACAAAATTCACATTAGCTCCTAATTCGATTAAAAGTTTTGTAACCTTATAAGTTTCAGGTTCTTTTACAGCTTCAAATAAAAGGGTTTCATTGTATTCACTCTCTTGAATAAGTCGGGTTTGTATATCCACATTAGCTCCTCCTTTAATAGCTAGTTCTAATAATTCATAATTATTCTGCATAACCCAAAAATGCATAGGAGTCCTACCAGAATATCCTTCATCATGCACTTCAAATTTAGCTCCACGATTGACTAGATATTGTATGATTTGAGAATTTGGGTTTTTAGCATTGAGTATATATGCGTAGATTAGAGCATTTTCATAGATACAAGGATCATCTTCTACTTTTTTCATTAAGATGTATTTTTCATTAGCTTCTTTGATATATTTCATATCTACAAAGCGAAGATTGTATTTAGGATCTTTTAAACTTAAACCATACTCATCAAATAAATAATCTAAAATAGAAAAATCATTATTATTTTCTTCGCAAGCAAATGCAGCTCTTACTATCAAATAATAAGGATCAAATAAAGGGAAGTCTCCATCCTCATCTTTGATATTAAGCTCATAACAAGATATTTTTACAGGATAATCTTTTAAAATATCTTTTACTTTAACTAAGTCATTATCATCTATAGCTTCAAGAACTAGATCTTCTAATTCATCTTTTTGTTTGTAACTCATAGCTTTGATATCTTCTAATGTTTTCATTGTTTTTCCTTTAGTTTTTTTGTATTTGTTTGTTTTTGTTTAATTCTTCTTCTATATTAGCAGGATCATTTAAATTTAATCTTTTTATCATGATTTTATTAGGTGTTGCTCCTTTGATATGGTGTAGATACATTTCTTTAAATATTGTCTTTATGCTTCTGTGAGCATGTCTGTGGTAGATAAAACCACTTCTTGATCCTTTGTGATCTTCATCGCCTTTATTAAATATCTCTAGATTAGTTATATTATCTATTAATTTTGTGTAATGATTGCATAAAAATAAATAATCAAGCTCATATTCTCTAGCAAGTTTTAATTCAAAGCTTATTTGTTCTGTTAAAGCTTGATCTTTGACATTTTTAACCTCTACTAAAGTAGGGTAATCATTTAGCGTTACTAAAAAATCAGGTATGGTGTGATTAAAACCTTTAGTATTAAAATTAGCATCTAGTTTTCTTCTATTAGATAAATACCTAGTTGATCTTTTAGTAAAAAGCATAGAAGCAGCATATTCTCCTGCATCTCCTATATCTTTTGAATTGATGGTTTTATTTTTTTGTTCTTCTTGGTTTGGAGTGGTGCTGTTTGTTGCCATCATATCTAAAGGATCTGCATTTTTAACACTATCTTGCTTACCATTACTAGCTTGTTGAGGGTTTTGAAGTTGATCAATCATGTCTTTATGTTTTTCAGCTTTTTCTTGATTTCTTTGTAAAAATTCAAGCCTACCTAGTAGGCTTAGTTCTTTTGGTGATTTGTTTTTATTATCTTGTAAGTCACTTATTTTCTTCTTTAATTCTTGCTTATCTGTAATAATATCTTTTAAACTTTCATCATCTTTAAGCAAGATTTTAGTCATTTCATCTGCTTTTTTTGCGCAAGCTTCTTGGATAGCTTGTGCTTGCTCTTTTTTATCATCTTCTGTAAAATCTCTATTGTCATTTAAGGCTTGTAGGAATTCTTTAGGGCTTTGCAAAGTTAAGTTAGGATTTTTTATTTTAGCTATACTTCTTTGAAAGCTTAAATCTATATTTTTTTCATCTTTTTTCCCTTTTCTAAAATCAGTCACTACAAAGCCCTTATCTTCTAAAGGCACAGGATCAAAGTGTAATGTTTCATTTTTATCTAAAGATACTAATCTTGGTATTAAAATATATTTTTTTTCTTCAAAGCATTTATTAAAAAAATCTGCTTTAACTGTAGCTATACCATCTTTTACTTCAAAGCCATCATATCCTAGCTGTTCATTTAAGCTTTTAATATCATTATCTTTACTTGTATAAACATCATAAAAGATATCATAGTCTTTAAAACTTTCAGTATTTCTTGATAAAGGTTTATCTTTTCTTTCTTTATAGGCATCATTTAGCGTATTAATATTCTTCTTATCAAAATAAGCATTGATTGCATCATTTCCCTTTTTATCATTGCTAAATAATACTTCTTTATCCTTTATTGTTTCATCTTTTGCTTCTTCTCTTGCTTTTATTTGGTTTTGCTCTGAAGTTTTATCAATACCTATAGCTTCTTCCTCTATTTTGTTTTTTAATTCATTTTCTTTTTTAACCATAAAAGAAAATTTATTTTTATTTTGTTCTATCCTTATTATTTCTTTTCCATTTTGTGTTTGCAAATGAAAAGGACTGTAAAAATACAATTTGCAATTTTCTAGTATATAAACCTTTTGAAATTCTTTGATATGAAAATTGACATCGGTAAAGTTAATTTTTATCACTCTACTCATTCTCCTTGGCTTTTTTTATAGCATCGTTTAAAAGTTTAGAGCATTCATCACGATATTTACCCAATAAATCAAAGTCAGTTTTTCCATCAATTTCACAATGAGAAGAATCATATGCTGGTAAATTATATTTTTTTCTGATTTGCTCTGAAGTCATTGCTCCTGCATCTTTTAAAAGTTTTTTATTTCTAGATCCTCTTGCATCATCTAAAGGAGTTCTTGGGGTAGCAAAATTCACATTAGCTCCTAGTTCGATTAAAAGCTTTGTAACCCTATAAGTTTCAGGTTCTTTTACAGCTTCAAATAAAAGGGTTTCATTGTATTCACTCTCTTGAATAAGTCGGGTTTGTATATCTACATTAGCTCCTCCTTTAATAGCTAGTTCTAATAATTCATAATTATTGCGTCTAGCCCAAAAATGCATAGGAGTCCAACCAAAGTCATCTTCATGCACTTCAAATTTAGCTCCACGATTGACTAGATATTGTATGATTTGAGAATTTGGGTTTTTAGCATTGAGTATATAATAATAGATTAGGGCATTTTTGTAAATGTTAGGCTTATCTTCCATATATCTTATTACAACATATTTTTCATTAGCTTCTTTGATGTATTTCATATCTGTAAAGCAAAAATTATATTTAGGATCTTTTAAACTTAATCCATACTCATCAAATAAATAATCTAAAATAGAAAAATCATTATTATTTTCTTCGCAAGCAAATGCAGCTCTCATTATCAAATAATAAGGATCAAATAAAGGGAAGTCTCCATCCTCATCTTTGATATTAAGCTCATAACAAGATATTTTTACAGGATAATCTTTTAAAATATCTTTTACCTTGGCTAAATTATTATCATCTATAGCTTCAAGAACTAGATCTTCTAATTCATCTTTTTCTTGATAGTTCATAGCTTTGATATCTTCTAATGTTTTCATTGTTTTTCCTTTAGTTTTTTGTAATTTTAGTTTTAATTTAAGAAAATTGCTTTTAATCCGCTCTTAAATCACCTCCTTTTACTCTCAAACCTTTATCATCTATAATTACTTGTATTTTTCCTAAATCGTATTTTTGCGATGTTAGGATTATTTATTTGCTAATATGTTCTTTTTATTTAAGTTTTTGGCAAATTTCGTAAGTATAGAAATTTCATATGTATTTAGTAACATTTGAAATATTCCATTTACTTAGATCTCCATTAAAGTTTTCACAACCTTCAAACATAGAGCTCATATCTGTAACATTACTTACATCCCATTTACTTAGATCTCCATTAAAGTTTTTACAACCTGCAAACATAGAGCTCATCTTTGTAACATTGCTTACATCCCATTTACTTAGATCGCCATTAAAGTTTTTACAACCTTCAAACATACGACCCATATCTGTAACATTACTTACATCCCATTTACTTAGATCTCCATTAAAGTTTTCACAACCTTTAAACATAGACCACATATTTGTAACATTGCTTACATCCCATTTGCTTATATCTCCATTAAAGTTTTTACAACCTGCAAACATAGAGCTCATCTTTGTAACATTACTTACATCCCAAGTTTCTATACCGTCAAAATTAATTCCATATATGTCATCAAATAAAAAACTCATATCAGTAATCTCACTTATATCAATCTTGGCTAAACTAATTTTATTACTAATTAAAGCTTTTATAAAATCTTTATGTTTTGGTAAATACATGCCATTTTTAATAGAACAAAACCAAGTTGGATATTTTTTCTTTTGATTTAGCTTTGAGGAATAAAACATATTTATAAAACTAATTTTTTTTGATTTGCTAGAATTTTTAAAATCAATTTTCTCTCCCCAAGATTCTAAATTTTGAACAAAACTTTCTGTGCATGAAAACATATATTTAAAATTTGTAACGCTTGATATATCCCATTTATCTAATGGTTGATTAAAAATTTCACATCCATCAAACATTCTTTCCATACTTTTTACTTTACTAACATTCCAAGATTGTATATTATGATTAAAATATTTTGCATCTTCAAAGCAAGAATCCATATTTGTAACCTTACTTACATCCCAAATTTCAATTCCACTAAAATCTCTTCGTTTGCTTTTTTTAAATAGGTTTTTAAAATTTGTAATATTGCTAATATCAATATCACCCAAATAAATATTTTTATCTTTGACTAATTTTACAAGCTCGGCTTTGTTTTTTGGAGTATGTGTAACACCCTTGCTTTTTGCGATCTTAAAAAGTCCATCAAGTGATTTTTTCTTGCTTTTTGCTGCATTTAATCTTGAAAGTATATTAAATAGCTCATATTCATCGCTATTTTTTATGCTTCTGCCTGCATATACTGCCCTATCATCCCAATACTCTTGCTCTAAATCACTAAGATAAGTTTCTAGATTGTCTAGTGTATATTGTGGGATGCTTGCACCCTTATCAAAAAGCTCTAAAATGACTGCTTTTTTAGCTTCCCATTCTGATATATTGGATTTTCTTAAATCGTTTATTGCTTTTAAAAGTTGTGAATCTAAATCTTGCATAAGCCCTCCTTGTATAAAATAAAATTATAACTAAAATTTTCATATCAAATCATAAGGAAAACATTTATACAAAGCTAATTTTGTTTTGCTTAATCATTCTAGCACGATTGATAAGAGCATAAAGGGCTATACTTTCATCATTCAATATTCTTTCAAAAGTTTCACTATATCTATCCCCATCAAACTCAATACTTCTATATTCTATAAGCTCTGCTTTAGCATTAGTGATAAAAGAAATATATTTATCTCTTTGTTTATCGTGTTTAATACCTGCTCGTATTGGTTTAAGTGCTTCATCATACCAAATCACTTCTAGATTTTCTTCTTTGATGATTTTTAATGCTACTTCTTTTGTTAGATATTCTTTAATATCTTTTCCATCGTATTTTTTTCGCCTATAATTCATCTGTAACATTTTATCAATAGCTTCTTTTTCACTATCAAAAGAATAGCTAAGACTAACACTCCCCCTTTCTCCAACATAGAAAGTTTCATATTTATTATTATCAGAATCAAACCACATAGTAAGATGATATTCTCCTAAATGTTTATAAGAAGGATACCAAGTTGTATCAATCAACTTTTCTTCTTTTATAATTGTTCTGCTTGTTCTCTTGTCATTTTCTATTCTTTATTATGGTATTTGTTTGATAAAACCTAATAAGTTTATATAATTTATAATTGTAATATTTTTATATGTTTATTAATTTTCATATACCATAACTTCACTAAAACTAAAACCTAATAAATTGTTTTCTCTCACTATTTTTCTAAATTCACTTGATACAAAAACAGGTACTTCATCATCTTTAATTCTAAATATATGACTTCCATCAAGTTTTGATTTTTTTAAAACAGCTTTAGTAATACTTAGATATTCATCATTATCGCCCATATAAGTATATATAGAATGTTCATAATCTAAAACTTCAAGTGATTTTGTTACATGCATAATTTTACAATCATAATAATTTATTTCCTGACTTTTAATTTCTACATCTAAATATTGCACACAATCTTTAATTAAATCTTGCATTAAATTTACAAATTTTGGAGAGACTATACGCCAACCACAGTCATTGTGTATAAGATCAGTCAGTATGTTACCATCATCTTTGTCGATTTCAAAACTAGGTGTTTGCCAATTTGTGATAGGTTTGGATTCTAAAAGTGCATATTCATCGTTATTTTTTATATCTACAAGATCACAAGAGTACCAATTATCCACATCGTTATGATTATAGTTATACATCATTTTATAATATTTCATTAATTTCTCTCCTTATAGTATTCTTTATGAAGTAAAACAGGATTATTTTTGATTTCTTCTTTTAGTTTTTCAAATTCTTTTAAGAATTTATCCTTATCTCCTCTAGCTATTTTATCAATTTTACTCATTTTTTCAAGAATATATTCGTGATATTCATTAGGATGTCTTCCACGATGTGGCATTTTAACTTTGTTCCAATCTCCATCCAATTCCAAGTTATATTTTTTTGTTATTTTTCGAAATTCTTTAGTAAATCTTTTATTTTTATCGGTAGCAATGTGATGGGTTTGAATTGGTTGTTGTTTGTTGTGGCTTTCCATCCCTTCCCATTTTATCTTGTCCCATTTAATCTTAGCAAGAGGATTAGCTTGTATTTTAGTTAGAGCAAATTTAATCTTATTTTTCTTAGGTATAGCTAGTATAGGATAACCTTTATTACTTACTCCTATTAAACCCATTTGTAAAACAGAATGTTTATGATTTACTTTATGATTGGAATAAGTATAAGCCAATACTAAAGCTACTTTAGTGCAAGGTCCTCCTGCTATAGGTGGATTTACACATCCACTTATACTAGCTCCTTGTATTTCATTATGAAGCATAATGGGAGTATTATCTGATTTTATCCTTTTAGCATTCTTTGCTTTTAACTTAACCTTACCTCCATGTATGCATAATAAAGTATTATCTTCTAATATAGGATGCATACAAGAAGTATCAGGACTTATATTAATATCTTCTATTCTAGCAAGAGTGATTTTTCTTTTTTTAACCATAGAAAACCTTGTGGGTTTGAAGTATGCTTTTTAATTGCTCATCTTTAGCATAAAGAAGTTTTTCTTCTAAAGAACAATCAAAATTTAAAGGAAAAGGTTTTAGAATATCCTTGCTTAGAAATTTTTGCCAAAGTATAGAGTTTTCTTCTAGTGAGAAATTCCAAAAATCTTCTTTGTTGTTGTAAACATAGTCTTTATAGTCTATAAAATTTACAAAGTTGATATTTACATTTTTTTGCTTAGAAAGCATACCTTGTATGCTTTCTTCTGCTGTATTTTTTGGAATTTTATTATAGTTTTTAAGATAATGCTTTATTCTATTGTTATTTAAGTCTTGATTTTCAAGTTCATTTAAAAGTTCTTTAGAATAATAATTTAAAAAATAATTATTTGCATATTCTTCAATATACTCTTTAAAACTTCTTTTATAAATTAACTCATCATAACTAATAGGGTAAGATTTTAAAGTATTATTTTTAGAATTTAATATATAATCATACCCTATAAAAAAATAAGAAAAATCCATAAAGGCATAATCAGCACTTATGCCTTTACAAAGACTTAAAAAAATATTTTCAAGTTCTAAGATGATTTTTTCATCTTTGCTTAAATTTAACTCTTTTTGAAGTTGTTCTTGGGTTTTTGGGGTAAAACCATAATTAAGCCTATCTTCATAATTTTTTATTAGATAATTTAAATTTTCATCATTAAGATTAAAAGTAAGGCATAATGAAGAATTAAAATAAACATCGTATTTATTAAAATAGGGTGCTAGATTATCTTTTTCTATAAAAGTATTGATTTGGCTTTGAGAAAAATTTTCTCCTTTTTCATCCCAAAAAGGAAAATTAGGAGAGAGGTTTTTAAGAGTTCCTATTTCACTTAAATCATCTTTTTGATAGTATCGGTGTAAAATATACTTGCTTTTATCTTGACATAAGCGATTATAAATTTGAGTATAATTTGAAGGTAAAAAATTTAACCATTCATCATCACCATGTAAATTTATACCTTCAAATTGATCAACACTAAAATAAGCTTTAAGTTCTTGTATAGCTTTTAAGGTGTTTTCTAAATGTTTATTATAGAAATTATTTTCATTAGCTTTTTTAAAGCTAAGCCATTCTTGTAAATTAAGGCGATTGCCTTTTAAACTCCAAGCGTTAAGGTATTTTTCATCACTAAAAGTTTTTTTAGATAAAAGATGAAAGCTAACTTGATTGGCACTTAATGTTTGTTTCATTTAAAAGTTTTCAAGGCATCAATAAAATCTTTTATATCTTTTACCTGATCTTCTACCCAATCCTCCACTGTATAATCCTCATCACATTCGCTATCTTCACTGTAATAATCTCCTCCTTCAAAATCAGCAGGATTATCATAAAGTTCCATTTCTATATGTTCTAATTCAAATTCCAAATCATTTATAAAATTTCGAAGAATCGTCCCATTAAAATTCTTTTTATCATAGTCTAAAATAGTGATTAGATTAGACGGTAAAACAACCTTATCTTTTTCATCAAATTTTAAGTTGTTGTTTTCTACTAAATTTTTATATTCATAACTTAAGATGTTACTTATGAAAGTTCTTCGTTTGTGTTTTTTTAAACCATCTAAGGCATCTTTTACATAATTATCATTTTCAAGATAGTAATTAAACACTTCTTGTATATCTTCATCTAATAAAATTTTATTTTTCATAATCTCTCCTTATAATTTATTTTAGCTAAAGTTAATTTTTATTCCCTCATTCACTTTCTTTAGCCTTTTTTATAGCATCGTTTAAAAGTTTAGAGCATTCATCACGATATTTACCCAATAAATCAAAGTCAGTTTTTCCATCAATTTCACAATGAGAATCATCATATGCTGGTAAATTATATTTTTTTCTGATTTGCTCTGAAGTCATTGCTCCTGCATCTTTTAAAAGCTTTTTATTTCTAGATCCTCTTGCATCATCTAAAGGAGTTCTTGGGGTAGCAAAATTTACATTAGCTCCTAGTTCGATTAAAAGTTTTGTAACCCTATAAGTTTCAGGTTCTTTTACAGCTTCAAATAAAAGAGTTTTGCTGTATTTTCTTAATTTACTAAAAGTTTGCATATCCACATTAGCTTCTCCTTTAATAGCTAGTTCTAATAATTCATAATTATTGCGTCTAGCCCAAAAATGCATAGGAGTCCAACCAAAGCCATCTTTATGCACTTCAAATTTAGCTCCACGATTGACTAGATATTGTATGATTTGAGAATTTGGATTATCAGCATTGAGTATATAATCATAGATTAGAGCGTTTTGATAAATAATGCTGTTTTCTTCTACTTTTTTCATTAAGATGTATTTTTCATTAGCTTCTTTGATGTATTTCATATCTGTAAAGCAAAAATTATATTTAGGATCTTTTAAACTTAAACCATACTCATCAAATAAATAATCTAAAATAGAAAAATCATTATTATTTTCTTCGCAAGCAAATGCAGCTCTTACTATCAAATAATAAGGATCAAATAAAGGGAAGTCTCCATCCTCATCTTTGATATTAAGCTCATAACAAGATATTTTTACAGGATAATCTTTTAAAATATCTTTTACTTTAACTAAGTCATTATCATCTATAGCTTCAAGAACTAGATCTTCTAATTCATCTTTTTGTTTGTAACTCATAGCTTTGATATCTTCTAATGTTTTCATTGTTTTTCCTTTAGTTTTTTTGTATTTGTTTGTTTTTGTTTAATTCTTCTTCTATATTAGCAGGATCATTTAAATTTAATCTTTTTATCATGATTTTATTAGGTGTTGCTCCTTTGATATGGTGTAGATACATTTCTTTAAATATTGTCTTTATGCTTCTGTGAGCATGTCTGTGGTAGATAAAACCACTTCTTGATCCTTTGTGATCTTCATCGCCTTTATTAAATATCTCTAGATTAGTTATATTATCTATTAATTTTGTGTAATGATTGCATAAAAATAAATAATCAAGCTCATATTCTCTAGCAAGTTTTAATTCAAAGCTTATTTGTTCTGTTAAAGCTTGATCTTTGACATTTTTAACCTCTACTAAAGTAGGGTAATCATTTAGCGTTACTAAAAAATCAGGTATGGTGTGATTAAAACCTTTAGTATTAAAATTAGCATCTAGTTTTCTTCTATTAGATAAATACCTAGTTGATCTTTTAGTAAAAAGCATAGAAGCAGCATATTCTCCTGCATCTCCTATATCTTTTGAATTGATGGTTTTATTTTTTTGTTCTTCTTGGTTTGGAGTGGTGCTGTTTGTTCTACTATCTGAAAAATCATCATCAGCATCATCTTTTTTATCATCACTAGCTTGTTGAGGGTTTTGAAGTTGATCAATCATGTCTTTATGTTTTTCAGCTTTATCTTGATTTCTTTGTAAAAATTCAAGCCTGCCTAGTAGGCTTAGTTTTTCATTTGTTTTGGGTTCTTTTTGTAATTCACTTATTTTCTTCTTTAATTCTTGCTTATCTGTAATAATATCTTTTAAACTTTCATCATCTTTAAGCAAGATTTTAGTCATTTCATCTGCTTTTTTTGCGCAAGCTTCTTGGATAGCTTGTGCTTGCTCTTTTTTATCATCTTCTGTAAAATCTCTATTGTCATTTAAAACTTGTAGGAATTCTTTAGGGCTTTGCAAAGTTAAATTAGGATTTTTTATTTTAGCTATACTTCTTTGAAAGCTTAAATCTATATTTTTTTCATCTTTTTTCCCTTTTCTAAAATCAGTCACTACAAAGCCCTTATCTTCTAAAGGCGCAGGATCAAAGTGTAATGTTTCATTTTTTTCTAAAGATACTAATCTTGGTATTAAAATATATTTTTTTTCTTCAAAGCATTTATCAAAAAAATCTGCTTTAACTGTAGCTATACCATCTTTTACTTCAAAGCCATCGTTATATTTTAACTCTTCATTTAAGCTTTTGATATCATTATCTTTACTTGTATAAACATCATAAAAGATATCATAGTCTTTAAATTTATCTTGTCGCTTTTCTATGCTTTGTGTTTGTATATTTGAAGCAAAATTATTTTCATCAAGTTTGTTTATCTCTTTATCGATTTTTTGTGCATAATCTTTTGCTTGTTCTTTTGTGATATCAGCTTTTTCGTTTGATTGATCTTGGGAATTTATTTTTTCAATTTCTTTTTCTTGATGAATTGTTCCATTTTTATCTTCAAATTTTTTTCCATTGTTTTTATCTTCTGTTTGCAAATGAAAAGGACTGTAAAAATACAATTTGCAATTTTCTAGTATATAAACCTTTTGAAATTCTTTGATATGAAAATTGACATCGGTAAAGTTAATTTTTATCACTCTACTCATTCTCCTTGGCTTTTTTTATAGCATCGTTTAAAAGTTTAGAGCATTCATCACGATATTTACCCAATAAATCAAAGTCAGTTTTTCCATCAATTTCACAATGAGAAGAATCATATGCTGGTAAATTATATTTTTTTCTGATTTGCTCTGAAGTCATTGCTCCTGCATCTTTTAAAAGTTTTTTATTTCTAGATCCTCTTGCATCATCTAAAGGAGTTCTTGGGGTAGCAAAATTCACATTAGCTCCTAGTTCGATTAAAAGTTTTGTAACCCTATAAGTTTCAGGTTCTTTTACAGCTTCAAATAAAAGGGTTTCATTGTATTCACTCTCTTGAATAAGTCGGGTTTGTATATCCACATTAGCTCCTCCTTTAATAGCTAGTTCTAATAATTCATAATTATTCTGCATAACCCAAAAATGCATAGGAGTCCAACCAAAGCCATCTTTATGCACTTCAAATTTAGCTCCACGATTGACTAGATATTGTATGATTTGAGAATTTGGGTTTTTAGTGCCTAGTATATATGCGTAGATTAGAGCTTTTTGATAAATAATGCTGTTTTCTTCTACTTTTTTCATTAAGATGTATTTTTCATTAGCTTCTTTGATGTATTTCATGTCGGGAAAAGCAAAATTATATTTAGGATCTTTTAAACTTAATCCATACTCATCAAATAAATAATCTAAAATAGAAAAATCATTATTATTTTCTTCGCAAGCATATGCAGCTTTCAGCAAGCTCGCTGCTGGATCAAATAAAGATAGCTCGTAATCTTCATTATTATGATGGTATGTAAAATGTGCCTCATAAAAGCTTTCTTTTATGGGATAATCTTTTAAAAGATTTTTAACATTTTCCAAGTCATTATTACTAATAAAATCAAATAATTGTTTTTGAATTTGCATTTTTTCTTCAAAACTCATAGCTTTGATATCTTCTAATGTTTTCATTGTTTTTCCTTTAGTTTTTTGTAATTTTAGTTTTAATTTAAGAAAATTGCTTTTAATCCGCTCTTAAATCACCTCCTTTTACTCTCAAACCTTTATCATCTATAATTACTTGTATTTTTCCTAAATCGTATTTTTGCGATGTTAGGATTATTTATTTGCTAATATGTTCTTTTTATTTAAGTTTTTGGCAAATTTCGTAAGTATAGAAATTTCATATGTATTTAGTAACATTTGAAATATTCCATTTGCTTAGATCTCCATTAAAGTTTTCACAACCTTCAAACATAGAGCTCATATCTGTAACATTACTTACATCCCAAATTTCAATTCCACTAAAATCTCTTCGTTTGCTTTTTTTAAATAGGTTTTTAAAATTTGTAATATTGCTAATATCAATATCACCCAAATAAATATTTTTATCTTTGACTAATTTTACAAGCTCGGCTTTGTTTTTTGGAGTATGTGTAACACCCTTGCTTTTTGCGATCTTAAAAAGTCCATCAAGTGATTTTTTCTTGCTTTTTGCTGCATTTAATCTTGAAAGTATATTAAATAGCTCATATTCATCGCTATTTTTTATGCTTCTGCCTGCATATACTGCCCTATCATCCCAATACTCTTGCTCTAAATCACTAAGATAAGTTTCTAGATTGTCTAGTGTATATTGTGGGATGCTTGCACCCTTATCAAAAAGCTCTAAAATGACTGCTTTTTTAGCTTCCCATTCTGATATATTGGATTTTCTTAAATCGTTTATTGCTTTTAAAAGTTGTGAATCTAAATCTTGCATAAGCCCTCCTTGTATAAAATAAAATTATAACTAAAATTTTCATATCAAATCATAAGGAAAACATTTATACAAAGCTAATTTTGTTTTGCTTAATCATTCTAGCACGATTGATAAGAGCATAAAGGGCTATACTTTCATCATTCAATATTCTTTCAAAAGTTTCACTATATCTATCCCCATCAAACTCAATACTTCTATATTCTATAAGCTCTGCTTTAGCATTAGTGATAAAAGAAATATATTTATCTCTTTGTTTATCGTGTTTAATACCTGCTCGTATTGGTTTAAGTGCTTCATCATACCAAATCACTTCTAGATTTTCTTCTTTGATGATTTTTAATGCTACTTCTTTTGTTAGATATTCTTTAATATCTTTTCCATCGTATTTTTTTCGCCTATAATTCATCTGTAACATTTTATCAATAGCTTCTTTTTCACTATCAAAAGAATAGCTAAGACTAACACTCCCCCTTTCTCCAACATAGAAAGTTTCATATTTATTATTATCAGAATCAAACCACATAGTAAGATGATATTCTCCTAAATGTTTATAAGAAGGATACCAAGTTGTATCAATCAACTTTTCTTCTTTTATAATTGTTCTGCTTGTTCTCTTGTCATTTTCTATTCTTTATTATGGTATTTGTTTGATAAAACCTAATAAGTTTATATAATTTATAATTGTAATATTTTTATATGTTTATTAATTTTCATATACCATAACTTCACTAAAACTAAAACCTAATAAATTGTTTTCTCTCACTATTTTTCTAAATTCACTTGATACAAAAACAGGTACTTCATCATCTTTAATTCTAAATATATGACTTCCATCAAGTTTTGATTTTTTTAAAACAGCTTTAGTAATACTTAGATATTCATCATTATCGCCCATATAAGTATATATAGAATGTTCATAATCTAAAACTTCAAGTGATTTTGTTACATGCATAATTTTACAATCATAATAATTTATTTCCTGACTTTTAATTTCTACATCTAAATATTGCACACAATCTTTAATTAAATCTTGCATTAAATTTACAAATTTTGGAGAGACTATACGCCAACCACAGTCATTGTGTATAAGATCAGTCAGTATGTTACCATCATCTTTGTCGATTTCAAAACTAGGTGTTTGCCAATTTGTGATAGGTTTGGATTCTAAAAGTGCATATTTGTCATTGTTTTTTATATCTGACTTAATACAGTTTATCCAATTATCAACATCATTATGTTGTCCATTATACATCATTTTATAATATTTCATTAATTTCTCTCCTTATAGTATTCTTTATGAAGTAAAACAGGATTATTTTTGATTTCTTCTTTTAGTTTTTCAAATTCTTTTAAGAATTTATCCTTATCTCCTCTAGCTATTTTATCAATTTTACTCATTTTTTCAAGAATATATTCGTGATATTCATTAGGATGTCTTCCACGATGTGGCATTTTAACTTTGTTCCAATCTCCATCCAATTCCAAGTTATATTTTTTTGTTATTTTTCGAAATTCTTTAGTAAATCTTTTATTTTTATCGGTAGCAATGTGATGGGTTTGAATTGGTTGTTGTTTGTTGTGGCTTTCCATCCCTTCCCATTTTATCTTGTCCCATTTAATCTTAGCAAGAGGATTAGCTTGTATTTTAGTTAGAGCAAATTTAATCTTATTTTTCTTAGGTATAGCTAGTATAGGATAACCTTTATTACTTACTCCTATTAAACCCATTTGTAAAACAGAATGTTTATGATTTACTTTATGATTGGAATAAGTATAAGCCAATACTAAAGCTACTTTAGTGCAAGGTCCTCCTGCTATAGGTGGATTTACACATCCACTTATACTAGCTCCTTGTATTTCATTATGAAGCATAATGGGAGTATTATCTGATTTTATCCTTTTAGCATTCTTTGCTTTTAACTTAACCTTACCTCCATGTATGCATAATAAAGTATTATCTTCTAATATAGGATGCATACAAGAAGTATCAGGACTTATATTAATATCTTCTATTCTAGCAAGAGTGATTTTTCTTTTTTTAACCATAGAAAACCTTGTGGGTTTGAAGTATGCTTTTTAATTGCTCATCTTTAGCATAAAGAAGTTTTTCTTCTAAAGAACAATCAAAATTTAAAGGAAAAGGTTTTAGAATATCCTTGCTTAGAAATTTTTGCCAAAGTATAGAGTTTTCTTCTAGTGAGAAATTCCAAAAATCTTCTTTGTTGTTGTAAACATAGTCTTTATAGTCTATAAAATTTACAAAGTTGATATTTACATTTTTTTGCTTAGAAAGCATACCTTGTATGCTTTCTTCTGCTGTATTTTTTGGAATTTTATTATAGTTTTTAAGATAATGCTTTATTCTATTGTTATTTAAGTCTTGATTTTCAAGTTCATTTAAAAGTTCTTTAGAATAATAATTTAAAAAATAATTATTTGCATATTCTTCAATATACTCTTTAAAACTTCTTTTATAAATTAACTCATCATAACTAATAGGGTAAGATTTTAAAGTATTATTTTTAGAATTTAATATATAATCATACCCTATAAAAAAATAAGAAAAATCCATAAAGGCATAATCAGCACTTATGCCTTTACAAAGACTTAAAAAAATATTTTCAAGTTCTAAGATGATTTTTTCATCTTTGCTTAAATTTAACTCTTTTTGAAGTTGTTCTTGGGTTTTTGGGGTAAAACCATAATTAAGCCTATCTTCATAATTTTTTATTAGATAATTTAAATTTTCATCATTAAGATTAAAAGTAAGGCATAATGAAGAATTAAAATAAACATCGTATTTATTAAAATAGGGTGCTAGATTATCTTTTTCTATAAAAGTATTGATTTGGCTTTGAGAAAAATTTTCTCCTTTTTCATCCCAAAAAGGAAAATTAGGAGAGAGGTTTTTAAGAGTTCCTATTTCACTTAAATCATCTTTTTGATAGTATCGGTGTAAAATATACTTGCTTTTATCTTGACATAAGCGATTATAAATTTGAGTATAATTTGAAGGTAAAAAATTTAACCATTCATCATCACCATGTAAATTTATACCTTCAAATTGATCAACACTAAAATAAGCTTTAAGTTCTTGTATAGCTTTTAAGGTGTTTTCTAAATGTTTATTATAGAAATTATTTTCATTAGCTTTTTTAAAGCTAAGCCATTCTTGTAAATTAAGGCGATTGCCTTTTAAACTCCAAGCGTTAAGGTATTTTTCATCACTAAAAGTTTTTTTAGATAAAAGATGAAAGCTAACTTGATTGGCACTTAATGTTTGTTTCATTTAAAAGTTTTCAAGGCATCAATAAAATCTTTTATATCTTTTACCTGATCTTCTACCCAATCCTCCACTGTATAATCCTCATCACATTCGCTATCTTCACTGTAATAATCTCCTCCTTCAAAATCAGCAGGATTATCATAAAGTTCCATTTCTATATGTTCTAATTCAAATTCCAAATCATTTATAAAATTTCGAAGAATCGTCCCATTAAAATTCTTTTTATCATAGTCTAAAATAGTGATTAGATTAGACGGTAAAACAACCTTATCTTTTTCATCAAATTTTAAGTTGTTGTTTTCTACTAAATTTTTATATTCATAACTTAAGATGTTACTTATGAAAGTTCTTCGTTTGTGTTTTTTTAAACCATCTAAGGCATCTTTTACATAATTATCATTTTCAAGATAGTAATTAAACACTTCTTGTATATCTTCATCTAATAAAATTTTATTTTTCATAATCTCTCCTTATAATTTATTTTAGCTAAAGTTAATTTTTATTCCCTCATTCACTTTCTTTAGCCTTTTTTATAGCATCGTTTAAAAGTTTAGAGCATTCATCACGATATTTACCCAATAAATCAAAGTCAGTTTTTCCATCAATTTCACAATGAGAATCATCATATGCTGGTAAATTATATTTTTTTCTGATTTGCTCTGAAGTCATTGCTCCTGCATCTTTTAAAAGCTTTTTATTTCTAGATCCTCTTGCATCATCTAAAGGAGTTCTTGGGGTAGCAAAATTTACATTAGCTCCTAGTTCGATTAAAAGTTTTGTAACCCTATAAGTTTCAGGTTCTTTTACAGCTTCAAATAAAAGAGTTTTGCTGTATTTTCTTAATTTACTAAAAGTTTGCATATCCACATTAGCTTCTCCTTTAATAGCTAGTTCTAATAATTCATAATTATTGCGTCTAGCCCAAAAATGCATAGGAGTCCAACCAAAGCCATCTTTATGCACTTCAAATTTAGCTCCACGATTGACTAGATATTGTATGATTTGAGAATTTGGATTATCAGCATTGAGTATATAATCATAGATTAGAGCGTTTTGATAAATAATGCTGTTTTCTTCTACTTTTTTCATTAAGATGTATTTTTCATTAGCTTCTTTGATGTATTTCATATCTGTAAAGCAAAAATTATATTTAGGATCTTTTAAACTTAAACCATACTCATCAAATAAATAATCTAAAATAGAAAAATCATTATTATTTTCTTCGCAAGCAAATGCAGCTCTTACTATCAAATAATAAGGATCAAATAAAGGGAAGTCTCCATCCTCATCTTTGATATTAAGCTCATAACAAGATATTTTTACAGGATAATCTTTTAAAATATCTTTTACTTTAACTAAGTCATTATCATCTATAGCTTCAAGAACTAGATCTTCTAATTCATCTTTTTTGTTTGTAACTCATAGCTTTGATATCTTCTAATGTTTTCATTGTTTTTCCTTTAGTTTTTTTGTATTTGTTTGTTTTTGTTTAATTCTTCTTCTATATTAGCAGGATCATTTAAATTTAATCTTTTTATCATGATTTTATTAGGTGTTGCTCCTTTGATATGGTGTAGATACATTTCTTTAAATATTGTCTTTATGCTTCTGTGAGCATGTCTGTGGTAGATAAAACCACTTCTTGATCCTTTGTGATCTTCATCGCCTTTATTAAATATCTCTAGATTAGTTATATTATCTATTAATTTTGTGTAATGATTGCATAAAAATAAATAATCAAGCTCATATTCTCTAGCAAGTTTTAATTCAAAGCTTATTTGTTCTGTTAAAGCTTGATCTTTGACATTTTTAACCTCTACTAAAGTAGGGTAATCATTTAGCGTTACTAAAAAATCAGGTATGGTGTGATTAAAACCTTTAGTATTAAAATTAGCATCTAGTTTTCTTCTATTAGATAAATACCTAGTTGATCTTTTAGTAAAAAAGCATAGAAGCAGCATATTCTCCTGCATCTCCTATATCTTTTGAATTGATGGTTTTATTTTTTTGTTCTTCTTGGTTTGGAGTGGTGCTGTTTGTTCTACTATCTGAAAAATCATCATCAGCATCATCTTTTTTATCATCACTAGCTTGTTGAGGGTTTTGAAGTTGATCAATCATGTCTTTATGTTTTTCAGCTTTATCTTGATTTCTTTGTAAAAATTCAAGCCTGCCTAGTAGGCTTAGTTTTTCATTTGTTTTGGGTTCTTTTTGTAATTCACTTATTTTCTTCTTTAATTCTTGCTTATCTGTAATAATATCTTTTAAACTTTCATCATCTTTAAGCAAGATTTTAGTCATTTCATCTGCTTTTTTTTGCGCAAGCTTCTTGGATAGCTTGTGCTTGCTCTTTTTTATCATCTTCTGTAAAATCTCTATTGTCATTTAAAACTTGTAGGAATTCTTTAGGGCTTTGCAAAGTTAAATTAGGATTTTTTATTTTAGCTATACTTCTTTGAAAGCTTAAATCTATATTTTTTTCATCTTTTTTCCCTTTTCTAAAATCAGTCACTACAAAGCCCTTATCTTCTAAAGGCGCAGGATCAAAGTGTAATGTTTCATTTTTTTCTAAAGATACTAATCTTGGTATTAAAATATATTTTTTTTTCTTCAAAGCATTTATCAAAAAAATCTGCTTTAACTGTAGCTATACCATCTTTTACTTCAAAGCCATCGTTATATTTTAACTCTTCATTTAAGCTTTTGATATCATTATCTTTACTTGTATAAACATCATAAAAGATATCATAGTCTTTAAATTTATCTTGTCGCTTTTCTATGCTTTGTGTTTGTATATTTGAAGCAAAATTATTTTCATCAAGTTTGTTTATCTCTTTATCGATTTTTTGTGCATAATCTTTTGCTTGTTCTTTTGTGATATCAGCTTTTTCGTTTGATTGATCTTGGGAATTTATTTTTTCAATTTCTTTTTCTTGATGAATTGTTCCATTTTTATCTTCAAATTTTTTTCCATTGTTTTTTATCTTCTGTTTGCAAATGAAAAGGACTGTAAAAATACAATTTGCAATTTTCTAGTATATAAACCTTTTGAAATTCTTTGATATGAAAATTGACATCGGTAAAGTTAATTTTTATCACTCTACTCATTCTCCTTGGCTTTTTTTATAGCATCGTTTAAAAGTTTAGAGCATTCATCACGATATTTACCCAATAAATCAAAGTCAGTTTTTCCATCAATTTCACAATGAGAAGAATCATATGCTGGTAAATTATATTTTTTTCTGATTTGCTCTGAAGTCATTGCTCCTGCATCTTTTAAAAGTTTTTTATTTCTAGATCCTCTTGCATCATCTAAAGGAGTTCTTGGGGTAGCAAAATTCACATTAGCTCCTAGTTCGATTAAAAGTTTTGTAACCCTATAAGTTTCAGGTTCTTTTACAGCTTCAAATAAAAGGGTTTCATTGTATTCACTCTCTTGAATAAGTCGGGTTTGTATATCCACATTAGCTCCTCCTTTAATAGCTAGTTCTAATAATTCATAATTATTCTGCATAACCCAAAAATGCATAGGAGTCCAACCAAAGCCATCTTTATGCACTTCAAATTTAGCTCCACGATTGACTAGATATTGTATGATTTGAGAATTTGGGTTTTTAGTGCCTAGTATATATGCGTAGATTAGAGCTTTTTGATAAATAATGCTGTTTTCTTCTACTTTTTTCATTAAGATGTATTTTTCATTAGCTTCTTTGATGTATTTCATGTCGGGAAAAGCAAAATTATATTTAGGATCTTTTAAACTTAATCCATACTCATCAAATAAATAATCTAAAATAGAAAAATCATTATTATTTTCTTCGCAAGCATATGCAGCTTTCAGCAAGCTCGCTGCTGGATCAAATAAAGATAGCTCGTAATCTTCATTATTATGATGGTATGTAAAATGTGCCTCATAAAAGCTTTCTTTTATGGGATAATCTTTTAAAAGATTTTTAACATTTTCCAAGTCATTATTACTAATAAAATCAAATAATTGTTTTTGAATTTGCATTTTTTCTTCAAAACTCATAGCTTTGATATCTTCTAATGTTTTCATTGTTTTTCCTTTAGTTTTTTGTAATTTTAGTTTTAATTTAAGAAAATTGCTTTTAATCCGCTCTTAAATCACCTCCTTTTACTCTCAAACCTTTATCATCTATAATTACTTGTATTTTTCCTAAATCGTATTTTTGCGATGTTAGGATTATTTATTTGCTAATATGTTCTTTTTATTTAAGTTTTTGGCAAATTTCGTAAGTATAGAAATTTCATATGTATTTAGTAACATTTGAAATATTCCATTTGCTTAGATCTCCATTAAAGTTTTCACAACCTTCAAACATAGAGCTCATATCTGTAACATTACTTACATCCCAAATTTCAATTCCACTAAAATCTCTTCGTTTGCTTTTTTTAAATAGGTTTTTAAAATTTGTAATATTGCTAATATCAATATCACCCAAATAAATATTTTTATCTTTGACTAATTTTACAAGCTCGGCTTTGTTTTTTGGAGTATGTGTAACACCCTTGCTTTTTGCGATCTTAAAAAGTCCATCAAGTGATTTTTTCTTGCTTTTTGCTGCATTTAATCTTGAAAGTATATTAAATAGCTCATATTCATCGCTATTTTTTATGCTTCTGCCTGCATATACTGCCCTATCATCCCAATACTCTTGCTCTAAATCACTAAGATAAGTTTCTAGATTGTCTAGTGTATATTGTGGGATGCTTGCACCCTTATCAAAAAGCTCTAAAATGACTGCTTTTTTAGCTTCCCATTCTGATATATTGGATTTTCTTAAATCGTTTATTGCTTTTAAAAGTTGTGAATCTAAATCTTGCATAAGCCCTCCTTGTATAAAATAAAATTATAACTAAAATTTTCATATCAAATCATAAGGAAAACATTTATACAAAGCTAATTTTGTTTTGCTTAATCATTCTAGCACGATTGATAAGAGCATAAAGGGCTATACTTTCATCATTCAATATTCTTTCAAAAGTTTCACTATATCTATCCCCATCAAACTCAATACTTCTATATTCTATAAGCTCTGCTTTAGCATTAGTGATAAAAGAAATATATTTATCTCTTTGTTTATCGTGTTTAATACCTGCTCGTATTGGTTTAAGTGCTTCATCATACCAAATCACTTCTAGATTTTCTTCTTTGATGATTTTTAATGCTACTTCTTTTGTTAGATATTCTTTAATATCTTTTCCATCGTATTTTTTTCGCCTATAA
The DNA here is from genome assembly GCF_000816305.1 of Campylobacter subantarcticus LMG 24377. NCBI lineage: Bacteria > Pseudomonadati > Campylobacterota > Epsilonproteobacteria > Campylobacterales > Campylobacteraceae > Campylobacter > Campylobacter subantarcticus. The sequence continues at coordinate 1,064,755 of NZ_CP007773.1, read as the reverse complement.
TTCATCTGTAACATTTTATCAATAGCTTCTTTTTCACTATCAAAAGAATAGCTAAGACTAACACTCCCCCTTTCTCCAACATAGAAAGTTTCATATTTATTATTATCAGAATCAAACCACATAGTAAGATGATATTCTCCTAAATGTTTATAAGAAGGATACCAAGTTGTATCAATCAACTTTTCTTCTTTTATAATTGTTCTGCTTGTTCTCTTGTCATTTTCTATTCTTTATTATGGTATTTGTTTGATAAAACCTAATAAGTTTATATAATTTATAATTGTAATATTTTTATATGTTTATTAATTTTCATATACCATAACTTCACTAAAACTAAAACCTAATAAATTGTTTTCTCTCACTATTTTTCTAAATTCACTTGATACAAAAACAGGTACTTCATCATCTTTAATTCTAAATATATGACTTCCATCAAGTTTTGATTTTTTTAAAACAGCTTTAGTAATACTTAGATATTCATCATTATCGCCCATATAAGTATATATAGAATGTTCATAATCTAAAACTTCAAGTGATTTTGTTACATGCATAATTTTACAATCATAATAATTTATTTCCTGACTTTTAATTTCTACATCTAAATATTGCACACAATCTTTAATTAAATCTTGCATTAAATTTACAAATTTTGGAGAGACTATACGCCAACCACAGTCATTGTGTATAAGATCAGTCAGTATGTTACCATCATCTTTGTCGATTTCAAAACTAGGTGTTTGCCAATTTGTGATAGGTTTGGATTCTAAAAGTGCATATTTGTCATTGTTTTTTATATCTGACTTAATACAGTTTATCCAATTATCAACATCATTATGTTGTCCATTATACATCATTTTATAATATTTCATTAATTTCTCTCCTTATAGTATTCTTTATGAAGTAAAACAGGATTATTTTTGATTTCTTCTTTTAGTTTTTCAAATTCTTTTAAGAATTTATCCTTATCTCCTCTAGCTATTTTATCAATTTTACTCATTTTTTCAAGAATATATTCGTGATATTCATTAGGATGTCTTCCACGATGTGGCATTTTAACTTTGTTCCAATCTCCATCCAATTCCAAGTTATATTTTTTTGTTATTTTTCGAAATTCTTTAGTAAATCTTTTATTTTTATCGGTAGCAATGTGATGGGTTTGAATTGGTTGTTGTTTGTTGTGGCTTTCCATCCCTTCCCATTTTATCTTGTCCCATTTAATCTTAGCAAGAGGATTAGCTTGTATTTTAGTTAGAGCAAATTTAATCTTATTTTTCTTAGGTATAGCTAGTATAGGATAACCTTTATTACTTACTCCTATTAAACCCATTTGTAAAACAGAATGTTTATGATTTACTTTATGATTGGAATAAGTATAAGCCAATACTAAAGCTACTTTAGTGCAAGGTCCTCCTGCTATAGGTGGATTTACACATCCACTTATACTAGCTCCTTGTATTTCATTATGAAGCATAATGGGAGTATTATCTGATTTTATCCTTTTAGCATTCTTTGCTTTTAACTTAACCTTACCTCCATGTATGCATAATAAAGTATTATCTTCTAATATAGGATGCATACAAGAAGTATCAGGACTTATATTAATATCTTCTATTCTAGCAAGAGTGATTTTTCTTTTTTTAGCCATAAAAAGCCTTGTGGGTTTTTTAACCCACTAAGATTATATTAAATCATAAGGAAAGTATTTATACTGTTTAAATTCTTCTTTATCCAAATTCATTAGTTTTACAATTGTAGCACCTTCAAGATCCCAGGTATCTAAAGGATCCCTTAACCTTGTATGTTTTTTCATATATTTATGTAAAAACTCAATATCTTGTGTGGCTATAAAATCTTTAATCAGTTCATGTTCTTTGCAAACACATTTGCGTTCTAAATTTAAATTCTTACCCTTAGATCCTATAAAATGTAAAAACCAATCTCTATTGAGTATGTCCCTTCTTTTTCTCTCATCTTCTTCTATTAATTTTAACAAACAAGTAGTATCCATATCTAATAATACTCTAACGCAAAGCTCAATAGCATTTCCCCTGTAATAGCCAATATCTAATCCTGTTTCTAAACGATTTTTTTCTTTTAATAGCATAAGTGCTTCTAAATCTTTTTTAACTATGTTTATATCATCACCGCGAGAGTATTTATCTAAAGCAATACATTTTTTTCCATCTTCTATACAAAAAATACAAGTTTGTCTATCTCCAAAAGGAAGTTCTAAAAATATTTTTTCGGATTTCTTGATATCTTCTTCACACTTTATTATATGTTTTGTAAAATACGCTTCATCTTTCTTAATATTTCTTACCATTTTTTATCCTTTAGGTTTTTTAATTTTATTTGCATCTTTATCTAAATAATGAATGGTTTCTTTGCCTCCTTCATCAACATGAAATAAATCTTTTCTGATTTCATTGCTATTTTTTTTAAGAAGTTCTTTTATCTTTTCTCTATGTTCTTCATCTGCAATACTAAGTCTATTTTTATCCTTTTCTAATATCCAATCATCACTCATTTGCTTGTATTTTTGATTTCTATTTAACTTGCTTGTTCCAAACTTAGCTTCTGCGATGATATATTTTGGATTTTTATTGGGGTTATAATAAATTCCATCAATTCCTTGATGAATTCTATCATCAAGTTCTTGAACTTTGTTTAAGCTAATTCTTTTATAGCCTTGATTTAAATAATGCAAATGCATTTTAACTTCGCCATAATTTCCTTTTTGTTTATTGCTTAATTTATCAATGCCATTTAATTTTTGTATCTTTTTTTCCATATTTGCTAAAACTTTTTTAGCTTCTTTTTGTTGTGCTTGAACTTCTTTTAAAAATGCTTGTTGTTTATTTACTTGTTTCCTTCTTTGTGCTGCTTTTAGCTTACCTCCCATCCCTTCCCATTTTATCTTGTCCCATTTAATCTTAGCAAGAGGATTAGCTTGTATTTTAGTTAGAGCAAATTTAATCTTATTTTTCTTAGGTATAGCTAGTATAGGATAACCTTTATTACTTACTCCTATTAAACCCATTTGTAAAACAGAATGTTTATGATTTACTTTATGATTGGAATAAGTATAAGCCAATACTAAAGCTACTTTAGTGCAAGGTCCTCCTGCTATAGGTGGATTTACACATCCACTTATACTAGCTCCTTGTATTTCATTATGAAGCATAATGGGAGTATTATCTGATTTTATCCTTTTAGCATTCTTTGCTTTTAACTTAACCTTACCTCCATGTATGCATAATAAAGTATTATCTTCTAATATAGGATGCATACAAGAAGTATCAGGACTTATATTAATATCTTCTATTCTAGCAAGAGTGATTTTTCTTTTTTTAACCATAGAAAACCTTGTGGGTTTGAAGTATGCTTTTTAATTGCTCATCTTTAGCATAAAGAAGTTTTTCTTCTAAAGAACAATCAAAATTTAAAGGAAAAGGTTTTAGAATATCCTTGCTTAGAAATTTTTGCCAAAGTATAGAGTTTTTTAAAAACTTTTAATTGTAAGATTTGCTTTTTTATTGTCAGCTAATTGTAAAACCTTTTTAAGGAGTTCTATAAAATCATTACCATCGCTTGTTATAAAATAATTCGATAGATCTGTAATATCGCTACTAATATTATCGCCCCAAGGTGGCATAAGAGATAAATTTTCAATATCCCAAATTATTTGTTTCGGAGTAAAATTTTTAAATTCTTTTTGTATATTCTCTAGTTCATTTAGTGCTAAAGAGGCTTGAGAAAAATTTAATTCACCTTGATATATTTCATTCATTAAGATAGGGAATCTACTTCCCCAATTCCCTTTTTCAAGATGATAAGCTACATTGCTAAAAAATGCATATAAAAAATCACCGCTACCTATTTCAAACCAAAGTCCATTTATATTAAAACCCACCATTAATTTCCTTAAATTTATTTAGTTTTAAATTGAATAAGTATAGCACAATTCAATTTAGCATAAATTTTTTGTTTTATTTTCTCTTGTATTTCTTTAGATATATTTTGTTCTCTAGAATCTATAATGAATATTTGTTTAGTTCCAGGTGGTAAATGTTGCAATCTTTGTTGATACTGTTTGGTGATAATATTAATTAAATTATTTACATTAGATGTTTTATCAAGATTATAGTTTTTAATTTCAATGCTAGAGCCGCTTTTGTATAAGTCTGGACGAACGGAATGTTTTGTTCCATATTGCACTTCCTTGCCATTAAGAAAAGATTTCTGTTTTTCATAATCATGGTATGATTTTGACATATCTTCTTCAGATTTTCGCCAATGAGGTTTTTTGGTGGGTATATTTAATATAGATATTTGTTTTGAATTATTATATTTTTGCTGATTATGTTTTAATTTTTGTATTTGCTTTGCTCTATCATTTTTGTTTTTCTTATTTCTTTTACCTCCCATCCCTTCCCATTTTATCTTGTCCCATTTAATCTTAGCAAGAGGATTAGCTTGTATTTTAGTTAGAGCAAATTTAATCTTATTTTTCTTAGGTATAGCTAGTATAGGATAACCTTTATTACTTACTCCTATTAAACCCATTTGTAAAACAGAATGTTTATGATTTACTTTATGATTGGAATAAGTATAAGCCAATACTAAAGCTACTTTAGTGCAAGGTCCTCCTGCTATAGGTGGATTTACACATCCACTTATACTAGCTCCTTGTATTTCATTATGAAGCATAATGGGAGTATTATCTGATTTTATCCTTTTAGCATTCTTTGCTTTTAACTTAACCTTACCTCCATGTATGCATAATAAAGTATTATCTTCTAATATAGGATGCATACAAGAAGTATCAGGACTTATATTAATATCTTCTATTCTAGCAAGAGTGATTTTTCTTTTTTTAACCATAGAAAACCTTGTGGGTTTGAAGTATGCTTTTTAATTGCTCATCTTTAGCATAAAGAAGTTTTTCTTCTAAAGAACAATCAAAATTTAAAGGAAAAGGTTTTAGAGTATCCTTGCTTAGAAATTTTTGCCAAAGTATAGAGTTTTCTTCTAGTGAGAAATTCCAAAAATCTTCTTTGTTGTTGTAAACATAGTCTTTATAGTCTATAAAATTTACAAAGTTGATATTTACATTTTTTTGCTTAGAAAGCATACCTTGTATGCTTTCTTCTGCTGTATTTTTTGGAATTTTATTATAGTTTTTAAGATAATGCTTTATTCTATTGTTATTTAAGTCTTGATTTTCAAGTTCATTTAAAAGTTCTTTAGAATAATAATTTAAAAAATAATTATTTGCATATTCTTCAATATACTCTTTAAAACTTCTTTTATAAATTAACTCATCATAACTAATAGGGTAAGATTTTAAAGTATTATTTTTAGAATTTAATATATAATCATACCCTATAAAAAAATAAGAAAAATCCATAAAGGCATAATCAGCACTTATGCCTTTACAAAGACTTAAAAAAATATTTTCAAGTTCTAAGATGATTTTTTCATCTTTGCTTAAATTTAACTCTTTTTGAAGTTGTTCTTGGGTTTTTGGGGTAAAACCATAATTAAGCCTATCTTCATAATTTTTTATTAGATAATTTAAATTTTCATCATTAAGATTAAAAGTAAGGCATAATGAAGAATTAAAATAAACATCGTATTTATTAAAATAGGGTGCTAGATTATCTTTTTCTATAAAAGTATTGATTTGGCTTTGAGAAAAATTTTCTCCTTTTTCATCCCAAAAAGGAAAATTAGGAGAGAGGTTTTTAAGAGTTCCTATTTCACTTAAATCATCTTTTTGATAGTATCGGTGTAAAATATACTTGCTTTTATCTTGACATAAGCGATTATAAATTTGAGTATAATTTGAAGGTAAAAAATTTAACCATTCATCATCACCATGTAAATTTATACCTTCAAATTGATCAACACTAAAATAAGCTTTAAGTTCTTGTATAGCTTTTAAGGTGTTTTCTAAATGTTTATTATAGAAATTATTTTCATTAGCTTTTTTAAAGCTAAGCCATTCTTGTAAATTAAGGCGATTGCCTTTTAAACTCCAAGCGTTAAGGTATTTTTCATCACTAAAAGTTTTTTTAGATAAAAGATGAAAGCTAACTTGATTGGCACTTAATGTTTGTTTCATTTAAAAGTTTTCAAGGCATCAATAAAATCTTTTATATCTTTTACCTGATCTTCTACCCAATCCTCCACTGTATAATCCTCATCACATTCGCTATCTTCACTGTAATAATCTCCTCCTTCAAAATCAGCAGGATTATCATAAAGTTCCATTTCTATATGTTCTAATTCAAATTCCAAATCATTTATAAAATTTCGAAGAATCGTCCCATTAAAATTCTTTTTATCATAGTCTAAAATAGTGATTAGATTAGACGGTAAAACAACCTTATCTTTTTCATCAAATTTTAAGTTGTTGTTTTCTACTAAATTTTTATATTCATAACTTAAGATGTTACTTATGAAAGTTCTTCGTTTGTGTTTTTTTAAACCATCTAAGGCATCTTTTACATAATTATCATTTTCAAGATAGTAATTAAACACTTCTTGTATATCTTCATCTAATAAAATTTTATTTTTCATAATCTCTCCTTATAATTTATTTTAGCTAAAGTTAATTTTTATCACTCTACTCATTCTCCTTGGCTTTTTTTATGGCATCGTTTAAAAGTTTACAGTATTTTTCCATATAGCTTTTATCTTTTTCACACTCTTTGCTATCCCAGTATATATTGTATTTTTTATCAAGTTGAGCTGAAGTCATTGCTCCTGCATCTTTTAAAAGTTTTTTATTTCTAGATCCTCTTGCATCATCTAAAGGAGTTCTTGGGGTGACAAAATTCACATTAGCTCCTAATTCGATTAAAAGTTTTGTAACCTTATAAGTTTCAGGTTCTTTTACAGCTTCAAATAAAAGGGTTTCATTGTATTCACTCTCTTGAATAAGTCGGGTTTGCATATCCACATTAGCTCCTCCTTTAATAGCTAGTTCTAATAATTCATAATTATTCTGCATAACCCAAAAATGCATAGGAGTCCTACCAGAATATCCTTCATCATGCACTTCAAATTTAGCTCCACGATTGACTAGATATTGTATGATTTGAGAATTTGGGTTTTTAGCATTGAGTATATATGCGTAGATTAGAGCATTTTCATAGATACAAGGATCATCTTCTACTTTTTTCATTAAGATGTATTTTTCATTAGCTTCTTTGATATATTTCATATCTACAAAGCGAAGATTGTATTTAGGATCTTTTAAACTTAAACCATACTCATCAAATAAATAATCTAAAATAGAAAAATCATTATTATTTTCTTCGCAAGCAAATGCAGCTCTTACTATCAAATAATAAGGATCAAATAAAGGGAAGTCTCCATCCTCATCTTTGATATTAAGCTCATAACAAGATATTTTTACAGGATAATCTTTTAAAATATCTTTTACTTTAACTAAGTCATTATCATCTATAGCTTCAAGAACTAGATCTTCTAATTCATCTTTTTGTTTGTAACTCATAGCTTTGATATCTTCTAATGTTTTCATTGTTTTTCCTTTAGTTTTTTTGTATTTGTTTGTTTTTGTTTAATTCTTCTTCTATATTAGCAGGATCATTTAAATTTAATCTTTTTATCATGATTTTATTAGGTGTTGCTCCTTTGATATGGTGTAGATACATTTCTTTAAATATTGTCTTTATGCTTCTGTGAGCATGTCTGTGGTAGATAAAACCACTTCTTGATCCTTTGTGATCTTCATCGCCTTTATTAAATATCTCTAGATTAGTTATATTATCTATTAATTTTGTGTAATGATTGCATAAAAATAAATAATCAAGCTCATATTCTCTAGCAAGTTTTAATTCAAAGCTTATTTGTTCTGTTAAAGCTTGATCTTTGACATTTTTAACCTCTACTAAAGTAGGGTAATCATTTAGCGTTACTAAAAAATCAGGTATGGTGTGATTAAAACCTTTAGTATTAAAATTAGCATCTAGTTTTCTTCTATTAGATAAATACCTAGTTGATCTTTTAGTAAAAAGCATAGAAGCAGCATATTCTCCTGCATCTCCTATATCTTTTGAATTGATGGTTTTATTTTTTTGTTCTTCTTGGTTTGGAGTGGTGCTGTTTGTTGCCATCATATCTAAAGGATCTGCATTTTTAACACTATCTTGCTTACCATTACTAGCTTGTTGAGGGTTTTGAAGTTGATCAATCATGTCTTTATGTTTTTCAGCTTTTTCTTGATTTCTTTGTAAAAATTCAAGCCTACCTAGTAGGCTTAGTTCTTTTGGTGATTTGTTTTTATTATCTTGTAAGTCACTTATTTTCTTCTTTAATTCTTGCTTATCTGTAATAATATCTTTTAAACTTTCATCATCTTTAAGCAAGATTTTAGTCATTTCATCTGCTTTTTTTGCGCAAGCTTCTTGGATAGCTTGTGCTTGCTCTTTTTTATCATCTTCTGTAAAATCTCTATTGTCATTTAAGGCTTGTAGGAATTCTTTAGGGCTTTGCAAAGTTAAGTTAGGATTTTTTATTTTAGCTATACTTCTTTGAAAGCTTAAATCTATATTTTTTTCATCTTTTTTCCCTTTTCTAAAATCAGTCACTACAAAGCCCTTATCTTCTAAAGGCACAGGATCAAAGTGTAATGTTTCATTTTTATCTAAAGATACTAATCTTGGTATTAAAATATATTTTTTTTCTTCAAAGCATTTATTAAAAAAATCTGCTTTAACTGTAGCTATACCATCTTTTACTTCAAAGCCATCATATCCTAGCTGTTCATTTAAGCTTTTAATATCATTATCTTTACTTGTATAAACATCATAAAAGATATCATAGTCTTTAAAACTTTCAGTATTTCTTGATAAAGGTTTATCTTTTCTTTCTTTATAGGCATCATTTAGCGTATTAATATTCTTCTTATCAAAATAAGCATTGATTGCATCATTTCCCTTTTTATCATTGCTAAATAATACTTCTTTATCCTTTATTGTTTCATCTTTTGCTTCTTCTCTTGCTTTTATTTGGTTTTGCTCTGAAGTTTTATCAATACCTATAGCTTCTTCCTCTATTTTGTTTTTTAATTCATTTTCTTTTTTAACCATAAAAGAAAATTTATTTTTATTTTGTTCTATCCTTATTATTTCTTTTCCATTTTGTGTTTGCAAATGAAAAGGACTGTAAAAATACAATTTGCAATTTTCTAGTATATAAACCTTTTGAAATTCTTTGATATGAAAATTGACATCGGTAAAGTTAATTTTTATCACTCTACTCATTCTCCTTGGCTTTTTTTATAGCATCGTTTAAAAGTTTAGAGCATTCATCACGATATTTACCCAATAAATCAAAGTCAGTTTTTCCATCAATTTCACAATGAGAAGAATCATATGCTGGTAAATTATATTTTTTTCTGATTTGCTCTGAAGTCATTGCTCCTGCATCTTTTAAAAGTTTTTTATTTCTAGATCCTCTTGCATCATCTAAAGGAGTTCTTGGGGTAGCAAAATTCACATTAGCTCCTAGTTCGATTAAAAGTTTTGTAACCCTATAAGTTTCAGGTTCTTTTACAGCTTCAAATAAAAGGGTTTCATTGTATTCACTCTCTTGAATAAGTCGGGTTTGTATATCCACATTAGCTCCTCCTTTAATAGCTAGTTCTAATAATTCATAATTATTCTGCATAACCCAAAAATGCATAGGAGTCCAACCAAAGCCATCTTTATGCACTTCAAATTTAGCTCCACGATTGACTAGATATTGTATGATTTGAGAATTTGGGTTTTTAGTGCCTAGTATATATGCGTAGATTAGAGCTTTTTGATAAATAATGCTGTTTTCTTCTACTTTTTTCATTAAGATGTATTTTTCATTAGCTTCTTTGATGTATTTCATGTCGGGAAAAGCAAAATTATATTTAGGATCTTTTAAACTTAATCCATACTCATCAAATAAATAATCTAAAATAGAAAAATCATTATTATTTTCTTCGCAAGCAAATGCAGCTCTTACTATCAAATAATAAGGATCAAATAAAGGGAAGTCTCCATCCTCATCTTTGATATTAAGCTCATAACAAGATATTTTTACAGGATAATCTTTTAAAATATCTTTTACCTTGGCTAAATTATTATCATCTATAGCTTCAAGAACTAGATCTTCTAATTCATCTTTTTCTTGATAGTTCATAGCTTTGATATCTTCTAATGTTTTCATTGTTTTTCCTTTAGTTTTTTTGTAATTTTAGTTTTAATTTAAGAAAATTGCTTTTAATCCGCTCTTAAATCACCTCCTTTTACTCTCAAACCTTTATCATCTATAATTACTTGTATTTTTCCTAAATCGTATTTTTGCGATGTTAGGATTATTTATTTGCTAATATGTTCTTTTTATTTAAGTTTTTGGCAAATTTCGTAAGTATAGAAATTTCATATGTATTTAGTAACATTTGAAATATTCCATTTGCTTAGATCTCCATTAAAGTTTTCACAACCTTCAAACATAGAGCTCATATCTGTAACATTACTTACATCCCAAATTTCAATTCCACTAAAATCTCTTCGTTTGCTTTTTTTAAATAGGTTTTTAAAATTTGTAATATTGCTAATATCAATATCACCCAAATAAATATTTTTATCTTTGACTAATTTTACAAGCTCGGCTTTGTTTTTTGGAGTATGTGTAACACCCTTGCTTTTTGCGATCTTAAAAAGTCCATCAAGTGATTTTTTCTTGCTTTTTGCTGCATTTAATCTTGAAAGTATATTAAATAGCTCATATTCATCGCTATTTTTTATGCTTCTGCCTGCATATACTGCCCTATCATCCCAATACTCTTGCTCTAAATCACTAAGATAAGTTTCTAGATTGTCTAGTGTATATTGTGGGATGCTTGCACCCTTATCAAAAAGCTCTAAAATGACTGCTTTTTTAGCTTCCCATTCTGATATATTGGATTTTCTTAAATCGTTTATTGCTTTTAAAAGTTGTGAATCTAAATCTTGCATAAGCCCTCCTTGTATAAAATAAAATTATAACTAAAATTTTCATATCAAATCATAAGGAAAACATTTATACAAAGCTAATTTTGTTTTGCTTAATCATTCTAGCACGATTGATAAGAGCATAAAGGGCTATACTTTCATCATTCAATATTCTTTCAAAAGTTTCACTATATCTATCCCCATCAAACTCAATACTTTTGTATTCTATAAGCTCTGCTTTAGCATTAGTGATAAAAGAAATATATTTATCTCTTTGTTTATCGTGTTTAATACCTGCTCGTATTGGTTTAAGTGCTTCATCATACCAAATCACTTCTAGATTTTCTTCTTTGATGATTTTTAATGCTACTTCTTTTTTGTTTTGCATTGAGTAGTCTTCATTTACGCTAAAATATTTTTGTTTATAATTCATCTGTAACATTTTATCAATAGCTTCTTTTTCACTATCAAAAGAATAGCTAAGTTCAACACCTCCTCTTTCTCCAATATAAACAGCTTCGTATTTATTATTGTTAGGATTGAACCAAATTGTAAAATGATATTCTCCTGCTGTATCATCATAATCACGCCAAGTTACATAAATCAACTTTTCTTCTTTTATAATTAATTCTGCTTGTTCTCTTGTCATTTTTTTTCTTTGTTAGTCTACAAAATCTATATTAAAATACTTACAAGTTAAAGTGATATATTCTAAATCATTATCAAAATATATGCTTATTAGCATCTCTTCTTCTTTTTCAATATAGCTTGTCATATCATCCCAATTATTTCTTATTAAATCGATAAAATTAGCTTTTAGCTTATTAAAATTTTTACAATATGATTTTGAATGTAGTAACTTATAATTATAAAAAATAATTTGCAAATCTTGTATATCCTTTTTCTCTGATTTAAAAAATATTTCTAAAGTTTTTTCATTCATTGCGATAGAGCAAATAAAAAAATCATTTCTTAAATCTATTTTTGTATCTTTAAGATAAAATTCTCTTTTAAATAAACTTCCATGCTTTAAATTCTCAAATTTCATTATTTTGCCTTTTTAAATAATTTTCTATAATATCTAAATCTTTGTGGGATATTGGTTCTACTATACCCTTTGACATTCTATACTTTGTCGGATCTTGAGGGTTTATATGTTTAGCATATTCTATTTTATGAGGTGTATCAATTAGTTTTTTTGATGTCTTCTCATAATGTGGTTTACCATCTAAATCATATCTGATAAGTTTATTTTTTGTTTCTATAGAAACACTATTATATCCTCTGTTTAAAGTATTTTTTATTTCCATGGCTCTTTGTTTGATGTTTAGAATAATCCTACCATCTTCATGAATATAATCAGAGCTTCTAGGTTTTAGAGTATCTTTAGGCCATATTCCATTATGTTTATAAAGATGAACTTCTTTATCACTTACCTTACCTTTTTTATTTTCATTTTCTAAATATAAAAGCATTTTTGCTTTTTCTTTACTTTTTTCTCTTCTCCTTCTTTGTGCTGCTTTTAGCTTACCTCCCATCCCTTCCCATTTTATCTTGTCCCATTTAATCTTAGCAAGAGGATTAGCTTGTATTTTAGTTAGAGCAAATTTAATCTTATTTTTCTTAGGTATAGCTAGTATAGGATAACCTTTATTACTTACTCCTATTAAACCCATTTGTAAAACAGAATGTTTATGATTTACTTTATGATTGGAATAAGTATAAGCAAATACTAAAGCTACTTTAGTACAAGGTCCTCCTGCTATAGGTGGATTTACACATCCACTTATACTAGCTCCTTGTATTTCATTATGAAGCATAATGGGAGTATTATCTGATTTTATCCTTTTAGCATTCTTTGCTTTTAACTTAACCTTACCTCCATGTATGCATAATAAAGTATTATCTTCTAATATAGGATGCATACAAGAAGTATCAGGACTTATATTAATATCTTCTATTCTAGCAAGAGTGATTTTTCTTTTTTTAACCATAGAAAACCTTGTGGGTTTGAAGGTAATCTTAAATTTTTGAAAATTTTTACGAATACACTTTTTTATTGGTGTCTGATAATAACTTAATAAAAATATCATTATCATCCCAAGAGTAACACTCAATCATTGATAATAAACCATTTTCAATATAAATCATAGCTCCACCTATCATAACACCATTTAAACATAGATTTAAAGAATTAGTAAAACCATTGACTTGAATTTTTGGTCTTGTGGGATCAGTTTTTATATTAGCAAAATATCCACACTTATCAGCTTTTCTAGAAACAATATTAGCATGTCTAAAATGATCTAAGAGTAATTTTTGTTCTTTGGAAAAATATTCAATAATTTTTTTCTCTAATTCTTGAATATTAATTAAATGTTCTAGATAGAAACATTGTTCCAATTTTTGATTCTCCATTTTTTATAACCCCTCTTACTTCAATATTAAATCCATTAATGTTTATAATATGCCCTTGTGTAAAATTTTCAGAAACTTTACCGTTTATATAATCTTTTTCTATTTTTTTTACAACCGCCTCATAAGCTTTTTCTTTCGAATTACCAAAAAACCTTAAAAAATCATCTAAATTATGTTCTTTTTTATTAAATATGTGGTTGAGTTTATTTTGAATACTATTAATTTGATTGGCGCTTTCTAATAAATTAAACTTCTCTTTTGTTGTATCTTTTATAATATCTAAATTTTCTTTATTTATATCTTGCTGTCTTTGCTGATTATGTTTTAATTTTTGTATTTGCTTTGCTCTATCATTTTTGTTTTTCTTATTTCTTTTACCTCCCATCCCTTCCCATTTTATCTTGTCCCATTTAATCTTAGCAAGAGGATTAGCTTGTATTTTAGTTAGAGCAAATTTAATCTTATTTTTCTTAGGTATAGCTAGTATAGGATAACCTTTATTACTTACTCCTATTAAACCCATTTGTAAAACAGAATGTTTATGATTTACTTTATGATTGGAATAAGTATAAGCAAATACTAAAGCTACTTTAGTGCAAGGTCCTCCTGCTATAGGTGGATTTACACATCCACTTATACTAGCTCCTTGTATTTCATTATGAAGCATAATGGGAGTATTATCTGATTTTATCCTTTTAGCATTCTTTGCTTTTAACTTAACCTTACCTCCATGTATGCATAATAAAGTATTATCTTCTAATATAGGATGCATACAAGAAGTATCAGGACTTATATTAATATCTTCTATTCTAGCAAGAGTGATTTTTCTTTTTTTAGCCATAAAAAGCCTTGTGGGTTTTTTAACCCACTAAGATTATATTAAATCATAAGGAAAGTATTTATACTGTTTAAATTCTTCTTTATCCAAATTCATTAGTTTTACAATTGTAGCACCTTCAAGATCCCAGGTATCTAAAGGATCCCTTAACCTTGTATGTTTTTTCATATATTTATGTAAAAACTCAATATCTTGTGTGGCTATAAAATCTTTAATCAGTTCATGTTCTTTGCAAACACATTTGCGTTCTAAATTTAAATTCTTACCCTTAGATCCTATAAAATGTAAAAACCAATCTCTATTGAGTATGTCCCTTCTTTTTCTCTCATCTTCTTCTATTAATTTTAACAAACAAGTAGTATCCATATCTAATAATACTCTAACGCAAAGCTCAATAGCATTTGCACCATAACTACCACACCGAAATCCTGTTTCTAAACGATTTTTTTCTTTTTCTAGTATGTATGCTTCTAAATCTTTTTTAACTATGTTTATATCATCACCGCGAGAGTATTTATCTAAAGCAATACATTTTTTTCCATCTTCTATACAAAAAATACAAGTTTGTCTATCTCCAAAAGGAAGTTCTAAAAATATTTTTTCATCTCTTTTAACTTCTTCTTCCCATTCTAGTATACGTTCAGTAAAATACGCTTCATCTTTCTTAGTATTTCTTACCATTTTTTATCCTTTAGGTTTTTTAATTTTATTTGCATCTTTATCTAAATAATGAATGGTTTCTTTGCCTCCTTCATCAACATGAAATAAATCTTTTCTGATTTCATTGCTATTTTTTTTAAGAAGTTCTTTTATCTTTTCTCTATGTTCTTCATCTGCAATACTAAGTCTATTTTTATCCTTTTCTAATATCCAATCATCACTCATTTGCTTGTATTTTTGATTTCTATTTAACTTGCTTGTTCCAAACTTAGCTTCTGCGATGATATATTTTGGATTTTTATTGGGGTTATAATAAATTCCATCAATTCCTTGATGAATTCTATCATCAAGTTCTTGAACTTTGTTTAAGCTAATTCTTTTATAGCCTTGATTTAAATAATGCAAATGCATTTTAACTTCGCCATAATTTCCTTTTTGTTTATTGCTTAATTTATCAATGCCATTTAATTTTTGTATCTTTTTTTCCATATTTGCTAAAACTTTTTTAGCTTCTTTTTGTTGTGCTTGAACTTCTTTTAAAAATGCTTGTTGTTTATTTACTTGTTTCCTTCTTTGTGCTGCTTTTAGCTTACCTCCCATCCCTTCCCATTTTATCTTGTCCCATTTAATCTTAGCAAGAGGATTAGCTTGTATTTTAGTTAGAGCAAATTTAATCTTATTTTTCTTAGGTATAGCTAGTATAGGATAACCTTTATTACTTACTCCTATTAAACCCATTTGTAAAACAGAATGTTTATGATTTACTTTATGATTGGAATAAGTATAAGCCAATACTAAAGCTACTTTAGTGCAAGGTCCTCCTGCTATAGGTGGATTTACACATCCACTTATACTAGCTCCTTGTATTTCATTATGAAGCATAATGGGAGTATTATCTGATTTTATCCTTTTAGCATTCTTTGCTTTTAACTTAACCTTACCTCCATGTATGCATAATAAAGTATTATCTTCTAATATAGGATGCATACAAGAAGTATCAGGACTTATATTAATATCTTCTATTCTAGCAAGAGTGATTTTTCTTTTTTTAACCATAGAAAACCTTGTGGGTTTGAAGTATGCTTTTTAATTGCTCATCTTTAGCATAAAGAAGTTTTTCTTCTAAAGAACAATCAAAATTTAAAGGAAAAGGTTTTAGAGTATCCTTGCTTAGAAATTTTTGCCAAAGTATAGAGTTTTCTTCTAGTGAGAAATTCCAAAAATCTTCTTTGTTGTTGTAAACATAGTCTTTATAGTCTATAAAATTTACAAAGTTGATATTTACATTTTTTTGCTTAGAAAGCATACCTTGTATGCTTTCTTCTGCTGTATTTTTTGGAATTTTATTATAGTTTTTAAGATAATGCTTTATTCTATTGTTATTTAAGTCTTGATTTTCAAGTTCATTTAAAAGTTCTTTAGAATAATAATTTAAAAAATAATTATTTGCATATTCTTCAATATACTCTTTAAAACTTCTTTTATAAATTAACTCATCATAACTAATAGGGTAAGATTTTAAAGTATTATTTTTAGAATTTAATATATAATCATACCCTATAAAAAAATAAGAAAAATCCATAAAGGCATAATCAGCACTTATGCCTTTACAAAGACTTAAAAAAATATTTTCAAGTTCTAAGATGATTTTTTCATCTTTGCTTAAATTTAACTCTTTTTGAAGTTGTTCTTGGGTTTTTGGGGTAAAACCATAATTAAGCCTATCTTCATAATTTTTTATTAGATAATTTAAATTTTCATCATTAAGATTAAAAGTAAGGCATAATGAAGAATTAAAATAAACATCGTATTTATTAAAATAGGGTGCTAGATTATCTTTTTCTATAAAAGTATTGATTTGGCTTTGAGAAAAATTTTCTCCTTTTTCATCCCAAAAAGGAAAATTAGGAGAGAGGTTTTTAAGAGTTCCTATTTCACTTAAATCATCTTTTTGATAGTATCGGTGTAAAATATACTTGCTTTTATCTTGACATAAGCGATTATAAATTTGAGTATAATTTGAAGGTAAAAAATTTAACCATTCATCATCACCATGTAAATTTATACCTTCAAATTGATCAACACTAAAATAAGCTTTAAGTTCTTGTATAGCTTTTAAGGTGTTTTCTAAATGTTTATTATAGAAATTATTTTCATTAGCTTTTTTAAAGCTAAGCCATTCTTGTAAATTAAGGCGATTGCCTTTTAAACTCCAAGCGTTAAGGTATTTTTCATCACTAAAAGTTTTTTTAGATAAAAGATGAAAGCTAACTTGATTGGCACTTAATGTTTGTTTCATTTAAAAGTTTTCAAGGCATCAATAAAATCTTTTATATCTTTTACCTGATCTTCTACCCAATCCTCCACTGTATAATCCTCATCACATTCGCTATCTTCACTGTAATAATCTCCTCCTTCAAAATCAGCAGGATTATCATAAAGTTCCATTTCTATATGTTCTAATTCAAATTCCAAATCATTTATAAAATTTCGAAGAATCGTCCCATTAAAATTCTTTTTATCATAGTCTAAAATAGTGATTAGATTAGACGGTAAAACAACCTTATCTTTTTCATCAAATTTTAAGTTGTTGTTTTCTACTAAATTTTTATATTCATAACTTAAGATGTTACTTATGAAAGTTCTTCGTTTGTGTTTTTTTAAACCATCTAAGGCATCTTTTACATAATTATCATTTTCAAGATAGTAATTAAACACTTCTTGTATATCTTCATCTAATAAAATTTTATTTTTCATAATCTCTCCTTATAATTTATTTTAGCTAAAGTTAATTTTTATCACTCTACTCATTCTCCTTGGCTTTTTTTATGGCATCGTTTAAAAGTTTACAGTATTTTTCCATATAGCTTTTATCTTTTTCACACTCTTTGCTATCCCAGTATATATTGTATTTTTTATCAAGTTGAGCTGAAGTCATTGCTCCTGCATCTTTTAAAAGTTTTTTATTTCTAGATCCTCTTGCATCATCTAAAGGAGTTCTTGGGGTGACAAAATTCACATTAGCTCCTAATTCGATTAAAAGTTTTGTAACCTTATAAGTTTCAGGTTCTTTTACAGCTTCAAATAAAAGGGTTTCATTGTATTCACTCTCTTGAATAAGTCGGGTTTGTATATCCACATTAGCTCCTCCTTTAATAGCTAGTTCTAATAATTCATAATTATTCTGCATAACCCAAAAATGCATAGGAGTCCAACCAAAGTCATCTTTATGCACTTCAAATTTAGCTCCACGATTGACTAGATATTGTATGATTTGAGAATTTGGGTTTTTAGCATTGAGTATATATGCGTAGATTAGAGCGTTTTGATAAATAATGCTGTTTTCTTCTACTTTTTTCATTAAGATGTATTTTTCATTAGCTTCTTTGATGTATTTCATATCTACAAAGCGAAGATTGTATTTAGGATCTTTTAAACTTAATCCATACTCATCAAATAAATAATCTAAAATAGAAAAATCATTATCATAATTTCCACAAGTAAATGCAGCTCTTACTATAGTTGTGCAAGGATCAAACAAAGACAAATCATCCTTGCTGTTTTGTTTTTTAAAATGTGCCTCATAAAAGCTTTCTTTTATGGGATAATCTTTTAAAAGATTTTTAACATTTTCCAAGTCATTATTACTAATAAAATCAAATAATTGTTTTTGAATTTGCATTTTTTCTTCAAAACTCATAGCTTTGATATCTTCTAATGTTTTCATTGTTTTTCCTTTAGTTTTTTTGTATTTGTTTGTTTTTGTTTAATTCTTCTTCTATATTAGCAGGATCATTTAAATTTAATCTTTTTATCATGATTTTATTAGGTGTTGCTCCTTTGATATGGTGTAGATACATTTCTTTAAATATTGTCTTTATGCTTCTGTGAGCATGTCTGTGGTAGATAAAACCACTTCTTGATCCTTTGTGATCTTCATCGCCTTTATTAAATATCTCTAGATTAGTTATATTATCTATTAATTTTGTGTAATGATTGCATAAAAATAAATAATCAAGCTCATATTCTCTAGCAAGTTTTAATTCAAAGCTTATTTGTTCTGTTAAAGCTTGATCTTTGACATTTTTAACCTCTACTAAAGTAGGGTAATCATTTAGCGTTACTAAAAAATCAGGTATGGTGTGATTAAAACCTTTAGTATTAAAATTAGCATCTAGTTTTCTTCTATTAGATAAATACCTAGTTGATCTTTTAGTAAAAAGCATAGAAGCAGCATATTCTCCTGCATCTCCTATATCTTTTGAATTGATGGTTTTATTTTTTTGTTCTTCTTGGTTTGGAGTGGTGGTTTGTTTTTGCTTGTTTTTATTTGTTTTAGATGGTTTTTTCTTTTTCTTGCTATCATTAGTATCATCTTTTTTATCATCACTAGCTTGTTGAGGGTTTTGAAGTTGATCAATCATGTCTTTATGTTCTTTAACTTTTTCTTGATTTCTTTGTAAAAATTCAAGCCTACCTAGTAGGCTTAGTTCTTTAGGTGATTTGTTTTTATTATCTCGCAATCTACCAATTCTTTCCTCTAATTTTTCTTCATCTGTAATAATATCTTTTAAACTTTCATCATCTTTAAGCAAGATTTTAGTCATTTCATCTGCTTTTTTTGCGCAAGCTTCTTGGATAGCTTGTGCTTGCTCTTTTTTATCATCTTCTGTAAAATCTCTATTGTCATTTAAGGCTTGTAGGAATTCTTTAGGGCTTTGCAAAGTTAAGTTAGGATTTTTTATTTTAGCTATACTTCTTTGAAAGCTTAAATCTATATTTTTTTCATCTTTTTTCCCTTTTCTAAAATCAGTCACTACAAAGCCCTTATCTTCTAAAGGCACAGGATCAAAGTGTAATGTTTCATTTTTATCTAAAGATACTAATCTTGGTATTAAAATATATTTTTTTTCTTCAAAGCATTTATTAAAAAAATCTGCTTTAACTGTAGCTATACCATCTTTTACTTCAAAGCCATCATATCCTAGCTGTTCATTTAAGCTTTTAATATCATTATCTTTACTTGTATAAACATCATAAAAGATATCATAGTCTTTAAAACTTTCAGTATTTCTTGATAAAGGTTTATCTTTTCTTTCTTTATAGGCATCATTTAGCGTATTAATATTCTTCTTATCAAAATAAGCATTGATTGCATCATTTCCCTTTTTATCATTGCTAAATAATACTTCTTTATCCTTTATTGTTTCATCTTTTGCTTCTTCTCTTGCTTTTATTTGGTTTTGCTCTGAAGTTTTATCAATACCTATAGCTTCTTCCTCTATTTTGTTTTTTAATTCATTTTCTTTTTTAACCATAAAAGAAAATTTATTTTTATTTTGTTCTATCCTTATTATTTCTTTTCCATTTTGTGTTTGCAAATGAAAAGGACTGTAAAAATACAATTTGCAATTTTCTAGTATATAAACCTTTTGAAATTCTTTGATATGAAAATTGACATCGGTAAAGTTAATTTTTATCACTCTACTCATTCTCCTTGGCTTTTTTTATAGCATCGTTTAAAAGTTTACAGTATTTTTCCATATAGCTTTTATCTTTTTCACACTCTTTGCTATCCCAGTATATATTGTATTTTTTATCAAGTTGTTCTGAAGTCATTGCTCCTGCATCTTTTAAAAGCTTTTTATTTCTAGATCCTCTTGCAATATCTAAAGGGGTGGTCGGGGTGACAAAATTCACATTAGCTCCTAGTTCGATTAAAAGCTTTGTAACCCTATAAGTTTCAGGTTCTTTTACAGCTTCAAATAAAAGGGTTTCATTGTATTCACTTTCTTGAATAAGTCGGGTTTGTATATCTACATTAGCTCCTCCTTTAATAGCTAGTTCTAATAATTCATAATTATTGCGTCTAGCCCAAAAATGCATAGGAGTCCAACCAAAGTCATCTTCATGCACTTCAAATTTAGCTCCACGATTGACTAGATATTGTATGATTTGAGAATTTGGGTTTTTAGCATTGAGTATATAATAATAGATTAGGGCATTTTTGTAAATGTTAGGCTTATCTTCCATATATCTTATTACAACATATTTTTCATTAGCTTCTTTGATGTATTTCATATCTGTAAAGCAAAAATTATATTTAGGATCTTTTAAACTTAATCCATACTCATCAAATAAATAATCTAAAATAGAAAAATCATTATTATTTTCTTCGCAAGCAAATGCAGCTCTCATTATCAAATAATAAGGATCAAATAAAGGGAAGTCTCCATCCTCATCTTTGATATTAAGCTCATAACAAGATATTTTTACAGGATAATCTTTTAAAATATCTTTTACCTTGGCTAAATTATTATCATCTATAGCTTCAAGAACTAGATCTTCTAATTCATCTTTTTCTTGATAGTTCATAGCTTTGATATCTTCTAATGTTTTCATTGTTTTTCCTTTAGTTTTTTGTAATTTTAGTTTTAATTTAAGAAAATTGCTTTTAATCCGCTCTTAAATCACCTCCTTTTACTCTCAAACCTTTATCATCTATAATTACTTGTATTTTTCCTACTTGTAGTATGATTTTATCTTTTGTTTGTGTGATGGTGGTATTTTCACCTACTTGAGAGATGATTTGTTTTTGTGCTATTAAAGTGCTTTCTTTATTGGCTAAAGTGTTTATTTCATCGGCCGTAAAAGAGCAATTATTTTTAGCTTTAAAACTAATGGAATCATCAGCTTCAGCTTTGAAATACTCATTTGTTTCTATGCTTAGATCTTTTTTGGAGTGAAATTTTATACTTTGATTGGTTTGAAGCACGTAAGAACCTTTTATGGTTTCATTTTTATTATGTTCTATTCTTTGGATAAAATCATTTTTGATATCTTGCTCTAGATTATTGTTGATGATTACTCTTTTATCATTTCCTATTTTTTCTTCATGATTTTGTCCGATATTGACTTCATTACTAATTCCTACATTTAAAGTATTACTTAAACCCACATTAGTATCTTTAGAAAGCAAGGTATTTTCTAGATACTGCGCACCTACATTGACATTTTTAAAACCTATGATATTTTGCATATGCCCTAAGGTAATGAATTCAGTATATAAAGCGCCAACTTCTGAAGTTTTGTTATTTTTTATAGTTTGCTCATAGTTGTTGCCTATTTCTTCCTTGTAATCTTTTTGTGCTAGAATGTAAAATTCTTCCTTGTCTATATCATTTTTTAAAGTGATTTCGTTTCTTGCCTTTGCATCGGCGTTATTTTTTCCTATAGTGGAATTAGATATAGTTAAATAATGTTCATTTTTATAATTTAGATTATAATCTGTATTTTCTTGTAATTTAAGCTCATCTAAGCCTTTGTTATACATAGGTATAGCACTTAGATAATTTAGTGTTTGTTCGGCGATTTCTCTTTTGTATCTTGGGTAGTTGTATTGTGGCATAGAGTTCACCCCATTATACAAACTCCCACTGATAAAAGGTTTGTCTATATCATCATCTAAAAATGAAATAATAACTTCATCTCCTATTCTTGGTGTATGATAAAAACCTGAATGATTGCTTGCTACATTACTAGCTACTCTTAAGAATGGACTATGATGATACATGTTTGCTTTATTATCTAATTCTTCTTGATTAGCATAAAGATTAATCCTTACTTTTACTCTTCCATATTCATCTGTATATATGGTGTTTCTTTGATTTTCTATATTAGAATCTTCTCCTATTACTATACCTATGGTATTAATTGGAGGTTTTGGTTTGGATTTAAAACTAGGTGTAAAGGTTAAAAAAGATGGAAGTAGGGTTAGGTTGTTTGTATAAGATTTACTTAGATTTAAGTCCTTGATATTTAAATTATCATTGGTGTTGATAGTATTGGCTAAAATAGCATCATCAATTAAAATTTGTTCTTTGGCTATGATGGTATATTCTTGAGTATTTTCTTTTTGAATATTAATTTTAATACTTTCATTTAAACTAAGATGATAAATATTGCTTTTTGCTTTTAGTATATTATTAAGCATAGTATTTCTTTTTTCTTTTAGGGCAGGGGATTGTTTTAAATTGATATCTTGCGTAAAAGAATACTCGCTTTCATAATAATGCTCATTATAGTGTGTATTAGCGTTTTGTTCTTTAGTGCTTAAGGAATATAAACTTAAAGGTTGTTTGGAGTTATTACTAGAGTGAGTAAAAGCATTGGTCTGTATTTGTTTTTCTTTATTGAGTGCATAAATACAAGCTTCATTAAGATGGTTGTTGATGTTAGGGTTAAATGTTATATTTTTAATTTTACCCTTATGAGTGTAAAAATCATAAAAATAGATATTATCTTTATCTTCATAAAAATAAATGCCATGATGGTGTGCTAATCTTGTGATAAATTCTAAATCACTTTCATTGTATTGAGAAATCAATTCTTTAGTCTCATATGTATGATGAATATTAGAAAAATCAATGTTTTTATTTAGCTTGGTGTTATAATAAGCTAGAGTTTGCTTGATTGCTTCTATTATATTTGTATGTGTATAAATACGATTTGCTTTATTAAAATCAAGTCTTATTAAAGGAGAATGCAAGTTAAACTTAAAAAAATGTTTATGGTTTAATTGTTTAAAATTTTCTTTTGCGATATTATTTGCACTGTTTTGATTAATGCCTAAGTATTCAACATAAGATATTACTCCCTTATAAATCATATCAATATTAGTTGAAAAATCTAATTTTTTGTTTTCATAAGGATTTTTAATTATAAGCGAAGCTTCTTTATCAATAAGCATACTAGGATCAAATTCATTATTACTACTAAAAATATCATCATGGATATTTTCATAAAAACCTTCACATTCACATAAGAAGATCTGATCTAAGCTTTCTTTTATAATGGCTTTTGTGATTTTAAAATCAAGTTTGTTAATTTTTAAGTTAAGATAAGAGTTGTTTGTACTCATTAAAAAACCTTTGTTTTTTGGTATAGGAGTTTATTGGGGTGTTTTTAATGAAAGTGATAAAAGTTTATAAATTATCTAAAAAGCCCATTATTTAAAACAATAGGCTTTTAAAGAAATTAAGAGTTTGCTTCTCTCCAATCATCACTTCCGCTTGTCCCAGCTGCTGTGTGTTCCCAAATAACTTTTCTGTAATTTAAAGATACTTTAAAAAGCTCCGTTTTGTCATGGTTGCTTGCTTCTTGTGCATTTGGCATTATTAAAGTAATATCTGTAATGATAGCATCTTCTAATTTAGTTGTAAAAAAATGCTCTTGCCCTCCGCTTGTTGATGTTCTAAACCAATGCACTTCAACACTTGGAAGTCTTTCACCTTTTGTTAGTGCGTTGTAAAGCAATGGAACGGCTTTATTTAGAGAGCAAGTGAAGGTAAAAGGTTTATGAACTCTTTGTCCTGATGGTTGTCCACTTTGTTGATCAACTGGAACTGTTACGATATGAGAAATTTCTTGAGCCATAATCTCATCTTCGTGTCCAGCTTGATAACGATTTCCTATACTTGCTTCTGTAGAAGCACCACTTGAAATAAGTCCTTGAGTTGATCCTTCGATCTTGATGTATGCTGGTTGTGCCATGTTTTTCCTTTTTAAATAAGATTAACTTTGTGTTTGTATCAAAAGTTTTTTATATTTTAATACAAAATAAGTAAAAATAATATAAAATTAATAAATAGAAATAAATTTATTTAAATTTAAAGTTACAATTATTTGTTTAGGAAAAACCATGTTTCAAAAAATTATACAAATTTTAAAATCAAGAATTTTTATAACTACAGTGATACTTGTTGTCTTGGGTGTTTTGAGTTTATTTTTTTGGTCTTATGGATCTTTGTTTGCATTTAATGAAATTTATGTTTTTAGTAATCCTTATCTAAGATTTGGGATAATTTTTGTATTTTGGTGTTGTATTTTTTTATTTTTTCTTTTAAAGCCTTTAAGTAATTTTATAAAATCTTTTAAAGATGATAAAAGGATAAAGCTTAAAGAAATCAAAAAAGAAGCAAATGAATTTTTATATAAAGCAAAAAGGAATTTTTTTATTGCATTAAAAGATGCGCAGCAAACATGGAAGAAAGATATCAATACTAAAAATCTACCACTTGTCATTATTATAGGTAAAGAAGGGGCGGGTAAAAGCACTTTTATAAATTACTCTGACATAGAATATCCTTTAAGTGATAGTTTAGAATCATATAAAAAAATGCATAAGTCTACTAGTAATTTTAGTTTATACGTTTCCAAAAGAGGTGCTTTGCTTGATACTGAGGGAAATTATTTTTCTCAAGAAGATTTTTTTCATCCAAACAGTAGTGATGAATTACCTGAGGATGATATAGAAAAAAATAAAGATTTTTTAATCAAAAAAAGTATTTGGCAAAATTTTTTAAGATTTTTAAATAAGAATTATTTTCATAGTAAGTTAAATGGCGTTGTTTTAGTGGTTGATACTAAAATGTTTTTGGAAAATCCAAAAGAGTATGCTAACAATCTAATTCGCTATTTAACAAAAAGAGTGCATGAGTGTGAAAAGATTTTAGGTGTTCAATTGCCTATTTATGTGGTTTTTTCGAAGTTAGATTTAATAGAAGGTATGAAAGAATTTTTTGATACTTTTAGTGATAAAATTCCTAAAAAAGCTTTTGGTATAAGCTTTATAGAGGGTTTTAAAGATGAGGATGTTCAACGATCTTTTGAAGAAATAAGCCAATCGTTATTTTTGCATTTTGTTGATAAAAATTCTTCTATATATTCCATAGAAGAAAAAAATAAAATTTATTTGTTTTTAAAACAATTAGATAATTTATTTGCACTAAGTAAAGAATTTATTGTGCAATTACAAAATGAAAATATGCTGAAAAACAGTTCAATTTTAAGAGGCATGTATTATGTGAGTGCTTATCAAGAAAATGTTCCAAGAAATTTTGTGCTTGATATAATCTGTGAAAAGTATAATATAAAAAAACCATTAGCTCAGGTAAAACCATCTTTTAATAAGCAAAGTTACTTTGTTCAATCTTTGCTTGAAGATATCGTTTTTAAGGATTCATCGCTAAGTAAAATTAAAAGTTTTTATAAGAAGATGTCGCTTGTGGGGTTAATACTGCTTTTGGTTTGTGTGACTTATTCTATATCATCATATGTTATTCTTAAAAGCGAGCAAGAGAAAAAGATATCCCAAAGTGTCTATAATAACCTTTCGCTTTTATTGGAAAATATACAAGATTATTCTATGATGGGCATAGAGGAAAAAGCAAAATTACTAGTTGATTTGAGAAATATATTAAGCGTATATCCGCAATTGGTTGAAAAGTCAAGTATAACCGAATATCTTGGTTTGAATATAGCTTATAAAGGTTTTGAAAAGGCGCAAAATTTATATTATAGAATCAGTGAAGATGTGTTAAAAAATACTCTATTGAAAGAAATGGAAATAATATTACAAACAGATGATAATTATGAAAATTTAATTAAAACTTTATATGTTTATAAGTCATTGTTCGAACAAAAATATCTTGATAAAAATTTGTTGAAAATATGGATTAATGAAAATTGGAATTTTTTGGAAAAATATAAAATTTCTAAAGAGAATTTTTTATCTGGCATCGATGAACTTCAAAAAATTGACCTAAGTTCTTCTCAAGAAGATGAGACTTCGATTAATTTATCTATTGAAAAATTATACAATATGGCAAAAATTCAAAGAATATATACTTTGTTAAATTTTATTAATCTAGATAAGAAAAATACAACATACAGTTTTAAAAATGAACTAGGCTTTGCAGCTAATAATGTATTTTCAGAATCTATTAGGATCGATAATATCGATGAGATTTATACTAAAAGAGGTATGGTTGATTTCTTGCAGACATTAAATGTAAAAATAGACAAAGCCATGGAAATTGATTCGTGGATTTTGAATGATATGTCAAATACTGAAAATAGAAGTAATATGGCTATGAGGATTATAAAAATTTATTTAAGTCAGTATCAAAACAAATGGCAAGAAATTTTAAATTCACTTGCGCCTAAAAAATTTATTTCTAAAAGTTCTATGTTAAATGAGCTTAGTATATTATCTAAAAAAGAAAACCCTTTAATGAATTTTATAAAAATTGTCAGTATAAATACCAATCTTAATGATGCCACTTTGTTAACTCAGGCGTATAATCTTGGTATCAATGCTGCTGAGATAAAAACAAGTTTTATGGGTATTACAAGTGCATTTGATGCGTATCATAAAATTATAGAGCAAAATTCTATTTTAAACAC
This sequence comes from Campylobacter subantarcticus LMG 24377, assembly GCF_000816305.1. Taxonomy (NCBI): domain Bacteria; kingdom Pseudomonadati; phylum Campylobacterota; class Epsilonproteobacteria; order Campylobacterales; family Campylobacteraceae; genus Campylobacter; species Campylobacter subantarcticus. Next base: position 1,037,593 of record NZ_CP007773.1, on the reverse strand, counting down.
AGGTGCCACTGCGGTAGGTTTGGATGTTGGAAGTCATCAAAAAACTATGGAGTTGATAAATGCAGATTTGTTAAATATTCACAAAAAAATAACTGATTTTAGTACAAATAATTCTCAAACTATTGAAGAGAAAATAAAATATGCTTTAAGTGATAGTAAGGATTCTAGTGATCCTTTTAGTTCTCTTGGGCAAAACATCAAAAATTTACCAAGTGAATTGGAGAAATATTATTCAACCCTTTCTTTATATGCATGGAATATAGTAGAAAACCACGGAATTTCTTTATTTAATACTGTTTGGCTGAATGAAGTTTATGCACCATTTGTTAACGAAATAGCACCTTTTTATCCTTTTAATTTATTAAGTTCACAAGATTTAAGTATAGACTCTTTTAAAAATTTCTTTGGTAAGAACGGAATTTTGAATAAATTTTATGAAAAATACTTAACAAGTGTTTTAACCAAAAGAAAAAATGTTTATTCTATTAATTCTAAATTTAGTTCAAGATTAACTTTTTCTAAAGAATTTTTGGATTTTATTACTAAGGCTGGTAATTTATCGGAGTTGATGTTAAATGCAAACGATGTAATGAGGGTGCGTTTTACTTTACAAAGTCTTGATTTGAGTGCTGATTTCTCATTTGTAAAGGTTAAGTATAATGATACTTCTATTACATATGATCATACATTACATACAAAATTAGATGTTATAACTGATGAATTTAACAATGGAACTAGTTTTGATTTCACTGCGTATTCTTACTTAGATGCTAATATAAATTACACAAAATCATATAAAGGAGAATGGGCTTGGTATAAATTATTACAGGAGAGTAAAAATTTAAATTCATCTTATAGTGTTTTATTTAATGATAATAAAAAAATGTATTTTGATTTCAAGCTTAATAACAACAACTCAGATGTTGATAATATAATTAAGATATTAAGTGATTTTAAAATAGTAGAAAATATAACAAGGGCTCAAAATGATAGATAAAGAAACCATAGGATTGATAATTGAAAATGTTGAAGAAAACACAACAAAAACAGTAGCGTGTGTATTTGATGAAGCTGGTGGACTTGTTGGATCAAGTCCTGAGTGCTTGTTTTGGGTGCAAGATAAACATAACTCCATCGAAGAAAGACATATGAAAGTTGCTTTTGAAGAAGGCTTTTTTACTATTTCACCTGTGGAAGGCAGCGATATTTTTTATAATAATTCTTTTTCTAGACTAGATGATGGTTATGAGATTATTGTTAATAAAGGAGATGTGTTAAAGTTAGGTCTTATTGAGCTGCGTTTTGTTGATTCAAAAGAGGTTAAACAAGAAACTTTAAAACAAGTAAAAGAAATAAAAGAAATAGAAAAACATACTCAGATGGATGAAATAGAGTTAAAACCTCGAGGAAAAATAGATGGTTTGGATTTTAAAGCAAAAGAAGATATTAAAGAGCTTATTGAAACAAAAATAGATTATAGTTTTATAGAGGATAATAATATTAAAAATTCTGAAGTTATTGCAGAATCTAGTTCTTCTGTAAATTTAGACTTTACTTATGAAAATATAGGAAAAATGTTAGATAAATTACAAAATGAGTTATCACAAAATCGCAAAAAAACAATATTAAGCGATAGTTTTCAAAAATTAAATATAGATGATTTTCAAACAGTTATTTCAAAAATCCCACTTGTTAAAGATACCAAGTTAATTAATCTTGTTGTGTTAAGTTTAATCACTAAAGAATTGTATTCACCTGTATTTAAAGAGATGGATGAGGATATTTTCATGAATTATTTGCAAAATGCCTTGCAAAATATCATCAAGAATGATCAAAATATATTCGAAAATTTGACTTTACTGTCTTTGGATAAATACAAAGACAAATAACTTTTTTAAGATGTATTTAATAAGCAAAGATGATTTTTTAAAGGTAAATTTCAAAAAGGAGTATCAAATGAAAATCACAATGATAATTCTAAGCTTGTTTTCTTTAGTATCTTTAGGTGCATGTGCTTTTAAAGAAAATAAAGCAAGTGAATTAGAAACTCTTGCAAGTAATTATGGTGGAATTTATATTTTTGATAAAAAAATAAGAGAAGAGATATTGGAAAATGAAAGAAAGATAAAAGAATATAATCAATGGATTAATAATATATCTGCTTCTGATGAAGAGTTAAGAGCTAATATTAAAAAGTATGATGTAGAAAAAAAATTCCCTCAAGTCCTTTCTAATGGTTGTAAATATTATCGTAATGATTATAATTATGATGTAGATGATCCTGACTATGATTTTAACTTCGATAATAAACCCGAATTTGCATACTATGAAGATCAATTTAAAGCATATATGGGTGAAGAAAACTATAAAAAATTAAGACCTTATTTAGGTATGACAACTTATTATGTGTGTGAGGGTAGAAAATATCCTGTTGTTTTTGCTACTATGATAGATTATAAAGTAAAAAGCTATGGATTATTTGGAGATGAAGGAAGAGGATTTAGCTTTTCTAGCATTAGTCGTAAAAGTGCAGGAGGAGGATCTTTTCATTATTTTACTAATAATAAATTTATAAAAAGTGATGAAAAATATACAGGACAAAGTTACTGATGAATCCTAAAGAACTTATTTCTCAAATCAAAGACTATGCTGATATAGCAGATGCTAGTTATGCGATGTTGTAATATGTTTGGGAAAATATAGAGCAAGATGAAAAGAATAATATTTATAAAGCAGATAAACTTACTTTTGGTGATAAATTAAAGCAATATATTGTTATGAAAAATAGTAAAGGGGAAGATATTGTAAAACCTAAAAATACAAACACAGCTTATGCTTATGCTATACGAGCTCGTTTTGAACAAAATAAAATAGTTAAATAGAATCTAAATATTGTATTTCTCTTATAAATACTTGTTTTGATAGTAAAGAAATAACATTGGATAATGATATTAGTAGGGTAGGATTAAATGATGCACTGAGTAAAAGAACTATTGATTTTGTAAATAGATTTAAACTTTTAAAACATCAGCCCAACACTACAAGTGGCTTTAGTGCTACTTTGTTTGGAGAAAAAAGAAAACAAATTGATAGTAAAACTAAAGAAAAAATCTATACAAGTGAATATGACTATATCAATTATATTTTTGCCATTAGAGGAATAGAGCCTAAGGAAGTCAAATAATGAAAAAGTTTCTTGCACCTAAAAAGATTATCTTAGTATTTATTACATTATTTGGAATTTATCTACTTGGAATCCCGCTTTATTATACTCCTTATGAATTACAACCAAGTTATTGGAAGTTTAAGAAAATATGTGAGTTAGATATTACACCGCCTTCTAAAAAAAGAACAGAGAAAGCATTAAAATTATTTGGAGTTAATCCTAGTGATTTACAAAATAATTTAAAACTTGAGAATAATAATTATATTGCACGATTTAGATATGATACTGAGAGAATAAAAGCTCAATTAAATATTAAAATGGATTTGGAAAAAAATATAATAGAAATCAATGAATCAGGCTCAATTTGGTATGATTGGAGACCTATGATATTAGGCAATGAAGGCAATATGGATTTTAGAGTTATGTGGAATAATTATATTACCTGTGGTAATATCTATATTAAAGAGATGCCAGAATGTTTCAAAGATAATAAGTTTATCTGTAATTTTAAGGAGGCAAAATGACAAATAAAGAGATAGTTGAAAAACTACGAGATAACGCTGAGTTAGCATGGGCTAGCTATGGATATTTTCACTATTTTTTAGAACAGCAAAGTAAATCTCACTTTCTTGTAATGCAAGATAGGCAAGGCAATGAAATTAGAGACGCTGACAATAAATCTAAAATTCAAGAAATTTACATTACGGATATTTTGAATACAAACTATAAAAATCATAGAGTTGTTGAATTTGTTCAGTTAGATAAAGAACAAAAAGAAATTACTATCAGCAAGCTCGATGGCGACTTCTCCCCACTCCAAGCCAAACAATTCTTAGATAGATATGATTTATTAATCCATCAAACAAATACAGAGTCAAGCTTTTCTGCTGCTTTGTTCTATGATACACACAAAGATGGTTTCGTGGTGTGGTTTAGGGAAACAGAATGCGGATTCTAAAAATACTTTATATTTGTTGGATTATATTATGTGTTGTAGGTTGGCTTATATCTCCTATTGTTGGACATAATCCAAATAGGGTTGAGGAGTTTTTTATAATGCTTGGTTGGATAGTCTTTCCACTAATGATAGCCAATCTATGGCTTTTTGGAATAACAAGAATTAAAAAATATTTAAGGAATTTTTTAATATTGTTTTTATATTACCCTTTGGCATTTGCTCTGTTTTTGGTGCTAAATTAACTTTAGGAGACTAAATGAAAGAATTAATCAACAATCTAAGAGACTATGCCGAGTTGGCTCAAGCAAGTTATTTTAACTTTATGTATATCAATAACGATGAGCGAGAAATGGATAGTTATAAAATAGGGCAAAATAGATTCCCTAAAGATAAAGACAATATAGAAAATTTAGAATATACAAAGACCTTATCTAAAAAATATAAAGATTATTTTATTTATGATGATTCCATTGCACTATATCCGACACTTAATGGAGAATTTGGGGAGATTCAAGCTAAAAACTTTGCTAAAAAATATGAGATTAAATTCCACCAACCAAATACGGCTTCTGGCTTTAGTGCTACTTTGTTTTATGATAAAGAAAAAGATAAGTTTGTAGTAGGGTTTAGGGGGACAGAGGGACTTTGGAGTATGGATACTTTGGCGGATATAGGGCTTACCTTTGGTAAGGGCGATTTTCAACTTAATGTTTTAAAGCAATTTTTATTAGACATAGCACCTATTTTAAACAAAGTAGATTCAAATAATATTATTTTTATAGGGCATTCTTTAGGCGGATATTTAGCAGTTATAGCAATGCAATTTTGCGATACTATTGATAGGAGCTTAAATACACAATTTAATGCAATCAAATTTATGGCATCGCAAGTCTATACTTTTAATTCTCCTGCTATTGATGAGATTGATAATATGCTAATGCGGGCTTTGGCAGCATTATTAGATAAAAATATTATGGAGCAAGTCTTAAATCCTCAAAAAGTATATTGTGTCTATGACAGCGGTGGTATAAATATCATCGCTTCTGCTCAATATGGTGTAAGCAATGCCTTAGGTATATATACAGGAGAAGATTCTCACTCCATAATCCCCCTAACTCAAACCCTTTACTTCTACTCCTATCTTTTAGAATTAGATGCTAACTATAACAAAGTCAAAGATAAAAGTTTTAGTGAATGTATAGAGTATCTTAATCATTTTATGAAAAATATTCAAATATATACAGAAACTTTTGTGTTAAAAAATAATGCTATTAATAATAAAAATTTCGCTCTTAAAAATGGACCTCTTGGACTTTTTAGAAGTTCTCCAGAAAAAATCAATCATTTTGAATATTTTCTTTCATTAATAGCCACCATAATGCAAGAAACAAATGGTATTTTAGAAGAGGTTGGAGATAATTATTATGCAAGCTATAAAGCTCCTACCATTAGTCAAACAAAAATCATAGATTTTATTTTAAAGGCACATGAAAAAGAAAAATATATTTTAATTCTTGATAAAAATGATTTTAATCAATACAGAAAAGATAGTTCTTTTGTCAATAATCAAGAAAATTTAGCTCATAAAATTGCCATTGGAGAATTTAGAATTTTTATTGTAGTTTATAAAGATATGAAATGTCTTGAAAATATTAATAATATAACAAAAATATACGGATATAATTCAAAAAGTTATAAAATAAAAGATCAAATTTGGGATGAGCAATATTTAGGTGGAGTTTGTAAAATATCGCAAGCTTTGTATTTTAGCGGAAAAGCCAAAGTAGGTATTATTTAGGAAAATTATGATAAGTAGAGACTTTTTATATTCTATTTATAAAGATAAAAAAAGTATTTATTTATTTTGTGAAAATAAAAGTATCATTGATTGTCAAAGTATTTATGATGAACTTTACAAATTAGAAGCAACGACAGATTTTACTTTTGAAGAACTTCAAAACTACCAAGCTTATATCTTCTTAAACTCCACTCTCCTTACAGGCTCAAGCGAACTTCCTAATAATCCCTTTTACTTTGGAGAATTAGATCAAGATAATACTATAAAACAAGATACACCTAGTTATTATTTTTCTCCTAAAGATGAAAATAGTGGCAAAGGAAAACTTAGCATCTTTTATAAAAATGATGAACTTTGTTTGCTTAATTATTCTATTATAGAAAATTCTTTAAATATCAAATTAGAATGTTTAAGCAAGCAAAGCTTAGAGTATAAAGATTTAATTTCAAACACTCTAAAAGAACAAAAAACCATACAAATAAATAAAAAACAAGCTATAGCTAAACTTCATGCCCTTTTAGAAAATCAAAACCTAGAATGTATCCATGGAGGTAAAGTCATACTTAAATCAAACAAAGGAAAAACTTTTAAAGATGATGGTGTGCCTATTATGTTAGAAAGTGATTTGCTTAATTCTAGCATAAGCGGTTGTCCCAATACTATGGGAAAGGTAAGTTATCCTTGCACTAAGGTGGTAGATGTTAAAGGCTCTTTATCTCAAAAGAAAGTCAATGATGAATACGCAATCTTACAAGAACTCATCTCAGCTTGTGTCACAGATAAAGGATATCCTTTAAAAGTAAGCTTTGTACCTACTAAGTTTAAATTTGATCATAGTTTTAATCCTAAGGAAGGCTTAGTAAAGCAAAGCAAAAACCAAACAAAGCTAAAAGAGCCTATAATAAGACTACATTATAAAAGCGATAGATTTCAAAAAGATAACCTACCTATCTATAATCTTTTGATCAATAATGAAAAAAAAGAACAAAATAAAGCTTTAAGTGAATTAAATATAGATCAAAAAGATTTAAAAGATATAGAGGATGTTAATATTCTTAATCAATTCAAACAAGACTTTAGTAAAGGTTATGAATTTAAAGAATTAAATTTTAGTTTTGATACTAATTTAATCAAACTTTATTTTATTATCCCAAAAAATATCGCTAAAGTTTATAAAAGTGCTTATAAAGAATCTGAATATAAAGATTTAGGAGCAGGGTATTTTACACAGCTACATGAGTATGATAAAATCATCAAAAATTCCCTAGAAGATAATAAAGAATTAAACGAATATCATTTTAGTTTTTTAGCTCCTGCTAAAATGCAAAATTTAAAATTTCAAATCGCAAATGGACTAGATGAGATCTTAGAAGATGAAGATAGAAAACAAGAGCTTTATGTTTGTAAATTTGTAGTAGTGAATGGGATTAAAATATGAAAATAAAAGATTTCACCTTAATTACGTCAAATCATAATTTGGAAATTGAGTTAAAAAATCTTACCGAAAATGCTAATAAAATTATTTTTATATGTGGTGATTTTGATGGATATAAAGAAGCTGAGAATTCTTTGTATAAGACACTACATACTATTGAAGATAAATTTAAATTTAACAAGAAAAAAACTTTTAAAATCATACATTTAAATCAAGCTAATAAAGATGAAATCACAAAAGAACAAAAATTTAGCTCTGATAAAAATTTATCTAGTATTAAAAAAATTATCTTTAATAATTTAAAATTTTTAAATAATGTAATCAATCAAAACGAAAACAAAACGCTCAATAAAATTATTGATGAGAGTAATGAAGAAAATATTGAAAATTTTTTAAAAGAAGTTCAAAAAGAATTAAATACATTATTAAAAAATATCAAAGAATCTGATTATTTTGAGCAAGAGATTAAACCAAAGATACAGCTTACCCTAGATACACTTTTTAATACACTTTTAAAAAATATTACCCAATCTAATGATGATGAATATAAGCAAATTATTAGAGCTATAGCAAAATTTTTTATTAATATATTAGATTCTGTAACTAATCTTAAAAAACCTATCTCTTTAGTTAAAAAAAATCCTTATGTTTTTGTTGTAAATACATTATTTGAAGCTTATAATTCTTCTGCTGAGTATCAAGAGTATAAGGAGCAAAAATATTATTATGATTTTGCTTATCCACTTTTAGAGCTTATTACTAGTAAACTTTATCCTATTATTGCTTTGTGCAATGAAGAAATTTTATCTGATGTATTGATTATAGATGATAAAGTATTATTAGATTTTTCGTCTTATTCTAATGTGCCTTCTATTAGTCTTTATAAAAATAGTTTTTATAAAGTTATTTTAGATGAAGAATTTCAAGGTATTTTTGATCATTTTTTAGAAAACAATCCAAAAATTGAAAACGAAAAATTAAATAATACGCTTTTGATTAATTCTAGTTTAAAAAATTTTGATACAACATTAAAAAAAGCAATCAATTCAAATATCTCTGAACTTAATCATTTCTTTTATGCAGAATATCCTGATTTAAATTCTTCCATACTAGTGGAAATGATACTAGATAAACAAAATACTGATCAAATCAATACAACCAAAATGGGTAAAAATTATTTGTTTATTACTAATCCACCACAGCTTAACAATGCAGCACTTTGTGAAGATTTGTATCAAAAAAAATTAGGAGCAATAATAAAAAATCGTCCTAAAGCTCTTACAAAAAATGAAAAACTTGGATTAAAAGAGCAATTTCCTAGTAAAAGAGATTATGGTTCTTATTTTATAGAAAGAGATGTTAAAAAGGAAGATGATTTTGTATTGCAGCTTTGTCCTTTTGTGAAACTTGATGGACAGATTTATCAAAAATATAAAAGGTATTTTAATTTTTATAATCAACCATATTCTCGGTTGATATTTGATTTATTAGAGAATGTAAAACAATCAGTTGAACAAGATTTTGCTTATATTGATGGCTTTTTTAAACTACCCAAAGAACTGGAAGAAATTAGCGAAAAAGAAAAAGAAAAAGTAAAAGAATATATCGGGCTTTTTAATAATTATTTAGATAATATCAATTCTTATTATGATCAAATGCAATTTTTTCTTGAGTTAGAGTCATCAATATCCAAAACATATGAAAATGTAGATTTTAAGAAATACTCACCTTTAACGGTTGTTTTATTGACTTTGACTTTGTATGTTTTACAAAAAGACTTAGCTTTTACACAAGAATATTCTCTTGGTGTTAAAAATATTGTAATTCCAAATTTAGATTATGGTGATAAAGAAATTTCACTTAATTACCAAAAGATTAAAATACCAAATTATTTTAATGAGTATATTTCATTTATCCCTGATGACATTTATTTTTATGATAATGATAAAAAAATTTACATCTTTTTATCTAAAGAATTAAATAAAAATAAAAAAGAAGATGAAATTATCTATTTAGATGAATTAGCCAAAGCTATGTTTGAAAATGATTTTAAAGAAGAAGATCAAACTTATGTGAATTTTTTAAAAACCTTAAATGAAAGTTTTGATGAGGAAATTGAATTTAAAGAAAATACACAAACAGACAAAACTCTTCCTTTGAAAAAAGATTTAGATAAAAGTATTCAAGAAATTATGCTTGATAATGAACTTGCAAAATTATCCATAGATATCACTTTTTTTAATATCATTAAGCAACTTTTTCCTTTTGCAGAATTTTTTATGAGCCAGCCTGATTTTTTTAAAAAAATGATTTTATTTTTTATAAATTCAAGCTTTGATAAAAAGCATTATGGTAATAAATTATTTTCTAGTTTTAAAGCACATTTTTTTAAAGAACTAGGGATATTTTATGCACTTAATCCTAAAGGACATTTTATAAAAATTAATCCAAAAAGTAAAAAGCCACTCAATAAGCTTTTTTTATATCAAATAGGAACAAATTATTATTATTTTAATCAATTAGAATATGCAAGCGAGTTGAAAAAGTCAAAGAGTTTTTCAAGATTGGATAAAGCTAAGCAAATTCATTTGATATCAAAAGTAAAAAAACAATTAGCTATTGATTTTTCTATTAAAGTAAGTAAAAATTTAAGTGCGGATGTGTTAAAAAATTTAGCAGGATCTTTTATCGATACACTTTTGCCTACAAATTATGAAAGGTTAAAAATTTTATATGAAAAACTAATGTATGAAAAATTTACTTACAATTACGATTTTCCTTTAGCTGTAAAAAAAGAAGAATACTTAACCTATCCTTTATTGATAAATTCTAGATTTATGAGTTTTGATTTATCTGAGTTTATTTTTGGTTCTTTATTATGCACAGGTGGGCTTAATTATTATCCTAGTATTGCTTGTGCTACGACTTCAAGCAAAGCTAGGGAATTTGTCTTAAAAAGACTTTTATCTTATATTATTTTAGATGAGAAAAGAAGTGCTTCTAAGGAAGATAAAATTAATGAGGGCAAATACATCTTAAATGATAAGGAATTTTTTGAAGAAAACAATATAGAACTTAGAAATTGTAATATATATAAGCTAGAGCATTTTCAAAGAAAAGAAGAGTATAAAACACAACACCCAGTGATAAAACAACACCCTATCTTAGCTTATAATGATGCTATACAAATTTTATATGAATATGCAAATGGTATTTATAATACTACTCAAGATGAAAAGGGTAAGTTTATAGAAGATAGGCAAAAAGCAAGAAGATTAATGGAAAATTTAGAAGCCATAGGGCAACATAATTTAGAAGTGATGTATAAGGGGGTAAATAATAAAGATGTTGATAATGAAAGAAATAGAAGAAAAGATAAAGAAGATTTTAATGATATTAATAAAATACAAGATTATTCCAACAAATTCATAGGCAGACTAGCTACTACTATAATCATGGAAGATGGTTTGTATATAGGATGAAAGGATAAAAATGAGTGGTAATAAAGATATTTACGAGATTTATACTTCTAATGGACTTATATTAGAAGTTGATAAAAATACAAATCAAATTATATTTGATAAAAGAAAAGATGGGCGTGAAGTAGGCAAATACACCCAAGAATATTCTAAAGCTTTGTTTGAAGCTGATCGTATATTAAGAAACTCTCTTTACAAAGACTATCAACCTAGATATTTAGATCCTAATCTTTACACAGGGCAAAGTTCTACTTTGCTTGAGTTTAAAGATTGGCAAAGTATTTATTTAAAAGATCCTATAAAAGGAGCTATAGCTCCTTGGACTAAAGCAGAAAAAGCTTATTATAAATCTTTAAAAACTAAAAGAGAAAGATATAAGTATTTAGTTATAAGAAGTGGATTAAGAAGTACTGTTATAGATATACCTTATGAAGCTATAGGAGCTGTAGATGAAAAAGGAAATGTAGATCCTAAATATGAAAAATTATATAGAATAGTAGATGATAATAAACATAATCTAAGATCAAGTTTATTTCATAATGAATGGGGTATGGCAGCAGGAATATTAGGTGATTATAAATATCTAGCTAATGATATGTCTCAAAATGGTTTTAATGCAAGATTTATCCAAGCTACTATACTTTATATACAATTAAGTGGAGGAAGTAGTATATTAGATAAACCTAATTTATTAGGTGCTATTTATGGTTATGCAGATATTGCTGTAGGAAGCGGTTTAGTAGGAGTGCATAAAAATCCTTTAAGAGAACAAGAGATTAAAACCTTAGCTAAGACTTTAAAACCTGATGAATTTGGTATGCTTCCTTTTATAGATGAGATTATGGGAGTAGATTGGGTGATTGATTATAATGAATATCAAATTTCTGAAGATGAATTTGGAGATATATATAAAGCCTTAAGAAGTGATGTGGTTGAGGGTAAATTAAAAGATCCAAGGGATGTAGATTCTACTTATGAAAGCAGAAGAGAATTTGATCGTTATATGGATGGGTATTCTAATGGTATGATTAATGCTTATGGTTATGATATTCCAAATGATTGGAATGATGCACAATTAAAAATAGATTCTATGATTTTAACTGCCAAACTAGCAGCCCTAACTCCACCTCAAGGCTATCCTAATGCACCAAGATATTTTACCCCCGAAAAACTAGAATGGTATTATAAAAGACATAAACTTGATAGACTCCTTGATCCAAGAATTCCTGCCATATATAGATATAATTTTCCGCAAGAACTTCGAGCTAAAATACTAGCTTATGCTAAAGAGCATAATATAAAAGAGTAATTTAATCAAAACAAAAAAATATTTAAAGTAAAATTAAAATAAAAGGACAAACAATGCAAAAAATACTTCAAATTGATTTAGAAAAAAGAAAAGCTTTAGAGAATTTAAAAAATTTAAGCTTATTGGGTTTTGGTGGGGTTATGTTATTTAATCTAAATAAAGATAATTTGATTAAAGATAATGATATTTTTTCTATGCATAATATGAATCATTTTTTGCAACTTAGTTTAGATCAATTTTACATACCTAATGCTTTTTTAAATATTTTAGAATTTTTACATATTAAAAAGCATACTAATATAAAAGAATCTTTTTATATCAATATCTTAATCAATAGTGATACATATTATAAAAACCCTTTATTGCAATATAATATTAATAGAACAATTTCTAAAGATGATAATATCATTTATGCTTTAAAAAATAGTTCTAGAATAAATCAAGCTTTTAAAAACTTAAAAGAATTACAAGAAGCATTATTAAAAGAAAATATATTTTTAAATTTTATAGATTTAAATAGTAAAGAAAGCCTTTTAAGTTTTTATAATCAAATATTAAGTAATCATCACCTTAAAACTTATTTGTATATAAAAGATAATCAATTTTTTATTAAAGAAGATATAAAAAATCAAATTTTATTCAATGGTATTAACACTTCTTCTATTATAAGTAGTTATCTTAGACTATTAAATGATTTTAATACTTTAAGTAAGATAGAACTTGTAAATATATTAGAGAGTTTAAGTTTATACAATCTTTCAACTTTAATGCAAGATATACAAAAAAGAAACTTAAAACTAGAATATAACTTAAAAAGCTTTGATAAAGATAGTATCTTTTTATCTAATATGATTATGAATATGAGGTTGAAGTAAGGTAGGTAGAAAGTAGTAAGTGTGTGGTTTATTAATCAAGCCTTTAAAAACCATCTTTAATAAAGTGTTTGTATTCATACATTATATTTTATTGCTAAAATTTATAAAAAGTGATGAAAAATATACAGGACAAAGTTACTGATGAATCCTAAAGAACTTATTACCCAAATCAAAGACTATGCTGATATAGCAGATGCTAGTTATGCTATGCTTGATTTAATCGATGAGAATGATGAAAAAGGTTTTAGTGGTATGCTAAATATAAAAACTAAATTTTATTTATACTAAGGTATTTGAAATAATATACTTTAAAAAGGAGTATCAAATGAAAATCACAATGATAATTCTAAGCTTGTTTTCTTTAGTATCTTTAGGTGCATGTGCTTTTAAAGAAAATAAAGCAAGTGAATTAGAAACTCTTGCAAGTAATTATGGTGGAATTTATATTTTTGATAAAAAAATAAGAGAAGAGATATTGGAAAATGAAAGAAAGATAAAAGAATATAATCAATGGATTAATAATATATCTGCTTCTGATGAAGAGTTAAGAGCTAATATTAAAAAGTATGATGTAGAAAAAAAATTCCCTCAAGTCCTTTCTAATGGTTGTAAATATTATCGTAATGATTATAATTATGATGTAGATGATCCTGACTATGATTTTAACTTCGATAATAAACCCGAATTTGCATACTATGAAGATCAATTTAAAGCATATATGGGTGAAGAAAACTATAAAAAATTAAGACCTTATTTAGGTATGACAACTTATTATGTGTGTGAGGGTAGAAAATATCCTGTTGTTTTTGCTACTATGATAGATTATAAAGTAAAAAGCTATGGATTATTTGGAGATGAAGGAAGAGGATTTAGCTTTTCTAGCATTAGTCGTAAAAGTGCAGGAGGAGGATCTTTTCATTATTTTACTAATAATAAATTTATAAAAAGTGATGAAAAATATACAGGACAAAGTTACTGATGAATCCTAAAGAACTTATTTCTCAAATCAAAGACTATGCTGATATAGCAGATGCTAGTTATGCGATGTTGTAATATGTTTGGGAAAATATAGAGCAAGATGAAAAGAATAATATTTATAAAGCAGATAAACTTACTTTTGGTGATAAATTAAAGCAATATATTGTTATGAAAAATAGTAAAGGGGAAGATATTGTAAAACCTAAAAATACAAACACAGCTTATGCTTATGCTATACGAGCTCGTTTTGAACAAAATAAAATAGTTAAATAGAATCTAAATATTGTATTTCTCTTATAAATACTTGTTTTGATAGTAAAGAAATAACATTGGATAATGATATTAGTAGGGTAGGATTAAATGATGCACTGAGTAAAAGAACTATTGATTTTGTAAATAGATTTAAACTTTTAAAACATCAGCCCAACACTACAAGTGGCTTTAGTGCTACTTTATTTTATGATAAAGAAAAAGATAAATTTTTAGGAGTAAATTTGCAAATTCCTATTTATTCTAAACTCAAAGCAAAACTAGAAAGCAAAGGAATAGACAATATATCAAGCGGACAAATTGCTTGGTTTGTATGTAGTGTAGGGATTTTTATCATTCCTATGGTATATTTTTATATCAGTAACAATTATGATCAATTCACTATTTTATTTTTTATGCTATTTATTTTTATATTGAATATGCTTTATATTAAAAATTTTTTTGCATTATTGTTGCTTGTGATATTAATATTTATATATATGAAATATCATGAGTTTATCTATAATTTTAAAATTTTATTTTTTATTTTTGCACCTATAATTTTTATCTTTTTAAGAGCTTGGAGAATTTTAATAACTTTTTTATGTGGATATATTTTTTTAGTGGCTATGGTATATATATTTGAGTTATTAGGAGGATTTTATAAATGAAATATTATGTTACGATTTATATTGATCCATTGGTGGAATGTTTTTTGGATTTTAAAAATCAGTGTTACTGGCAAAGAGAAGATTTCACTCACGCTTTCTTAGGACTTACTAAAGATAAAAGTCCTGATGAGTTAGATAAAATAGATGAAACATTAAGACAAGAATGTCTTAAAAACAAAGAATGGGACATGATAGATCAAAAATGGTATGAAGTTAAAGAGTCTAAAGAACTCAATGGTGGTTTTTTTGGGCTTTGGAATTAAAATGAATTCTGTTAATGTTACAAGCAATAAGATGTTAAAAAATAATCAATATATAGTAAGGGAATATCTATGAATAACAAATTTAATTTTGCTAAATTTGTATTAGATTGTTTCGCTTGTTGCGGATTGACTATAATATCTTATTTCATATTTTTTTTACCTATTATTTATTTTATCAGATTTATTTATTTAATAGGAATAAATATGGATATTTTAAATGGATTTGGCGACTATGCCTTGCTTTTTACATTGTGTCATATTGCATTTTTTACTATTTGGTTTTTATTAGAAAAGAGAAACATTATAAAATATAAAATTCATAAATTAAGTTTTTGGATAGTATTTGCATTTGCAAATAGTTTTTGGTGGTATTTAGCTTATTGGTTAGCAAATAGAGGGTTTTATAAATGAAGTACTACGCAACGATTTATATCCACCCTATGGATTGGAACATTCCTCACGCCTTTTTAGGACTTACCAAAGATAAAAGTCTTGATGAGTTAGATAAAATAGATGAAACATTAAGATAAGAATATCTTAAAAACAAAGAATTTAAATTAATTAAAAGTATCAAGTAGATTGGTTATAATAAAACAATTTATCTATATTAGGAGTAAATTTGCAAATTCCTATTTATTCTAAACTCAAAGCAAAACTAGAAAGCAAAGGAATAGACAATATATCAAGCGGACAAATTGCTTGGTTTGTATGTAGTGTAGGGATTTTTATCATTCCTATGGTATATTTTTATATCAGTAACAATTATGATCAATTCACTATTTTATTTTTTATGCTATTTATTTTTATATTGAATATGCTTTATATTAAAAATTTTTTTGCATTATTGTTGCTTGTGATATTAATATTTATATATATGAAATATCATGAGTTTATCTATAATTTTAAAATTTTATTTTTTATTTTTGCACCTATAATTTTTATCTTTTTAAGAGCTTGGAGAATTTTAATAACTTTTTTATGTGGATATATTTTTTTAGTGGCTATGGTATATATATTTGAGTTATTAGGAGGATTTTATAAATGAAATATTATGTTACGATTTATATTGATCCATTGGTGGAATGTTTTTTGGATTTTAAAAATCAGTGTTACTGGCAAAGAGAAGATTTCACTCACGCTTTCTTAGGACTTACTAAAGATAAAAGTCCTGATGAGTTAGATAAAATAGATGAAACATTAAGACAAGAATGTCTTAAAAACAAAGAATGGGACATGATAGATCAAAAATGGTATGAAGTTAAAGAGTCTAAAGAACTCAATGGTGGTTTTTGGGGTTTTGGAACTGGAATTGCTAATGTTGCAGAATCTCTTATAGGATCTCCTGGTAAAGTATTTAACAATAACCAATATGTATTAGATAACAATATTGATAAAAATTGTTATATTATTAAAAAACTAAGAAGCCCCCAAACTTTCAAACCTTCTAATCGCTGTTCTTTAGAACTTTCTAAAGAACAATATGAAAGCTTACTTGTAAATATTAAAAATGATTTTAATACTACAAAAGAAATCACACCTAATAGCGAAAAGCCAATCAATGAAGAATTTACCTATAAGCTTCTTGAAAATAATTGCGTTACTTGGGTTATTCAAAAACTTTCTGATATAGGAATAGAGCTTATTGATGATAAATATAAAGTGCCTGGAAATTTGATAGATATCTTTGGATTGATCAAATCTCTTCACTCTATCTTTTTGAAATTTCAAAACATTGATGATAATTTACAAAGTGTAAAAGGCGCAAGAGCTTTTATTACTTGGACTAGATCTATGCTAGATAATAATTATATATGTTATGTAAATCAGGAAAATTTAGAAAAGAAAACACAAACTTTTTGTAAAAAAGATATAGAAAATCAAAGATATTATGAAAGTATTAAAAAATTTTATAATGAAATCTCTCAACTTAAAAGTATATATAATAAATTAGATTTTTGTTTGGAATCTATCACTAAAAAATTTAATACAAGCATAAAAGGCGATTTTGAATTGATTTATTTCGATAGAAAAGATAGACAAATTAAACTTTTAAAAGCGAGTAATGATTATGAAGTTATTGCGATACAAGATTTAGATTTGAGTCAGAAATACAATAATTTTAGTGTGAGTAAATTTTATCCTTTTATTTTTATACCTAAAGATGAAATGATTTCAAGAATGCTTTATCATAAATATGATTATGGTAATATCTCACAAGAATATCAAAAAGATAGAAATGAATTTTATTTTAATGTTTTAGCAGGAGAAAAAAGCGATAAATATTGGAGTCTTAGTTATCATAAAATGACTAAAAATTTAAGGAAAATTCATGTCTCTTGAAAAAGTAAAAGAAACAATTTTTGCTTATGATAAAGAAGTGATTGATTGTGAAATCTTAAGGGCTAAAAATGTTGATTTAACTCATTCTAAAAATTTATTTCAAAGGTGTATTACTTACAGGCTCTGCTGAACTTCCTAATAATCCCTTTTACTTTGGAGAATTAGATCAAGATAATACTATAAAACAAGATACACCTAGTTATTATTTTTCTCCTAAAGATGAAAATAGTGGCAAAGGAAAACTTAGCATCTTTTATAAAAATGATGAACTTTGTTTGCTTAATTATTCTATTATAGAAAATTCTTTAAATATCAAATTAGAATGTTTAAGCAAGCAAAGCTTAGAGTATAAAGATTTAATTTCAAACACTCTAAAAGAACAAAAAACCATACAAATAAATAAAAAACAAGCTATAGCTAAACTTCATGCCCTTTTAGAAAATCAAAACCTAGAATGTATCCATGGAGGTAAAGTCATACTTAAATCAAACAAAGGAAAAACTTTTAAAGATGATGGTGTGCCTATTATGTTAGAAAGTGATTTGCTTAATTCTAGCATAAGCGGTTGTCCCAATACTATGGGAAAGGTAAGTTATCCTTGCACTAAGGTGGTAGATGTTAAAGGCTCTTTATCTCAAAAGAAAGTCAATGATGAATACGCAATCTTACAAGAACTCATCTCAGCTTGTGTCACAGATAAAGGATATCCTTTAAAAGTAAGCTTTGTACCTACTAAGTTTAAATTTGATCATAGTTTTAATCCTAAGGAAGGCTTAGTAAAGCAAAGCAAAAACCAAACAAAGCTAAAAGAGCCTAAGTTAAGAATATATTATAAAGAACATAAATATCAAAAAGATAATCTTTTAATCACTAATTTATACCTAAATGATACTCTATATCAAAACGAACAAGGTTTAGATCAATTAGAATTATCTAAAAACGATTTATTTGATTTAAATGATGTCAATATACTAAATACTCTTAAACAAGACTTTAGTAAAAACTATGATTATAAAGAGTGTAAAATTACACTTGGTGTGCATTTGTTAAAATTAATCTTTATTATCCCAAAAAATATCGCTAAAGTTTATAAAAGTGCTTATAAAGAATTTGAATATAAAGATTTAGGAGCAGGGTATTTTAAAGAGCTTTTTGAATATCATAAAGATTATCGAGAAAAAGAAAATATTATACATTATAGAGTTTTTTTAACCCCTGCTAAAATGCAAAAGATTGAATTTGAAATTGCTAAAGGTTTAGATGAGTGGCTTGATAATGAAAATGTATGTTCGTTTAATATTTTAACTAAGGATTATTTTAAGGCAAATGATAAAGATATGCTTACAAGTGATAATATAAAAGATGATATAAATACCACACAAACTCACATCAATGAAAATTATAACAATACCCAAGAACTCATTCCTGATAATGTGATAAGAATACAAACACAAGATGGCAGTGGAGAGTTTATTGAGATAATATTTGATGAATTTAAAGAATGGGAAAAATCATCAAGTGGAGCTATAAAACCTTTATTTGCTCCATTAGAAGGTATAGTGGAAGATATTCCAAATTCACTTGAAAATATTGGCATTACTAGCGATACTTTAGCAATGCTTGGTGCAGTGAAAAATCCTAAAAATGTAAAAAATATTACTAAGAAAAAATCATTGACAAAGAATGAAATTTTAAATGAAATTAAAAAATTAAAAAAATCTCATAATAGAATTTATTTAGTAGGTGATATAAATGAATTGATGGTTTTATGGGACAAGTTAACAAAAAATTATCAAAAAGAAATAATGGAAACAAATAGTAAAGGAATTAGAATTATAAGAATTTTAGAAGATGACACAAAATTAATGTTGAGAAATTATTCAAGCAACAAAAGTGACAATATGCCCACGATAGATACTAAAATTAACAATAAAGATTATAAAATACATATTAATAACCTAGGAAAACCTTAATGAAATTTAAAGTTTTAGAAACCATAAATGCAGAATTATTTCCACAATGGGATGTTTTGCTTGATTTGCATATAAATTCATTTCTTGATATATTTTCCACACATAAACAAGTAAATAAAAATGATATAACAGAGATTGTAGAGTATAGTTTTTTATGTGATTTCTTAGAATGTAGTGATTATGCAGAATTTTTTATGATTTTTAATCTTTATACAAAAGATTATCAAGGTGAATTTGTAAAAGTATTTACAAAATTATTTCTAAATGATTTAATTGATTTTTATATAAACGATGAAAAACAAAATACATTATCAGCTTATACCAAAGATAAAGATAAAAATTGGAAATATTTTTTAGATAATTATATCATTAAAGAGTGTTTTTATATAGATGATTTTTGTATTGCTTCTTGGGATATTCCAAGTAGTTGGAATAAATATAATATCAATGCAATTATTACCCCCAAAGGCACAAAATACTTCAAAGAAATCTTAGCTCCTAAATTTTACAACAAATACAAAGATCTAGAAGTAGAAATTGATGATAAAGGTAATATTATAAGGTGGATTGGAGAGATTAATAGATGATTTTACTTAAATTTTTATTTAAATAAAAAATCTTAAGCCAATATTTACTTAAAGATAGATAATGAAAAATAAAGAATTTGCTTGTCATTATATTTATCATCAAAACGAGCTTAAAAACTTGATAGATAAATATTGCAAACAAGCTAAAAATATAGTTTTATATTGTAATAATTTTTCAAGAAAAAATATACTAAATTTAGCACTAACAGATTATGATATCGCTAAGGATTGTTATTGTAGTTTAGATAAATACTTATATGATACTCTTAAAATATCTGCTTATAAAGGAAAAAAAGTTCAAATTTATGATTATTCTTATGAAAAATTTACTGATTCTAATAAGCTTAGCAATAATCTCCCAAACTTTACCATCGCTCCTTTATCTTGCGATATGACAAGCATTTTAGATGATTTTGTAAAAGCCTTGGGAAAATCTGAAAATCAAACTATTTCAGAAGCTATGACACAAAAACTAGAAAAAGAGAACAAAAATATTAATTCTTTAATCATTTGCATTAATGAGAAATTAAAAATCCCTATACTTCAAAAACTAAAATCATTCGATGAATATCAAAAATTAAACGAGTATAAACTAAATGAACAAATAGAGCTTGTCTTTAATGAATTAATACAAAATATTAAAGATATTCATGCAGAAGGTTATAATCTTGTATATAAGAAAATCATTAATGCTTTTCTTGGTATTGTCAATATCTTTAGATTGAAAAGCTTTTTAACAAAAACACAGCCATTGTTAGTTATTAGTGATAGTGCTTTTGAGTTGATAAAAGCTTATAAAGAAATTTCAAAGTGGAGTGAAGATAAATACTCTTATGCTATTTATAATGCTATTGTGCAACTACTCATAAGTGATATTGGTTATATTTTTACTCTTTTTGAAAACAAAATTGATCATTACACTTTGATCATAGATCATAAAATTCTTTTTGATTTTTCAGGCTTTGGGACAATAAGGAACCAATCATTAGCATATCATAAGCAAGATCTTGCAATTTATCTTCAATCAAACGAAGAAATTTTTAAAGATTTTCACAATAAAAAATTCTTAAAGCTCATCACTCAAAATTCCAAAGAAGAATTAATATTGCATAATAGATATTCTATTAAAGAGGCACTTAAAAAACAAATGTCCCTTGATCAAAACAGGCTAAGCTATATAGAAAGTCCGTATTTTAACTCTATTGCGCTAGCTCAAATCATAAAAGATTTAAAGAGTGAAAAAAACGAATCTTATTATGCAAAAAATTTTCTTATCATTACAAATGCTCCACAAAAATTTAATGCAGGACTTCATCAAAAGCTCACAGAAGAAATTTTTGAAAATACCATCATTTATCCAGATACCATAGAAGATGAAACACAAAACGATATTTTAATCAAAGCTCCAAAAGACTACGATGCAATGATAGATTATAGTAAATATAAAATCGATATTATTGATAATGAAAAAGATGCCTTTGTGCTTTCTTTAAGTCCTTTTATTTGCTTAAATTATCAAACCTATCAAGGCTTTGAAGATACAGTAAAAGAAAAAGAAGAGTTATTTAAAGATATTGCAGATGACAATCTAGAAAATATATTTCAATATATGAATTTTATAAAAAATCCTAGTAATATCAATAAAATATATAATTATCATTATTTACAATCTATTTTTTATCAAGCAAATAATAAAAAAACTTTCTTAGAAAAACAAAAGCAATACTTTCAAGAAGGCATAGAATGCATAAGAACTTATATAGATAGTATCACCCATATTGCACAGCCTAAAATAGGTACTTACACAGGTGTGGTATACAAAGGAGAGAGTTTTGTAAAGAAAAATGTATTTACTATCACAGATGTGATTTTACTTGCTTTAACTTATTATACGATAAAACATTTTTATTCTTTTATTCAAACTGATTTCCAAGCTTGGTGGAAATTGTTTTCAAATTGTGAAAGTATACAAATAGAAGAGGAAGAAAGTATTGATATACTTCCTACAAATGTCTTTTTAAATATAAATGAAGAAAAAATTCCCCTATGTTTTTCAAAACAACAAAAGGCTAAACTCGCAAAAAATGAAATTTTTTGTATAGAAGAATTTGTGGATTATTTAGAACAATTAAAAGATCATGAAATTAGTGGTGAGGAAGATAGACAGTTTTTATCTTCCCTAAAAGAGCCTCAAAGTGAAAATCATCAAACCCAAGATGAAGCAGTGGAGTATAATCTAAAACAAATAAACGCATTGATTGAAAAAGAGAAAATATCAAACAAAAAAATCGATAATGAACTTGATGAATTGATAAAAGATATAGAAAAAAATAATATAAATAAAATTCCTTATAATCCGCAAAAAACTATAGTGGCTATGATGGATGTTTTTATAGATAAATTCTTTCCTTTTGCAGATTTTTTAAGAGCAGATGAATTTAAATTTGCTAAATTGCTTAGTAAAACCATTCTTAATTTTTTAACCCTTAAAGCACAAAAAGCTTTTTATGAAAGTATAGGTATAAGTTATTTATTGTTTTTGATGATGAATTCAAGTATTCAAATGAAAAAGGTTAAAATACAAAATCAAGAACAATTTAACAAAAGACTTAAAAGACTAAATAAAATAGCTTTATTAGAACTTTGCTATATGCAAAAAAATAAAAACAAATACGAAGCTATTATGCTAGTAGATGATCCAAGCTTTAAAGAGTTAAAAAATCATGATGGTTTTAAAGATATAACAAATATCAGCAAAAAACAAATTTTTCAATATAAATTTAATTTTACTTTAAAAAATATTCGTAGTATTGCCAAAGAATCTTTCATATCTTTACCTCAAGCTGTCATTACAGATTTGATCAATCAATTATGGATTAGCGCATATGAACAAAGTAAAAAAGAACACGAAAGATTGCAATTTTTAAATTTTGCTCATAAATATAACCCTCCTTATGTTTTAGTAAAAAAACCTACAAATGCACAAGAAGGATTCATCTCTTATCCTATGTTTATTAATAATACTTTTATTTCTTTTAATTTTACTTCTATGTTTACAGGGGGAAAGCTACAAACAGGAGGTTTGGGAGAGAAAGAAGCTTTATTTATTTATCATAAAGATGTAGGCGGCACAAAAAGGGTAAGAAATTATCTTTTAAACAAACTTTTTGCGTATTTATGTTTAGATGAATTAAGATCAAAAACTGGTGATTTAAAAACCATAGAGGATATAGACTTTTTTAATACCTATTCTTATTTACATGATTTAGCTATAAAACCAAGGCTTTTAAAACTAAAACACGAAGAAGATTTTTTAATCTCTGATTGTCTTAGTAAAACTCAAAAAGAAAACATACAAAAATATAACCAAAAACTACAAGCTATTAACAACGATGAAGCAAAAAGGGCTTTGTATGATGAGTATAAAAATAGAGAAGTAAAAGGTTTATCAGCCATAGATGCTTATCATCAATGTATGGATTATTTAGAAGATATGGATAATGATGTATTTAACACTAAAGCAACAAACAACACCCCTGATCCTTTAAAACATAGAAATTTCTTAAGGGCTTTAGATACCATAGGGCAAAATAATATTAAGGCTTTGTATGCGGGAGTAAATAAAAAGAGTGAGAATATGCAAAAACAAAAAACAGATGAAGAGGACACGACGACCTCTAATGAAAATAAAAACTCTGAAGAAAAACCACCAAAAATGATAGGCAGACTAGCCACTACTATCATTATGAAAAATGGTTTATGTATAGGCTAATTAAAGAAAGGATAAACAATGAGTGAAACTTATGAGATTTATACACCAAATGGACTTATATTAAATGTAGAAAAAGATACAAATAAAATATTAATTGGTGATACAATTAATAAGCCTATAGATAAGTATGTTGAGCAACATTCCAAAGCTCTTTTCAAAGCCCACGAAATCCTAAAAAACTCCCCCTATAAAGACTATCAACCCAGATATTTAGATCCTAATCTTTACACAGGACAAAGTTCTACTTTGCTTGAGTTTAAAGATTGGCAAAGTATTTATTTAAAAGATCCTATAAAAGGAGCTATAGCTCCTTGGACTAAAGCAGAAAAAGCTTATTATAAATCTTTAAAAACTAAAAGAGAAAGATATAAGTATTTAGTTATAAGAAGTGGATTAAGAAGTACTGTTATAGATATACCTTATGAAGCTTATACCAATGTAGATGAAAAAGGAAATTTAATCAATGAAGATTATAAAGAACTTTATAAAAAAGTAGAAAGCAATAGAGGCTTAGCTCATTTAAGTAATGGATATTTATTTATGAGTGAATGGGAATTGGCAGCAGGGATACTAGGAGATATAAAAGGCTTTGCAAAAGGTGGAGGAGGATTATGGAAAACAGGATTTACCACTAGAGCTTATCAAGCATTATTTCTAGCAGCACAACTAGGACATCAACCTTCTTTAGAACACCAACTTAGTACTTATTCTTCTTCTGTAGCCTTAGCAGGTGGAGGCCATGCTAATGCTTTAAGAGAGAAAATGCTAAAAGATTTTTCTAAAAATCCTCCTTATGATGAATTTGGTATGCTTCCTTTCTTAGATGAACTTATAGGAGTGGATTGGATTATTGATTTAAACAAGTATGATTTTGCTTATGATGAAGCAGGTGATATTATCAGAGCTTTAGATGATGATGTTTTAAAAGGCAAATTAAAAGATCCAAGGGATATAGATTCTACTCCAGAGAGTAGGTGGGAATTTGAATACAAAAGAGATGCTTATAAAAATGGGATGTTAAATGGTTATGGTGATAATATCCCAAGTGATTGGACGCAAAAAGAAGTAAAATTGTGGCTAGATACTTTGGTTTTACAAGCCAAACTAGCAGCTCTAACTCCTCCACAAGGCTATCCTAATGCACCTTATTATTTTAGCCCAGAAAGATTAGAATTTATTTATAAAAAACACAAACTAGATAGATTAAAAGATCCAAGAATTCCTGCTATATATAGATATAATTTTCCGCAAGAACTTCGAGCTAAAATACAAGCTTATGCTAAAGAACATAACATAAAAGAGTAAAAATAATGAATTTCATAACTATACTAGCCACTACTATCATTATGAAAAATGGTTTATGTATAGGTTAATTAAAGAAAGGATAAACAATGAGTGAAACTTATGAGATTTATACACCACATGGTTCTATATTAGATGTTAATAAAAAAACCAATGAAATATATTTTGACAAAAGCTCCAAGCCCACAGGCAAATACACCCAAGAATATTCTAAAGCTTTGTTTGAAGCTGATCGTATATTAAAAAACTCCCCCTATAAAGACTATCAACCCAGATATTTAGATCCTAATCTTTACACAGGGCAAAGTTCTACTTTGCTTGAGTTTAAAGATTGGCAAAGTATTTATTTAAAAGATCCTATAAAAGGAGCTATAGCTCCTTGGACTAAAGCAGAAAAAGCTTATTATAAATCTTTAAAAACTAAAAGAGAAAGATATAAGTATTTAGTTATAAGAAGTGGATTAAGAAGTACTGTTATAGATATACCTTATGAAGCTTATACCAATGTAGATGAAAAAGGAAATTTAATCAATGAAGATTATAAAGAACTTTATAAAAAAGTAGAAAGCAATAGAGGCTTAGCTCATTTAAGTAATGGATATTTATTTATGAGTGAATGGGAATTAGCAGCAGGGATACTAGGAGATATAAAAGGCTTTATAGGAGCCTTGCAACTTTCTATGACAGGATTTAAAGCAAGAACCCAAGCAATAAATTTTTTACTCATACAACTAGGACATGAACAAGGTCTTAAGAGTCTTTATGATTCTTATGCATATAGAGGTTTAGTAGATGGTATACATAAAAACCCTCTTAAAGCTCAAATGCTAAAAGATTTTTCTAAAAATCCTCCTTATGATGATTTTGGAATGCTTCCTTTCTTAGATGAACTTATAGGAGTGGATTGGATTATTGATTTAACAGAATATGAATTTGCAGATGATGCTGATGGTAAAGCTATTAGATCTTTAGATGATGATGTTTTAAAAGGTAAATTAAAAGATCCAAGGGATATAGATTCTACTCCAGAGAGTAGGAAAGAGTTTAATCGTGAAATGTGGGCATATCGTAGAGGTGCTGTTGCATTTTACAATACAGATATTCCCAATGATTGGACTAAAAAAGAAGCAAAACTATATATGAATTCTCTTATTTTAGAAGCTAAACTCGCAGTTTTCACTCCCCCTCAAGGCTATCCTAATGCACCTTATTATTGGATTCCAGAGCATTTAGAATATGTTTATAAAAAACACAAACTAGACAAACTCCTTGATCCAAGAATTCCTGCCATATATAGATATAATTTCCCAGAGGATTTAAGAGCTAAAATACAAGCTTATGCTAAAGAACATAACATAAAAGAGTAAAAATAATGAATTTCATAACTATACTAGCCACTACTATCATTATGAAAAATGGTTTATGTATAGGCTAATTAAAGAAAGGATAAACAATGCAAAAAATACTTCAAATTGATTTAGAAAAAAGAAAAGCTTTAGAGAATTTAAAAAATTTAAGCTTATTGGGTTTTGGTGGGGTTATGTTGTTTAATCTAAATAAAGATAATTTGATTAAAGATAATGATATTTTTTCTATGTATAATATGAATCATTTTTTGCAACTTAGTTTAGATCAATTTTACATACCTAATGCTTTTTTAAATATTTTAGAATTTTTACATATTAAAAAGCATACTAATATAAAAGAATCTTTTTATATCAATATCTTAATCAATAGTGATACATATTATAAAAACCCTTTATTACAATATAACATTAATAGAGTAATTTCTAAAGATGACAACACTATTTATGCTTTGGAAAATCTTTCTAGAATAAATCAAGCTTTTAAAAACTTAAAAGAATTACAAGAAGCATTATTAAAAGAAAATATATTTTTAAATTTTATAGATTTAAATAGTAAAGAAAGCCTTTTAAGTTTTTATAATCAAATATTAAGTAATCATCACCTTAAAACTTATTTGTATATAAAAGATAATCAATTCTTGATTAAAGAAGATATAAAAAATCAAATTTTATTCAATGGTATTAACACTTCTTCTATTATAAGTAATTATCTTAGCTTGTTAAATGATTTTAATACTTTAAGTAAGATAGAACTTGTAAATATATTAGAAAGTTTAAGCTTATACAATCTTTCAATTTTAATACAAACTATACAATCAAAAAATGCATATGACTCAAAAGGCTTTAAACAAGATAGTATCTTTTTGTCTAATATGATTATGAATGTGAGGTTGAAGTAAGGAAGGTAGAAAGTAGTAAGTGTGTGGTTTATTAATCAAGCCTTTAAAAACCATCTTTAATAAAGTGTTTGTATTCATACATTATATTTTATTGCTAAAATTTATAAAAAGTGATGAAGAATATAATTTGGAAAGATATTAATGAATCCTAAAGAACTTATTACCCAAATCAAAGACTATGCTGATATAGCAGATGCTAGTTATGCTATGTTGCAATATGTTACTTTTAATGTTCTTGGTATTTATGGCTGGAATGGTTCCTAGTGTAATTATATTTTGATTTTTAAAAAGTAGGATAATTTTATTAAAAATATAAAAAGGAAAATAAATGGGTTTATTAAAAAAAATATACATTGCTTGGGGGTTGTTTTGGGGGATTATTTTTTTGTTTAGTTCTTTATATGCTTATTTTAGTGATATAGAATTTTTTGGTGATATGTTAAAGATTGCATTTTTTATATATTCTTATCCATTGTTACCTTACATATCATATTTAACACTACAAGAAACTATTAAATCCAAAAATATTTTTCTTTATTTTTCTTTATTTTTCTTTATTTTTCTTTATTTTTCTTTATTTTTCTTTATTTCGGGAGGATTTTTTAATTATATAATAACATTAGGTATTTATACAATATTATTTTTAATAATATCTATTAAATTTAGAAAAGAACTTTCTTATTATTTTTCTTTATTATTTTGTATTTTTTTATACATTTTTTTATATCTTTTTATTTTCTATATGGATTTAAAAAATGAGTAATAAAACTCAAATTAACAATCTCAAAAATTACGCTAAACTTGTATAGATTGGTTTTTTGATTTTTTAATAATAATTTAAATTTCAACAAAAAAGGAAGTAGTGTGATAATACTAAAAAATCTATATATTATTTGGATTATAATTTGGGGATTTGGGGCTATTTTAGGTTATTATATGGCATATGATGCAACTTTTACTGAAATGTTCTTTTTTCTTGTTATATTTTATCTTTTTCCATTGTTGCCTTATTTTTATTATTTAATTTATAAAAAAGCAAGAAATACAAAAAATATATTTGTTGCTATTTGTTGCTATTTGTTGCTATTTGTTGCTATTTGTTGTTATTTGTTGCTACTATTGATTAATAGAAATAATAGTAATTTTAAGTTGTGCTTAATTATTATTGTGATGCATATTATAATATTTGCAATAATTTATTTAATTAAAAGAAATAAAAATGAAAACTCAAATCAATAATTTAAAAGATTATGCAGAACTTGCACAAGCTAGTTATTTTAATTTTGATTTTTTAAATACTAGAAATATATTTGAGTTAGATTTTAATCAAGAAAAAATTCAAGAAGAAAATTCTCTTAGAGGCTATAGAGAAATAAAGGTAAATTTAGAACATGTTGTCAGTCAAAAATATAAAGATAAAGAAGTATTGATTGATTTAAGACAAGATGATGCTTGGCAATCAAAAATGTTAAATTTCTTTGATGAAAAGACAAATTTTGATAAACTAAACGGAGAATTCGGAGAATTACAGACTAAAAATTTCATTCAAAGATATGAAGTTCAATTTCATCAGCCTAACACTACAAGCGGCTTTAGCGCTACTTTGTTTTACGATAAACAAAAAGATAAATTTGTTGTAGGATTTAGGGGAACTGAAGGTTTGTTAAATATAGATGTAGTTCAAGACTTAGTCTTATCTCTCAATGGTAACCTCCAATCTTCTTCTCTTTTAGAATTTTTAGAACAAGTAAATAAGATAATCAGAAATAAACACAAAAGCATTATATTTGTAGGACATTCATTGGGTGGGTATTTAGCTCAAATGGCTTTGATATATTGTGATATTAAATATAAAGATAAATTATCTTTTAGCCCTAATGAAGTTTATACTTTTAATGCCCCTAGTGTTTATGGTTGGAATTTTCCTAGTGTAATTATCAACCCTAATACAATAAAAATTATGCAAGATCTTTTAGGAAAATACACTATAGATGTTTCAGAAAAAATCACTCACATTTATGATAATGGTAAAATTGAAATCATCGCTTCTGCTCAATATGGCTCACACAATAGACTGCCTATCTATACGGGTAAAGATTCTCACTCCATAATCCCCCTAACTCAAACCCTTTACTTCTACTCCTATCTTTTAGAATTAGATGCTAACTATAACAAAGTCAAAGATAAAAGTTTTAGTGAATGTATAGAGTATCTTAATCATTTTATGAAAAATATTCAAATATATACAGAAACTTTTGTGTTAAAAAATAATGCTATTAATAATAAAAATTTCGCTCTTAAAAATGGACCTCTTGGACTTTTTAGAAGTTCTCCAGAAAAAATCAATCATTTTGAATATTTTCTTTCATTAATAGCCACCATAATGCAAGAAACAAATGGTATTTTAGAAGAGGTTGGAGATAATTATTATGCAAGCTATAAAGCTCCTACCATTAGTCAAACAAAAATCATAGATTTTATTTTAAAGGCACATGAAAAAGAAAAATATATTTTAATTCTTGATAAAAATGATTTTAATCAATACAGAAAAGATAGTTCTTTTGTCAATAATCAAGAAAATTTAGCTCATAAAATTGCCATTGGAGAATTTAGAATTTTTATTGTAGTTTATAAAGATATGAAATGTCTTGAAAATATTAATAATATAACAAAAATATACGGATATAATTCAAAAAGTTATAAAATAAAAGATCAAATTTGGGATGAGCAATATTTAGGTGGAGTTTGTAAAATATCGCAAGCTTTGTATTTTAGCGGAAAAGCCAAAGTAGGTATTATTTAGGAAAATTATGATAAGTAGAGACTTTTTATATTCTATTTATAAAGATAAAAAAAGTATTTATTTATTTTGTGAAAATAAAAGTATCATTGATTGTCAAAGTATTTATGATGAACTTTACAAATTAGAAGCAACGACAGATTTTACTTTTGAAGAACTTCAAAACTACCAAGCTTATATCTTCTTAAACTCCACTCTCCTTACAGGCTCAAGCGAACTTCCTAATAATCCCTTTTACTTTGGAGAATTAGATCAAGATAATACTATAAAACAAGATACACCTAGTTATTATTTTTCTCCTAAAGATGAAAATAGTGGCAAAGGAAAACTTAGCATCTTTTATAAAAATGATGAACTTTGTTTGCTTAATTATTCTATTATAGAAAATTCTTTAAATATCAAATTAGAATGTTTAAGCAAGCAAAGCTTAGAGTATAAAGATTTAATTTCAAACACTCTAAAAGAACAAAAAACCATACAAATAAATAAAAAACAAGCTATAGCTAAACTTCATGCCCTTTTAGAAAATCAAAACCTAGAATGTATCCATGGAGGTAAAGTCATACTTAAATCAAACAAAGGAAAAACTTTTAAAGATGATGGTGTGCCTATTATGTTAGAAAGTGATTTGCTTAATTCTAGCATAAGCGGTTGTCCCAATACTATGGGAAAGGTAAGTTATCCTTGCACTAAGGTGGTAGATGTTAAAGGCTCTTTATCTCAAAAGAAAGTCAATGATGAATACGCAATCTTACAAGAACTCATCTCAGCTTGTGTCACAGATAAAGGATATCCTTTAAAAGTAAGCTTTGTACCTACTAAGTTTAAATTTGATCATAGTTTTAATCCTAAGGAAGGCTTAGTAAAGCAAAGCAAAAACCAAACAAAGCTAAAAGAGCCTAAGTTAAGAATATATTATAAAGAACATAAATATCAAAAAGATAATCTTTTAATCACTAATTTATACCTAAATGATACTCTATATCAAAACGAACAAGGTTTAGATCAATTAGAATTATCTAAAAACGATTTATTTGATTTAAATGATGTCAATATACTAAATACTCTTAAACAAGACTTTAGTAAAAACTATGATTATAAAGAGTGTAAAATTACACTTGGTGTGCATTTGTTAAAATTAATCTTTATTATCCCAAAAAATATCGCTAAAGTTTATAAAAGTGCTTATAAAGAATTTGAATATAAAGATTTAGGAGCAGGGTATTTTAAAGAGCTTTTTGAATATCATAAAGATTATCGAGAAAAAGAAAATATTATACATTATAGAGTTTTTTTAACCCCTGCTAAAATGCAAAAGATTGAATTTGAAATTGCTAAAGGTTTAGATGAGTGGCTTGATAATGAAAATGTATGTTCGTTTAATATTTTAACTAAGGATTATTTTAAGGCAAATGATAAAGATATGCTTACAAGTGATAATATAAAAGATGATATAAATACCACACAAACTCACATCAATGAAAATTATAACAATACCCAAGAACTCATTCCTGATAATGTGATAAGAATACAAACACAAGATGGCAGTGGAGAGTTTATTGAGATAATATTTGATGAATTTAAAGAATGGGAAAAATCATCAAGTGGAGCTATAAAACCTTTATTTGCTCCATTAGAAGGTATAGTGGAAGATATTCCAAATTCACTTGAAAATATTGGCATTACTAGCGATACTTTAGCAATGCTTGGTGCAGTGAAAAATCCTAAAAATGTAAAAAATATTACTAAGAAAAAATCCAAATATGCCACCAAAAAAGAAGTGATAGAGGTATTAAAAAATAAATATAATCTTAAGACTTCTAAAGAATTAAGACTTGGAAGAAGTGAAAATGTTTTCTGGGCTAAGGATAATAAGCAAATAAAAGAGATTTGGGAGGATGTTACAGAGAGAGCAGAGATGTTAGAAGATGTAGGCAAAGATAAACTTGAAGGTACTATAAAAATAAGAAAACTGAGCGATGGAACTATTGTAAAATTAAGACAAAAATCCAAATCTGGCGGTTCAGCGGTAGAAATTGATAAGAAGCCCGAAGAGCAAACAAAAATACATAGCATAAGGGATTTAAAAAAATGATATATAAAGTACTTACAGACTTGCAAAGTTATATATTTTTAGAGCTTTCTGAAGAAATTTGCAACACAATAAAAGCCAATCAAAAAATGCGCTACTATGTAGAATTTGGACTTTTTTTACAAATTCCAAATCTTACAAAAACAGATATTTTAGAACATTTTGAAGAAACCATTTTAAAATTATCAACAGGATATTTTGGAAATGATAGTGCTATAGAATTAGATTCTTTGTTTTTTGCATATTTGCTTGATAGTAAAAATGTGATAGAGGATAATTCTGCTAATCCAACCTATATTAGTGAATATATTAATATTATAGGACAACTATTCTTAGCAGGTTATATAGAATTTGGTATGTGCGGTTTACAAGATAAGGAAGAAAATTTACTTTCCAATCAAGGTGATAAATATCAAGCTTGGATATACTTTAGAGATAATTTCTTTTATACTGATGCGTATTATAGAGATGTAATAGATCTTAGAGAAAAATATCCAAATATGAGCAAGGATGATTATGCATATTCTAATTGGGATATGCCACAATACTGGGATAGATATACATTTTGGGTAGCAATAACCCCCAAAGGCACAAAATACTTCAAAGAAATCTTAGCTCCTAAATTTTACAACAAATACAAAGATCTAGAAGTAGAAATTGATGATAAAGGTAATATTATAAGGTGGATTGGAGAGATTAATAGATGATTTTACTTAAATTTTTATTTAAATAAAAAATCTTAAGCCAATATTTACTTAAAGATAGATAATGAAAAATAAAGAATTTGCTTGTCATTATATTTATCATCAAAACGAGCTTAAAAACTTGATAGATAAATATTGCAAACAAGCTAAAAATATAGTTTTATATTGTAATAATTTTTCAAGAAAAAATATACTAAATTTAGCACTAACAGATTATGATATCGCTAAGGATTGTTATTGTAGTTTAGATAAATACTTATATGATACTCTTAAAATATCTGCTTATAAAGGAAAAAAAGTTCAAATTTATGATTATTCTTATGAAAAATTTACTGATTCTAATAAGCTTAGCAATAATCTCCCAAACTTTACCATCGCTCCTTTATCTTGCGATATGACAAGCATTTTAGATGATTTTGTAAAAGCCTTGGGAAAATCTGAAAATCAAACTATTTCAGAAGCTATGACACAAAAACTAGAAAAAGAGAACAAAAATATTAATTCTTTAATCATTTGCATTAATGAGAAATTAAAAATCCCTATACTTCAAAAACTAAAATCATTCGATGAATATCAAAAATTAAACGAGTATAAACTAAATGAACAAATAGAGCTTGTCTTTAATGAATTAATACAAAATATTAAAGATATTCATGCAGAAGGTTATAATCTTGTATATAAGAAAATCATTAATGCTTTTCTTGGTATTGTCAATATCTTTAGATTGAAAAGCTTTTTAACAAAAACACAGCCATTGTTAGTTATTAGTGATAGTGCTTTTGAGTTGATAAAAGCTTATAAAGAAATTTCAAAGTGGAGTGAAGATAAATACTCTTATGCTATTTATAATGCTATTGTGCAACTACTCATAAGTGATATTGGTTATATTTTTACTCTTTTTGAAAACAAAATTGATCATTACACTTTGATCATAGATCATAAAATTCTTTTTGATTTTTCAGGCTTTGGGACAATAAGGAACCAATCATTAGCATATCATAAGCAAGATCTTGCAATTTATCTTCAATCAAACGAAGAAATTTTTAAAGATTTTCACAATAAAAAATTCTTAAAGCTCATCACTCAAAATTCCAAAGAAGAATTAATATTGCATAATAGATATTCTATTAAAGAGGCACTTAAAAAACAAATGTCCCTTGATCAAAACAGGCTAAGCTATATAGAAAGTCCGTATTTTAACTCTATTGCGCTAGCTCAAATCATAAAAGATTTAAAGAGTGAAAAAAACGAATCTTATTATGCAAAAAATTTTCTTATCATTACAAATGCTCCACAAAAATTTAATGCAGGACTTCATCAAAAGCTCACAGAAGAAATTTTTGAAAATACCATCATTTATCCAGATACCATAGAAGATGAAACACAAAACGATATTTTAATCAAAGCTCCAAAAGACTACGATGCAATGATAGATTATAGTAAATATAAAATCGATATTATTGATAATGAAAAAGATGCCTTTGTGCTTTCTTTAAGTCCTTTTATTTGCTTAAATTATCAAACCTATCAAGGCTTTGAAGATACAGTAAAAGAAAAAGAAGAGTTATTTAAAGATATTGCAGATGACAATCTAGAAAATATATTTCAATATATGAATTTTATAAAAAATCCTAGTAATATCAATAAAATATATAATTATCATTATTTACAATCTATTTTTTATCAAGCAAATAATAAAAAAACTTTCTTAGAAAAACAAAAGCAATACTTTCAAGAAGGCATAGAATGCATAAGAACTTATATAGATAGTATCACCCATATTGCACAGCCTAAAATAGGTACTTACACAGGTGTGGTATACAAAGGAGAGAGTTTTGTAAAGAAAAATGTATTTACTATCACAGATGTGATTTTACTTGCTTTAACTTATTATACGATAAAACATTTTTATTCTTTTATTCAAACTGATTTCCAAGCTTGGTGGAAATTGTTTTCAAATTGTGAAAGTATACAAATAGAAGAGGAAGAAAGTATTGATATACTTCCTACAAATGTCTTTTTAAATATAAATGAAGAAAAAATTCCCCTATGTTTTTCAAAACAACAAAAGGCTAAACTCGCAAAAAATGAAATTTTTTGTATAGAAGAATTTGTGGATTATTTAGAACAATTAAAAGATCATGAAATTAGTGGTGAGGAAGATAGACAGTTTTTATCTTCCCTAAAAGAGCCTCAAAGTGAAAATCATCAAACCCAAGATGAAGCAGTGGAGTATAATCTAAAACAAATAAACGCATTGATTGAAAAAGAGAAAATATCAAACAAAAAAATCGATAATGAACTTGATGAATTGATAAAAGATATAGAAAAAAATAATATAAATAAAATTCCTTATAATCCGCAAAAAACTATAGTGGCTATGATGGATGTTTTTATAGATAAATTCTTTCCTTTTGCAGATTTTTTAAGAGCAGATGAATTTAAATTTGCTAAATTGCTTAGTAAAACCATTCTTAATTTTTTAACCCTTAAAGCACAAAAAGCTTTTTATGAAAGTATAGGTATAAGTTATTTATTGTTTTTGATGATGAATTCAAGTATTCAAATGAAAAAGGTTAAAATACAAAATCAAGAACAATTTAACAAAAGACTTAAAAGACTAAATAAAATAGCTTTATTAGAACTTTGCTATATGCAAAAAAATAAAAACAAATACGAAGCTATTATGCTAGTAGATGATCCAAGCTTTAAAGAGTTAAAAAATCATGATGGTTTTAAAGATATAACAAATATCAGCAAAAAACAAATTTTTCAATATAAATTTAATTTTACTTTAAAAAATATTCGTAGTATTGCCAAAGAATCTTTCATATCTTTACCTCAAGCTGTCATTACAGATTTGATCAATCAATTATGGATTAGCGCATATGAACAAAGTAAAAAAGAACACGAAAGATTGCAATTTTTAAATTTTGCTCATAAATATAACCCTCCTTATGTTTTAGTAAAAAAACCTACAAATGCACAAGAAGGATTCATCTCTTATCCTATGTTTATTAATAATACTTTTATTTCTTTTAATTTTACTTCTATGTTTACAGGGGGAAAGCTACAAACAGGAGGTTTGGGAGAGAAAGAAGCTTTATTTATTTATCATAAAGATGTAGGCGGCACAAAAAGGGTAAGAAATTATCTTTTAAACAAACTTTTTGCGTATTTATGTTTAGATGAATTAAGATCAAAAACTGGTGATTTAAAAACCATAGAGGATATAGACTTTTTTAATACCTATTCTTATTTACATGATTTAGCTATAAAACCAAGGCTTTTAAAACTAAAACACGAAGAAGATTTTTTAATCTCTGATTGTCTTAGTAAAACTCAAAAAGAAAACATACAAAAATATAACCAAAAACTACAAGCTATTAACAACGATGAAGCAAAAAGGGCTTTGTATGATGAGTATAAAAATAGAGAAGTAAAAGGTTTATCAGCCATAGATGCTTATCATCAATGTATGGATTATTTAGAAGATATGGATAATGATGTATTTAACACTAAAGCAACAAACAACACCCCTGATCCTTTAAAACATAGAAATTTCTTAAGGGCTTTAGATACCATAGGGCAAAATAATATTAAGGCTTTGTATGCGGGAGTAAATAAAAAGAGTGAGAATATGCAAAAACAAAAAACAGATGAAGAGGACACGACGACCTCTAATGAAAATAAAAACTCTGAAGAAAAACCACCAAAAATGATAGGCAGACTAGCCACTACTATCATTATGAAAAATGGTTTATGTATAGGCTAATTAAAGAAAGGATAAACAATGAGTGAAACTTATGAGATTTATACACCAAATGGACTTATATTAAATGTAGAAAAAGATACAAATAAAATATTAATTGGTGATACAATTAATAAGCCTATAGATAAGTATGTTGAGCAACATTCCAAAGCTCTTTTCAAAGCCCACGAAATCCTAAAAAACTCCCCCTATAAAGACTATCAACCCAGATATTTAGATCCTAATCTTTACACAGGGCAAAGTTCTACTTTGCTTGAGTTTAAAGATTGGCAAAGTATTTATTTAAAAGATCCTATAAAAGGAGCTATAGCTCCTTGGACTAAAGCAGAAAAAGCTTATTATAAATCTTTAAAAACTAAAAGAGAAAGATATAAGTATTTAGTTATAAGAAGTGGATTAAGAAGTACTGTTATAGATATACCTTATGAAGCTTATACCAATGTAGATGAAAAAGGAAATTTAATCAATGAAGATTATAAAGAACTTTATAAAAAAGTAGAAAGCAATAGAGGCTTAGCTCATTTAAGTAATGGATATTTATTTATGAGTGAATGGGAATTGGCAGCAGGGATACTAGGAGATATAAAAGGCTTTATAGGAGCCTTGCAACTTTCTATGACAGGATTTAAAGCAAGAACCCAAGCAATAAATTTTTTACTCATACAACTAGGACATGAACAAGGTCTTAAGAGTCTTTATGATTCTTATGCATATAGAGGTTTAGTAGATGGTATACATAAAAACCCTCTTAAAGCTCAAATGCTAAAAGATTTTTCTAAAAATCCTCCTTATGATGATTTTGGAATGCTTCCTTTCTTAGATGAACTTATAGGAGTGGATTGGATTATTGATTTAAACAAGTATGATTTTGCTTATGATGAAGCAGGTGATATTATCAGAGCTTTAGATGATGATGTTTTAAAAGGCAAATTAAAAGATCCAAGGGATATAGATTCTACTCCAGAGAGTAGGTGGGAATTTGAATACAAAAGAGATGCTTATAAAAATGGGATGTTAAATGGTTATGGTGATAATATCCCAAGTGATTGGACGCAAAAAGAAGTAAAATTGTGGCTAGATACTTTGGTTTTACAAGCCAAACTAGCAGCTCTAACTCCTCCACAAGGCTATCCTAATGCACCTTATTATTTTAGCCCAGAAAGATTAGAATTTATTTATAAAAAACACAAACTAGATAGATTAAAAGATCCAAGAATTCCTGCCATATATAGATATAATTTCCCAGAGGATTTAAGAGCTAAAATACAAGCTTATGCTAAAGAACATAACATAAAAGAGTAAAAATAATGAATTTCATAACTACACTAGCCACTACTATCATTATGAAAAATGGTTTATGTATAGGCTAATTAAAGAAAGGAAAAACAATGCAAAAAATACTTCAAATTGATTTAGAAAAAAGAAAAGCTTTAGAGAATTTAAAAAATTTAAGCTTATTGGGTTTTGGTGGGGTTATGTTGTTTAATCTAAATAAAGATAATTTGATTAAAGATAATGATATTTTTTCTATGTATAATATGAATCATTTTTTGCAACTTAGTTTAGATCAATTTTACATACCTAATGCTTTTTTAAATATTTTAGAATTTTTACATATTAAAAAGCATACTAATATAAAAGAATCTTTTTATATCAATATCTTAATCAATAGTGATACATATTATAAAAACCCTTTATTACAATATAACATTAATAGAGTAATTTCTAAAGATGACAACACTATTTATGCTTTGGAAAATCTTTCTAGAATAAATCAAGCTTTTAAAAACTTAAAAGAATTACAAGAAGCATTATTAAAAGAAAATATATTTTTAAATTTTATAGATTTAAATAGTAAAGAAAGCCTTTTAAGTTTTTATAATCAAATATTAAGTAATCATCATCTTAAAACTTATTTGTATATAAAAGATAATCAATTCTTGATTAAAGAAGATATAAAAATAAAATCGTATTTAATAATATCAATTCTTCTTCTATTATAAGTAGTTATCTTAGACTATTAAATGATTTTAATACTTTAAGTAAGATAGAACTTGTAAATATATTAGAGAGTTTAAGTTTATACAATCTTTCAATTTTAATACAAACTATACAATCAAAAAATGCATATGACTCAAAAGGCTTTAAACAAGATAGTA
This sequence comes from Campylobacter subantarcticus LMG 24377, assembly GCF_000816305.1. Taxonomy (NCBI): domain Bacteria; kingdom Pseudomonadati; phylum Campylobacterota; class Epsilonproteobacteria; order Campylobacterales; family Campylobacteraceae; genus Campylobacter; species Campylobacter subantarcticus. The sequence continues at coordinate 998,645 of NZ_CP007773.1, read as the reverse complement.
TCTTTTTGTCTAATATGATTATGAATGTGAGGTTGAAGTAAGGAAGGTAGAAAGTAGTAAGTGTGTGGTTTATTAATCAAAATAAAAACTTTGCAATTGATTTGAAAAAAATAACAGGGTTTTAAAGGTAATATAATAGAGAGGTTTTAAAAAATTTGGGCAATGTCATTGGGTTTAGTAGATATACATTTAAATAAAATTTCTCAAGAAGCTTTTTTGTAAAGACTATGTATTTTTTAAAAAAAAGTATTTTTAAACCAAAGTTTTTACAATGATAATAAAACTTATCATTTAAGAAATTAAAACTTAAAAATGAAAAGATGAAAAAAGCTAGCAAAACTCAATAAGCAAAATAGATGTGTAGAAGTTGGTGAATATTGCTCTAAAAAATTAAATTCATAGGTTGTATTCAGGATAAAAAACACATTGTTGTTTTAATTCAAAATTAGCAAAAATATTTAATGAGCAAGGATACCCGCAAATTGGAAGAGATTGTGGTTCTCTAAAAAGTCTTGATTATGGAGGATTTATTCCAGAAGAATTTCAAAAGTTAGATTTTAGTGAAATAGATTTAAGTGAATTTGTTGCTGATATTGTTGGAAGTATTGATGTGGATAAAATATAAGCTAATTCTATAAAAATACAAGAAAAGATTGAAAGCAATCTTGAGAATTTAACAAGAAATGGCTAAGTGCTCAATAGCTTATAATGTTATCTTGCTGCATTCAGCTTTAAATTATAAAACTCTGTTATAATGTATCTTAGAAAAAGATAGTAAAGAATGCTAAATATTATGGATACAATTGATTTTCAATTTACACTAAAGTAAAATATAATTAATAAAAGGTTTTTAGTGAAATTAGTTTTATTTTTAAATATGGGTGGAGCTACAAATTTACAAGATTGCGAAACTTTTTTAAAAAATATGTTTAATGATCCTTATATTTTAGGTATTAAAAATAAATTTATAAGAAGATTTGTGGCGTGGATTATTACAAAATCTCGCGTAAAAGCTATGAGGGAAAATTATAAACAAATGGGTGGAAAATCTCCACTCAATGAGTTTACGCAAAGCTTGTGTGAAAAGCTTAATGTAAAAACAAATGACTTTAAATTTGACTTTATTAATCTTTATGTGCCTCCTTTTGCCAAAGAGGTTTTACAAAAATATACTTTAAATGAAAATGATGAAATTATTCTTTTCCCGCTTTATCCGCATCATTCTCGCACCACAGTAACTTCATCTTTAGAAGTTTTACAAAATGAAATTTTAAAGCAAAAAATTCAAGCAAAAATAAAAACTATAGATATCTTTTACAAAAATGAGCTTTACAATGAGATGATAGTTTTGCACATTTTAGCTAAGAAAAGTAATTTTGATGCTAAAACTTTGATTTTTTCAGCACATTCTTTGCCACAAAGTATTATTGATAAAGGCGATTTATATGAAAAGCATGTAAATGATCATATAAAACTTTTAAAAGAAAAACTAAAAGATCATTTTGATGAATTTATTTTAGCTTATCAGTCTAAACTAGGTCCTGTAAAATGGCTTGAGCCAAATACAAGTGATATTTTAGCAAATTTAAACAATAAAGCTTTGATTTATCCTATATCTTTTTGCATAGATTGTTCTGAAACGATTTTTGAATTAGGTATAGAATATAGACATTTAGCAAAATATGATTATGACTTAATTGCGTGTCCTAATGATAGTGATGAATTTGTTCAGTTTGTTTTGAATTATTTATTAAATTTATAAAAGGATTTTAAAATGTTTGAACTTTATTTGAATTTTTGGAAACAAGCTACCGACTTTAAGACGCGAACTAATAGGGGTGATTATTGGGCTGTGATGCTCATGCAAATTCTCGTTAGTTTTTGTGTGGCTTTGGCATTTTTTTGGTGGTTGCCAATTATTGATCATATTTTTTCGCTCGCAAGTTTGTTGCCTATATTTGCCATAGGTGCAAGAAGATTGCATGATATAGGATTTAGTGGATGGTGGCAGCTTTTATACATTTTGATTATTCCTATAATCGTGTTTGTGATTTTATATTGTTTCAAATCAAATGAATTTACTAATAAATATGGAGAACGCATACCAGAAACTAGAAATTTTATCCTATACTTTAGTATTAATCTAATCATTGGAATTTTAATTTTTTTAATTAATGTTGCCCAAATTTAAGACTTGTTTTGCAAGTCTTAAAAATTCATCAAATAATCTATCAGCAAAAAACAATGTTGTAAGAGTAAAATTTGTTGAGAGCAATATAAGGTTAAGGATGCAAAAAGTAGAATATCAATATTATGAAATTGCAACAAATATTTTATATAAAAATTGTTATACATATGAATGGCTTGACATAGGTATGTTTCTAAATACAAAAAATGATATGCCCTGATATTCAAAAATATAAAGAATTACAAGAAAAAAAATTATTAATATATGAAAAACAAGTCAAATATATGAAACTTTATAAATATGCTAGAATGTGCTAAGCTAGGTATTCTATAAATTTAAATGAGAGCATGCTTAAGAAATTTCTAAAAAATATAAAAACAATAAGATGAAATAATGGATGAAGAACTTTTTTGGGAAAATCTTGTTCCAGTAGGACATATTAATGAAGAAACTTTAAAGAGTCAAAATTATATTAATAATATAAATTTTAGTACTTTACAATATGATGAAACAGTTTTGCCTACAGAATTAGAGTGTTGTTATAATGAATTTAAATACTATCAAAAAAGCAATAATGAAATAGCAACACTAGGTTGGGCTGTTAGCTATCAGCTTCAAGTATTGTGGCAAAATAGCCCTAAGATAGATACAATACAAAATTATCATCTTCCCATAAAACAAAACAAACCTAATAATCCCCAAGCAGAACAAAGACTAAAAGAAATACAAAATTTCTTACAAAGTAAAGGTATAGAACCTCTTATTTTACATTATACCCCTTATCCAAAAAACACACAAACTCAAAAGATGAAAAAACTAAGGCAAAATTCAGAGCGTTTTTCACGCCATGTAGATAATAAAACAAATGAAGTAAGAGAAGAAAAGCGTTCTATTAAATTTTATACTACGCTAGATTGGGATAAGTTTTATTCTCATTTTCCTATAATAAAAAGACTAAGTAAAAAATTTCATACAAAAGAAGACATATACACTCAAAATTTTACAAAGCAAATAGAAATAATCTTACAAAAAAACTCATAATATTTTGACATTAAAAAAATTACCTCAAGGAGAATATAAATTTGATTTTGCTATCGATATAAAAGAAAATCGAAGCGATAAAAATGAAGAATCTTATATCATCATTAAAGAAAATGATGAAATTTCAAAAGATTATAAACGCATTTTAGACTGTAAGCCCTATGAGCTTGATACTTTAAATTGTCAATATATAGGTGTGGGTGATGATGAGTTTTTCAAACAAATTTGGCAAAATTTAGGTATAAATATTGCAGAGAAATTTAAGGTAGATTTTTCTTATGCTAGACTTGATAAATTTATTTTTGCGACATCGCCACTTGGACTTACTTATAATACATATGAGACTTTAGAGCAAACTTATGATGAACTCATGCAAGATCTATCTCTTTATGCTTGTAGTGGTAAATTTTCTTTTAATTTTGTTCCTTCGAAATTAAGCATTAAAAAAGAAATTCAAGGAGATAGAGAAAAGGTATCATACCGCGTTGATGAAATGCTTGTTTATGTTTATGATAGCTTTGATTTTTTAGATCAAGGACATGAATTTGATGATGATGGAAATTTTATCAAGCTAGGACAACCTGTTGGAGCTTGGGATTTTAATGAAAAGAGTTTCAGTATTTGGGGATCTACAAGACAGATGGAAACTTATAAACCAAAGATATATATTATACCACAAATAACCTTTGCTGATGTCCTACAATCCCCAAAAACTAAACAATACTATCTTTACAATCAAGATTATCAAGATTATCAAAAATTTACTCCTTATGGTTTGGATTTTAAACTTTATAGTAAGGATTTTATTGCTAAACTTGATTTTAAAGATAAAGCTTATAATGTGCTTTATAATACAGGAGTTTAAATGGGAGAAGATATTACACTTTCTATTTTTTGGGGTTTGGTAGGATTTATTTTTAGACTTGTTGCTATTGATGCAATACTTTATATTACAGCCTTAAGCGTTCTTATTGCCTTTTCTATTATAAATTATTGGATGAGAATTAATATAAAAGAATTTGTAAAATCTTATTTTTTAATGTATTTTATTGTGTTTTTTACAGTTATTGTTATCATATTTTATTTTAGCTATGATATTGAAACTTATAGAGGATATGTAATGCTTGGTCCTCCAGAAGTTGAAAAATTATCACCACAAGAATATATAGTATATAAGTGTTTTAAATTTTTAATCTTTATAAATTTTATTTTTTTTACAATCACATTTATTATACTTCCTTGTTTATTACAAGCTTATTTATTTAAATGTTATAGCATAAAAGAAAAACGCAAAAAATTAAGTTGGTTTATGGGATTTGTGTGTAATATTATTATATTAATTGCAAGTGTGTATTTGATGTATATATTTATTTAAAGACTATCAAGAATTCACTCCTTATGGTTTAGATTTTAAACTTTATAGTAAGGATTTTATTGCTAAACTTGATTTTAAAGATAAAGCTTATAATGTGCTTTATAATACAGGAGTTTAAATGGGAGATAGTATTGCACTTTCTATTTTTGTAGGTTCGTTGCTATCCATTGTTATTATCGTAAAATTTTATCTTACAGCTTTAGCTGTGTTTATTGCCTTTTCTATTATAAATTATTGGATGAGAATTAATATAAAAGAATTTGTAAAATCTTATTTTTTGACATCTTTCACTATCTTTTTTACAGTTATTGTTATCATATTTTATCTTACTTATGATCTTGAAACCTCTAGATCGCTTGTATTGCTTGGTCCTCCAGAAATTGAAAAATTATCACCGCAAGAATATAAAGCGTATAATTATTTTGGATTTTTAAGTGGTATCACCATTGTCTTTTTAGTGATCACTTTTTTTATACTTCCTTGTTTATTACAAGCTTATTTATTTAAATGCCATAGTACAGGAGAAAAATGCAAAAAATTAAGTTGGTTTATAGGATTTGTGTGTAATGTTCCTATATTGATCTCAAGTGTTTATGTGATATATGAAAATTTTTAAAAATTATCAAAAAATTTAATATATTTGATATAATATTCATTTATCTTAAAATATTTAGAGAAAAATGGATAGAGAGTTATTTATAACAAGGCTTGCCTTTATAAACAATGACGAAATAGACAAAATAGATAAAAATTCATCCATAGCATATTTAAAAGCCTTATATCAATGTGAAAATTCCATAGCTATAAATTATAATCAAGAAGATCTTTTCACCCAAGCTAGCGCTATAAACAATCTAGGCTATAATTCTACTTTCACAAAAATCTTCATCCTAGATAAAGAAAGTCTAAATGATACCTATCTTGATGCTAGAAAAAAGCTTTATAAATCTATCAATACTTTAAAAGAAAAAATAAAAGATATCCAAGCTTATTTAGATAAAGAAATTTCCTTGCAAGATAATCTAAATAATCAAAGCTTTAATACTAAGGAAAATGATGTTAATTTAGCTTTAAACGAAGTATTTAACATAGAGCAATTTTATGATAAAAATACCAATACCATAGTATTAAAGATAAATAATATAAAAATCATATTCTTAGATAAAGTAAATTTGCAAGATAATTCTAACAATACTTCTTTTATCTCTATGTCAAATTTAATTCATATTTATGATAATCATTGTGATATTTTCACAAAAGATAGAAGTGTTTTAGATATAAAGGACATAGAAGAAAAATATCAAATAGATTTTAAAAGTTTAGATACAAAAATCTTCTTAAACTCCACTCTCCTTACAGGCTCAAGCGAACTTCCTAATAATCCCTTTTACTTTGGAGAATTAGATCAAGATAATACTATAAAACAAGATACACCTAGTTATTATTTTTCTCCTAAAGATGAAAATAGTGGCAAAGGAAAACTTAGCATCTTTTATAAAAATGATGAACTTTGTTTGCTTAATTATTCTATTATAGAAAATTCTTTAAATATCAAATTAGAATGTTTAAGCAAGCAAAGCTTAGAGTATAAAGATTTAATTTCAAACACTCTAAAAGAACAAAAAACCATACAAATAAATAAAAAACAAGCTATAGCTAAACTTCATGCCCTTTTAGAAAATCAAAACCTAGAATGTATCCATGGAGGTAAAGTCATACTTAAATCAAACAAAGGAAAAACTTTTAAAGATGATGGTGTGCCTATTATGTTAGAAAGTGATTTGCTTAATTCTAGCATAAGCGGTTGTCCCAATACTATGGGAAAGGTAAGTTATCCTTGCACTAAGGTGGTAGATGTTAAAGGCTCTTTATCTCAAAAGAAAGTCAATGATGAATACGCAATCTTACAAGAACTCATCTCAGCTTGTGTCACAGATAAAGGATATCCTTTAAAAGTAAGCTTTGTACCTACTAAGTTTAAATTTGATCATAGTTTTAATCCTAAGGAAGGCTTAGTAAAGCAAAGCAAAAACCAAACAAAGCTAAAAGAGCCTAAGTTAAGAATATATTATAAAGAACATAAATATCAAAAAGATAATCTTTTAATCACTAATTTATACCTAAATGATACTCTATATCAAAACGAACAAGGTTTAGATCAATTAGAATTATCTAAAAACGATTTATTTGATTTAAATGATGTCAATATACTAAATACTCTTAAACAAGACTTTAGTAAAAACTATGATTATAAAGAGTGTAAAATTACACTTGGTGTGCATTTGTTAAAATTAATCTTTATTATCCCAAAAAATATCGCTAAAGTTTATAAAAGTGCTTATAAAGAATTTGAATATAAAGATTTAGGAGCAGGGTATTTTAAAGAGCTTTTTGAATATCATAAAGATTATCGAGAAAAAGAAAATATTATACATTATAGAGTTTTTTTAACCCCTGCTAAAATGCAAAAGATTGAATTTGAAATTGCTAAAGGTTTAGATGAGTGGCTTGATAATGAAAATGTATGTTCGTTTAATATTTTAACTAAGGATTATTTTAAGGCAAATGATAAAGATATGCTTACAAGTGATAATATAAAAGATGATATAAATACCACACAAACTCACATCAATGAAAATTATAACAATACCCAAGAACTCATTCCTGATAATGTGATAAGAATACAAACACAAGATGGCAGTGGAGAGTTTATTGAGATAATATTTCCTAGTCAATTAGAACTCAATGATAAACCTTTAGAAGATGTGAGTTATACATTTGTTCCGGCTTTAAAAGGTTTACATTCAATGTTTAAAATTACAAGTAGACTTAATAGTGGTTTAACACGACAAGAAGTAGTGAAAATTATTGAAAAACTACAAAAAGGTAGTAGTGGGAATATTCGCCTTTTAAAAAATAAAAAAGAATTAGATGAACTGTGGCAAAAATTAATAAAAAATGCTACAAAGTTAGAAGAAAAATATATTCCTATAAAAAATCATAAAACAGGACAAATTACGCAAGAAAAATTGATAAGATATAAATTGAACGATGGAATTGATATTATATACAGAACAGGTTCTGGAAGTGGGGGAGAAGCAATAAATATTTATGGTAAAAATCCAAAGCTCAATAAAACTATTCATATTAAACCATAGGAATAAAAGTGAAAAGAATAAAAGTAATATATGCAATGGGTAATCCTATTTTTTCTTATAAAAAAAAAGATGATATAGGATATAAAAGTTATGAAAATTTAAGTAAAGTATTAAATAATAAACCATATTTTTCTGAAATGGATTTACTTTTAGAATATTTAAGATACACAACAAAAACAGATATTCTCTTAGCATTTGAATATTTATTATTAAAACTTATTGATGATGAATTTTTTGCAAGACATGAAATAGATGCAAATATCATTCAATTTTATAATATTGATAGTCTTAACAACACTTCTTCTTTAAATACACCCAAACCTACCTATATAAGTGAATATATTAATGTTTTGGGGCAGCTTTTTCTAGCAGGATATATAGATTTTGGATCTTATTGTGATGAAGATAGAAATAAAATAGATTATCCCTCAAACTTATCTTATTATAAAGAAGATAAGTATCAAGCTTGGATATATTTTAGAGATAATTTCTTTTATAAAGAAAGATTTGAAAGAAATTTGAATGATGATGTTATTATAGATGGATGTAGCACAATGTTTTCTCCCACTTCTTGGGATACACCACAATATTGGTCACAATACAATATCTGGGTAGCAATAACCCCCAAAGGCACAAAATACTTCAAAGAAATCTTAGCTCCTAAATTTTACAACAAATACAAAGATCTAGAAGTAGAAATTGATGATAAAGGTAATATTATAAGGTGGATTGGAGAGATTAATAGATGATTTTACTTAAATTTTTATTTAAATAAAAAATCTTAAGCCAATATTTACTTAAAGATAGATAATGAAAAATAAAGAATTTGCTTGTCATTATATTTATCATCAAAACGAGCTTAAAAACTTGATAGATAAATATTGCAAACAAGCTAAAAATATAGTTTTATATTGTAATAATTTTTCAAGAAAAAATATACTAAATTTAGCACTAACAGATTATGATATCGCTAAGGATTGTTATTGTAGTTTAGATAAATACTTATATGATACTCTTAAAATATCTGCTTATAAAGGAAAAAAAGTTCAAATTTATGATTATTCTTATGAAAAATTTACTGATTCTAATAAGCTTAGCAATAATCTCCCAAACTTTACCATCGCTCCTTTATCTTGCGATATGACAAGCATTTTAGATGATTTTGTAAAAGCCTTGGGAAAATCTGAAAATCAAACTATTTCAGAAGCTATGACACAAAAACTAGAAAAAGAGAACAAAAATATTAATTCTTTAATCATTTGCATTAATGAGAAATTAAAAATCCCTATACTTCAAAAACTAAAATCATTCGATGAATATCAAAAATTAAACGAGTATAAACTAAATGAACAAATAGAGCTTGTCTTTAATGAATTAATACAAAATATTAAAGATATTCATGCAGAAGGTTATAATCTTGTATATAAGAAAATCATTAATGCTTTTCTTGGTATTGTCAATATCTTTAGATTGAAAAGCTTTTTAACAAAAACACAGCCATTGTTAGTTATTAGTGATAGTGCTTTTGAGTTGATAAAAGCTTATAAAGAAATTTCAAAGTGGAGTGAAGATAAATACTCTTATGCTATTTATAATGCTATTGTGCAACTACTCATAAGTGATATTGGTTATATTTTTACTCTTTTTGAAAACAAAATTGATCATTACACTTTGATCATAGATCATAAAATTCTTTTTGATTTTTCAGGCTTTGGGACAATAAGGAACCAATCATTAGCATATCATAAGCAAGATCTTGCAATTTATCTTCAATCAAACGAAGAAATTTTTAAAGATTTTCACAATAAAAAATTCTTAAAGCTCATCACTCAAAATTCCAAAGAAGAATTAATATTGCATAATAGATATTCTATTAAAGAGGCACTTAAAAAACAAATGTCCCTTGATCAAAACAGGCTAAGCTATATAGAAAGTCCGTATTTTAACTCTATTGCGCTAGCTCAAATCATAAAAGATTTAAAGAGTGAAAAAAACGAATCTTATTATGCAAAAAATTTTCTTATCATTACAAATGCTCCACAAAAATTTAATGCAGGACTTCATCAAAAGCTCACAGAAGAAATTTTTGAAAATACCATCATTTATCCAGATACCATAGAAGATGAAACACAAAACGATATTTTAATCAAAGCTCCAAAAGACTACGATGCAATGATAGATTATAGTAAATATAAAATCGATATTATTGATAATGAAAAAGATGCCTTTGTGCTTTCTTTAAGTCCTTTTATTTGCTTAAATTATCAAACCTATCAAGGCTTTGAAGATACAGTAAAAGAAAAAGAAGAGTTATTTAAAGATATTGCAGATGACAATCTAGAAAATATATTTCAATATATGAATTTTATAAAAAATCCTAGTAATATCAATAAAATATATAATTATCATTATTTACAATCTATTTTTTATCAAGCAAATAATAAAAAAACTTTCTTAGAAAAACAAAAGCAATACTTTCAAGAAGGCATAGAATGCATAAGAACTTATATAGATAGTATCACCCATATTGCACAGCCTAAAATAGGTACTTACACAGGTGTGGTATACAAAGGAGAGAGTTTTGTAAAGAAAAATGTATTTACTATCACAGATGTGATTTTACTTGCTTTAACTTATTATACGATAAAACATTTTTATTCTTTTATTCAAACTGATTTCCAAGCTTGGTGGAAATTGTTTTCAAATTGTGAAAGTATACAAATAGAAGAGGAAGAAAGTATTGATATACTTCCTACAAATGTCTTTTTAAATATAAATGAAGAAAAAATTCCCCTATGTTTTTCAAAACAACAAAAGGCTAAACTCGCAAAAAATGAAATTTTTTGTATAGAAGAATTTGTGGATTATTTAGAACAATTAAAAGATCATGAAATTAGTGGTGAGGAAGATAGACAGTTTTTATCTTCCCTAAAAGAGCCTCAAAGTGAAAATCATCAAACCCAAGATGAAGCAGTGGAGTATAATCTAAAACAAATAAACGCATTGATTGAAAAAGAGAAAATATCAAACAAAAAAATCGATAATGAACTTGATGAATTGATAAAAGATATAGAAAAAAATAATATAAATAAAATTCCTTATAATCCGCAAAAAACTATAGTGGCTATGATGGATGTTTTTATAGATAAATTCTTTCCTTTTGCAGATTTTTTAAGAGCAGATGAATTTAAATTTGCTAAATTGCTTAGTAAAACCATTCTTAATTTTTTAACCCTTAAAGCACAAAAAGCTTTTTATGAAAGTATAGGTATAAGTTATTTATTGTTTTTGATGATGAATTCAAGTATTCAAATGAAAAAGGTTAAAATACAAAATCAAGAACAATTTAACAAAAGACTTAAAAGACTAAATAAAATAGCTTTATTAGAACTTTGCTATATGCAAAAAAATAAAAACAAATACGAAGCTATTATGCTAGTAGATGATCCAAGCTTTAAAGAGTTAAAAAATCATGATGGTTTTAAAGATATAACAAATATCAGCAAAAAACAAATTTTTCAATATAAATTTAATTTTACTTTAAAAAATATTCGTAGTATTGCCAAAGAATCTTTCATATCTTTACCTCAAGCTGTCATTACAGATTTGATCAATCAATTATGGATTAGCGCATATGAACAAAGTAAAAAAGAACACGAAAGATTGCAATTTTTAAATTTTGCTCATAAATATAACCCTCCTTATGTTTTAGTAAAAAAACCTACAAATGCACAAGAAGGATTCATCTCTTATCCTATGTTTATTAATAATACTTTTATTTCTTTTAATTTTACTTCTATGTTTACAGGGGGAAAGCTACAAACAGGAGGTTTGGGAGAGAAAGAAGCTTTATTTATTTATCATAAAGATGTAGGCGGCACAAAAAGGGTAAGAAATTATCTTTTAAACAAACTTTTTGCGTATTTATGTTTAGATGAATTAAGATCAAAAACTGGTGATTTAAAAACCATAGAGGATATAGACTTTTTTAATACCTATTCTTATTTACATGATTTAGCTATAAAACCAAGGCTTTTAAAACTAAAACACGAAGAAGATTTTTTAATCTCTGATTGTCTTAGTAAAACTCAAAAAGAAAACATACAAAAATATAACCAAAAACTACAAGCTATTAACAACGATGAAGCAAAAAGGGCTTTGTATGATGAGTATAAAAATAGAGAAGTAAAAGGTTTATCAGCCATAGATGCTTATCATCAATGTATGGATTATTTAGAAGATATGGATAATGATGTATTTAACACTAAAGCAACAAACAACACCCCTGATCCTTTAAAACATAGAAATTTCTTAAGGGCTTTAGATACCATAGGGCAAAATAATATTAAGGCTTTGTATGCGGGAGTAAAAAAAGATAAAGAGGAAAAAGAATTAAAAATCAAGAATAGAAATAATTCTGATGATGAAAGATATATCAGTGAGAATAAAAATAAAGAAAATAGTAAACCACCAAAAATGATAGGTAGACTAGCCACTACTATCATTATGAAAAATGGTTTATGTATAGGCTAATTAAAGAAAGGATAAACAATGAGTGAAACTTATGAGATTTATACACCACATGGTTCTATATTAGATGTTAATAAAAAAACCAATGAAATATATTTTGACAAAAGTTCCAAGCCCACAGGTAAATACACCCAAGAATATTCTAAAGCGGTTTTTGAAGCTGATCGTATATTAAAAAACTCCCCCTATAAAGACTATCAACCCAGATATTTAGATCCTAATCTTTACACAGGGCAAAGTTCTACTTTGCTTGAGTTTAAAGATTGGCAAAGTATTTATTTAAAAGATCCTATAAAAGGAGCTATAGCTCCTTGGACTAAAGCAGAAAAAGCTTATTATAAATCTTTAAAAACTAAAAGAGAAAGATATAAGTATTTAGTTATAAGAAGTGGATTAAGAAGTACTGTTATAGATATACCTTATGAAGCTTATACCAATGTAGATGAAAAAGGAAATTTAATCAATGAAGATTATAAAGAACTTTATAAAAAAGTAGAAAGCAATAGAGGCTTAGCTCATTTAAGTAATGGATATTTATTTATGAGTGAATGGGAATTGGCAGCAGGGATACTAGGAGATATAAAAGGCTTTGCAAAAGGTGGAGGAGGATTATGGAAAACAGGATTTACCACTAGAGCTTATCAAGCATTATTTCTAGCAGCACAACTAGGACATCAACCTTCTTTAGAACACCAACTTAGCACTTATTCTTCTTCTGTAGCCTTAGCAGGTGGAGGCCATACTAATGCTTTAAGAGAGAAAATGCTAAAAGATTTTTCTAAAAATCCTCCTTATGATGAATTTGGTATGCTTCCTTTCTTAGATGAACTTATAGGAGTGGATTGGATTATTGATTTAACAGAATATGAATTTGCAGATGATGCTGATGGTAAAGCTATTAGATCTTTAGATGATGATGTTTTAAAAGGCAAATTAAAAGATCCAAGGGATATAGATTCTACTCCAGAGAGTAGGAAAGAGTTTAATCGTGAAATGTGGGCATATCGTAGAGGTGCTGTTGCATTTTACAATACAGATATTCCCAATGATTGGACTAAAAAAGAAGCAAAACTATATATGAATTCTCTTATTTTAGAAGCTAAACTCGCAGCCCTAACTCCACCTCAAGGCTATCCTAATGCACCTTATTATTGGATTCCAGAGCATTTAGAATATGTTTATAAAAAACACAAACTAGACAAACTCCTTGATCCAAGAATTCCTGCCATATATAGATATAATTTCCCAGAGGATTTAAGAGCTAAAATACAAGCTTATGCTAAAGAACATAACATAAAAGAGTAAAAATAATGAATTTCATAACTACACTAGCCACTACTATCATTATGAAAAATGGTTTATGTATAGGTTAATTAAAGAAAGGATAAACAATGAGTGATAATAATAAAGATATTTATATAATATACGCTCCTAATGGAAGAGGGGTAGAGGTGGATAAAAAGACAAATAAAATATATTTTTCAGAAAATATTAAGCCCACAGGCAAATACACCCAAGAATATTCTAAAGCTTTGTTTGAAGCACACAATATCAAACAAAACTCCCCCTATAAAGACTATCAACCCAGATATTTAGATCCTAATCTTTACACAGGACAAAGTTCTACTTTGCTTGAGTTTAAAGATTGGCAAAGTATTTATTTAAAAGATCCTATAAAAGGAGCTATAGCTCCTTGGACTAAAGCAGAAAAAGCTTATTATAAATCTTTAAAAACTAAAAGAGAAAGATATAAGTATTTAGTCATTAGAAGTGGATTAAGAAGTACTGTTATAGATATACCTTATGAAGCTTATACCAATGTAGATGAAAAAGGAAATTTAATCAATGAAGATTATAAAGAACTTTATAAAAAAGTAGAAAGCAATAGAGGCTTAGCTCATTTAAGTAATGGATATTTATTTATGAGTGAATGGGAATTGGCAGCAGGGATACTAGGAGATATAAAAGGCTTTGCAAAAGGTGGAGGAGGATTATGGAAAACAGGATTTACCACTAGAGCTTATCAAGCATTATTTCTAGCAGCACAACTAGGACATCAACCTTCTTTAGAACACCAACTTAGCACTTATTCTTCTTCTGTAGCCTTAGCAGGTGGAGGCCATACTAATGCTTTAAGAGAGAAAATGCTAAAAGATTTTTCTAAAAATCCTCCTTATGATGAATTTGGTATGCTTCCTTTCTTAGATGAACTTATAGGAGTGGATTGGATTATTGATGTGAATAAATATAGAATAACACATGATGAAACAGGTAGAATTATCAGAGCTTTAGATGATGATGTTTTAAAAGGTAAATTAAAAGATCCAAGGGATATAGATTCTACTCCAGAGAGTAGGTGGGAATTTGATCAAAAAATGTATGCTTATAGAAATGGAATGAAAACTAATTATGATGTAGATATTAGAAATGAAAGAAGTGAAAATTCGGCAAAATTAACCATGAAATCCATGATACTAGAAGCCAAACTAGCAGCCCTAACTCCACCTCAAGGCTATCCTAATGCACCAAGATATTTTACCCCCGAAAAACTAGAATGGTATTATAAAAGACATAAACTTGATAGACTCCTTGATCCAAGAATTCCTGCCATATATAGATATAATTTCCCAGAGGATTTAAGAGCTAAAATACAAGCTTATGCTAAAGAACATAACATAAAAGAGTAAAAATAATGAATTTCATAACTACACTAGCCACTACTATCATTATGAAAAATGGTTTATGTATAGGCTAATTAAAGAAAGGAAAAACAATGCAAAAAATACTTCAAATTGATTTAGAAAAAAGAAAAGCTTTAGAGAATTTAAAAAATTTAAGCTTATTGGGTTTTGGTGGGGTTATGTTGTTTAATCTAAATAAAGATAATTTGATTAAAGATAATGATATTTTTTCTATGTATAATATGAATCATTTTTTGCAACTTAGTTTAGATCAATTTTACATACCTAATGCTTTTTTAAATATTTTAGAATTTTTACATATTAAAAAGCATACTAATATAAAAGAATCTTTTTATATCAATATCTTAATCAATAGTGATACATATTATAAAAACCCTTTATTACAATATAACATTAATAGAGTAATTTCTAAAGATGACAACACTATTTATGCTTTGGAAAATCTTTCTAGAATAAATCAAGCTTTTAAAAACTTAAAAGAATTACAAGAAGCATTATTAAAAGAAAATATATTTTTAAATTTTATAGATTTAAATAGTAAAGAAAGCCTTTTAAGTTTTTATAATCAAATATTAAGTAATCATCATCTTAAAACTTATTTGTATATAAAAGATAATCAATTCTTGATTAAAGAAGATATAAAAATAAAATCGTATTTAATAATATCAATTCTTCTTCTATTATAAGTAGTTATCTTAGACTATTAAATGATTTTAATACTTTAAGTAAGATAGAACTTGTAAATATATTAGAGAGTTTAAGTTTATACAATCTTTCAATTTTAATACAAACTATACAATCAAAAAATGCATATGACTCAAAAGGCTTTAAACAAGATAGTATCTTTTTGTCTAATATGATTATGAATGTGAGGTTGAAGTAAGGAAGGTAGAAAGTAGTAAGTGTGTGGTTTATTAATCAAAATAAAAACTTTGCAATTGATTTGAAAAAAATAACAGGGTTTTTATATAGGCAATTTTTAAAGAGTTTGGGTAGATATATACTTTAAAACAAGGTTTTACAAACCCAAATTCACAAAATGAAGTTTTTATGATGATGTTAAATCAACATTCTTGGGTAATATAAAGGCTTATGTTAATCTAGATATAAATTTAAATAAAATTTGTCAAGAAGTTTTTATAAAGAGTATGTATTTTTAAAAAGATATTTTTAAACCAAATTTTTACTGTGACAATAAGGAAAATAAAACTTAAAAATGAAAGTTTGATTATCAAAGTTCCTAGTGATTTCATCAAAGTTTTAGAAAATATTATAAAGTATGATAATAACTCACATAGTATAACAAGTTTTACCTATGAAAAAGATTTATACCTAATAAATTTAGATGTGTAAAAATAAATCATGATTGTATGTGTATAAAAAATAAAAAGTCGTTTTTTGAAATATGGTGCCCGAGGTCGGACTCGAACCGACACAAGGTTGCCCTTACCAGATTTTGAGCCTAATGCGTTTTGTTATCATTTTTTATCAAAGTATTGAAAAATAGGTATTTTGTTGTTTAAGTTTATCTTAAAAATAGTATTATTTTATACCATTTTGAGAAAAAAACCGCTACCAAAACCGCTACCACTAAAATCCATTTGAGATACTATTTTTAGTATATTTTTAATTTTATATTATGTAAAAAATAATAAAATTTTCTGCGTAAATTAAAAGCAAAAAAGGAATATCTTGAAAAATCTAGTAAAAATAAAAGAATATAAGGGTATATATTTTATAGACAAAGATAAGAAATTGGAGGATATAAAAGAAATTAGCTTAGTAGAATTACATAGAAGATTAACTATACCATACGAATTAGCTATAAGATATTATGAAGGAAAAAAATCAAGTTATGAGATATTTCCTATTTTAAATAACACCCAGACCCTTAAAAAGAATTGTGAGTTAATTGCCTTGCAAAGAATTAATGGAAAATTTGCAAAGAAATTTAAAATTAAAGAACCTAAACTAAATGAAGTGTTTGAAGAATGGATTAGTATGCGAAAAAATACTATTTCTAAAAAACATTACGAGGTAACCATATTTTCATATAATGCACATATAAAAGATGTTATAGGAAACATCAAAATAAAACAAGTCAAATTAAAAGATATGCAAAATATTGTCAATAAAATGATTGATCAAGGTAAATCTCCAAGAACAACAAAAACAATAAAAGATATACTTTCTCCAGTATTTGAATTTGCTATTAAAAATGATTATATAGAAAAAAATATAGCAAGAGAAATAGAGATACAAAAATTTGACAACAAAAGATATTTTACTATTGATGATGAGGATAGAAATGCTCTTTATAAAGCTATTATAAATTATGAAAATTTAATGATAAGAGCTATGTTTATATTTCTTTTACATGGAAGAAGAAAAAGTGAAGTTCTTACATTAAAATGGGATAATATTGACTTTGCTAATAAAATTTATTTTTTACCTTCAAGCCAAAACAAATCAAGGAAAAACTTACAATTTCCGTTAAGTTCTTTACAAATAGAAGCTTTAAAAAGCATTGGAGTAAAAAATAAAGGATATATTTTTATTAAAGAAGATGGAAACCCTTATAAAGATATAAGATGGCATTGGGATAAAATAAATCAAAAATTAAAAACTCCTATTAGATTGCATGACTTAAGACATTTAATAGGATATATAGGTATTAATATGGGTATATCTTTAGAAGCTATTGGAGAAACATTAGGACATTCAAGCATAGGAGT
The DNA here is from genome assembly GCF_000816305.1 of Campylobacter subantarcticus LMG 24377. Lineage (NCBI taxonomy): Bacteria > Pseudomonadati > Campylobacterota > Epsilonproteobacteria > Campylobacterales > Campylobacteraceae > Campylobacter > Campylobacter subantarcticus. The sequence continues at coordinate 980,916 of NZ_CP007773.1, read as the reverse complement.
TACAAAAAGATATGCAAATATTAAAAATGAAACTATTAATAATACTTTAAATGCTATTTTTAGTAATTTTAAAACTGAAAAACACTAATTTACAATGGTTTTTTAGGTTTTTCGGTTTTTTAGTTAAGTGTGATTAAAATTTTAAACTATTTTTAGAGCTATTAAGTTTTAAATATTCATCAAGATCATCTTTTTTAAAAACAAGTTTTTTACCAATTTTACAAAAAGGAACTTTTCCTAAATTACAATCCTTGTAAAGTTTTGAAGTACTTATTTTTAAATAATTTGAAGCCTGTTGTACATTTAAATTTTCATCAGTTTTATTCTTGATTAATTCATTTTCTTTTAAAATCTTTTTAAAAATATCTTCAAGATCACTAGCTTTGCAAATTACTATATTATCCATATCCATTATTTTTCCTCATTTTTTAAGTAATAATAAATCGAATTGTTATCAAAACGATCTTTGAGCATGCACCATTTTCCTTTTTTTGCATATTCTTGCAAAAGTTTTCTTGCCTTTTCACGACCAACATATCTTTTGCAATTTCTTAAGACTAGGTTGATTAATTCATTTTGCTTAAAACGACCCATCTTTAAAATCTCTAAAACAGTTTTTATAAACTCTATCTCATAAGAACTCATCTCAACACTATCAAATTCCATTCTTTCTAAATTGCTAAAATTTAAAACTTTGAATGCTATTTTTTCAAGTATAAATCTTCCAAGTTTTTCTGGTCTTAACAAAATAGAATTCATCTCTTCAGTGTATTCACATCTATAGCTAAAATCAGCATAATCAACAATTTGATGACTATCAGAAAAAACTCCGCTTTTATTTAAATGATGAATAAAAAGCACAGTCCCACCTTTTTTTCGAATTATTTTCTCTTTTGAAAATAAATAATTTGGATCAATAAATCTTCCTATTTTTCTAGTGACACAATTTAAAGAATCAACAATTATAAATACATTGAATTTCTCTTGAATTTTTATTATTTCGTCGCATATGTTTTCAAAATATATGAATTTTTTATCAGAGCATGTTAAATCTATTACAAAAAAACGGTTGGTAAAATTTTCAAGAAGATTTGCGAAACCATATTTTTTTAAACTCGAAAGTCCCATATCTGCATTTATATAAAACACTCTAATTTCATTATCTTTCTTTAAAATTTCCTTGCAAAAATACAAACAAACACTTGTCTTTCCACTACCACTACTACCATAAAGCAAACCCAAAGATTCTTTCGGTATCAAATCTTTTAAGAGCCATGATTCTTGACAAGATTGAAAATTTTCCAATTTCAATGAAAATTTTTTTATGTTTTCCATCTTATAATCCTTTTTTAGAATTATAAATTCTTTAATTTAAAATAATATAAATTTTTATTTTATTTTTAACAAAAATATTTTAATATTTTAATAATTTTATATAGGATAATTCTATTATGATAAAAGAAAATATTAAGTTTTTAAGAAAACAACGCAAATTAACACAACAAGAGTTGGGCGAAATTTTAAATGTAGGACAAAAAACAGTAAGTATGTGGGAAAAAGGAAATAACAATATTACACTTCCTACAATACTAAAAATATGCGAATATTTTCAAATTAGTCCAAATGAGCTACTAGCAAATAATTTAGCGGATATGGAATTACATAGAAATCTTAGAAATTACAATAGACTTACACATGAATTACAGCTAAAAAATGGCTTAAATGATTTTTTAAAATCAAACATTGTAAATATGCAACTTCAAAAAATATCTAAACATATTCGTTCTCTCAAAGGTGTAGGATTTATAGAGAAATTAAGTGAAAGCTGGAGTGGAAATGGAGAGAAAATGCTTTTAATTCTTCTCTTGTTTATTAAACACTTAAACAAGATAGAATTAAGCCACACAACAATGAGTAAAAAAGATTTTATAAACATGTTAAAGAAATTTAAAATTTCTTTAAAAAATATCAAATTATACTCTTTAATTTTAAGTGAAAAAGACAAAATAAATACCATAGAGTGGGTAGAAAACAACTTAGATGAGATCGATGTAAATGCTTTATTTATTGATTTAAGGAAAGATGTTGAAAAAATAATTATAAATGAGCTTAATTCGTTTAATTATTTAATTTTTAAGGATTAAAACAGATAATATTTGCTGGTTGTTATTTACCAGCTAAAATTTTGCAACAGAATATGAAATCATTCTGTACAAAGATTTGTTAGTTTTTAAAATAACCGTTTTTGCTATTCTTTAATTCTTTATATTGTATTTTAATTGTTTTATTTATGTAATTTTACATAAATAAAAAGTTTTTCAAATTTACAACAAAATCCTTTATGCTATAATAAAAAATAAAATTATATAAGAAAGGATGTAGATGTCTATAAAAATTGAAATTAGTGGATTTGATAAGGATTTTTTGCCTGTTTTTGAGAGTTTGGCTAAAAGCCTAAGAGCTACTTATTGTTTATTAGAGTATGATATCCCAGATGAGAAAAAACAAAGTTCTATGAAAAAAGCTTTAGAAGAAATGAAAAATGGAGAGTATGAAACTTTTAAAAACTTTGATGAGTATAAAAAGGCTATGCGTGAAATATGAAATTAGAGTTTTAAAAGAATACAAGAAAAATTACAAGAAGCTAACACTAAAAGAAAAAGATTTGGTAGATGAAATAGTTTATCGCTTATCTAACAATGAAACTCTTGAAAGAAAATACAAAGATCATAAACTAAAAGGTGAATTTAAAGAGCTTAGAGAGTGTCATGTAAAACCTGATTTGCTCTTAATTTATCAAAAACAAGATGATAAGCTTATTTTAACCTGTATTAATATAGGTTCTCATAGTGAGTTGTTTTAAATAATTGAAGTTAAATTAATCAAGTTAATAAAAATCCATAACTACACATTAAGTCATTTATATCACTATAAAAATAAAAAAAGGAAAACACTATGGAAAAATTATCCCAAGAAGAAATACAAAAAGCTATGAGAGAATGTGTAGTAAGTTCTTATACTTATGATCCAGCTAATCCTAATGGTTATTCTCAAGATTTATTTGATGTAGAAAATGAAGTTTTTGCTAAAGATTATGAATTTATAGAAAAATGTGGTTTAGATGATATGGTAAAACACAAAGAAAGTGGTTATGTTTTTAAAGTTTTTTACAAACAAGATCACAAAGTTAGACTTCTTAGAGTTAGCAATATACAAACAATGAATAGTTTTGAAAGCTATAGGGGTATAATGGCAAAAATAATAGGTTTTAAGCCAGAAGATCAAGAGTGATAAAAGCAAACGGTTTTTAAGAAGTTTAGTGAATTTTTAGAAGAACATCATATTTTTCCTATAAATTCTAATATAGGAAAAGAGATATCTAAAAATTTTATCTCATCTAATGATAATATAATTAATAATATAGCAAATATAGCACTTATTACAAAAGAATCTAATAATAAAATCAATAATAAAAATCTAAGCACATATATAAAAGAGTTGCTAAATAAAAAAATACAAGATAATCAACAAGAACAATTTTTTAAAGATTTAGAAACACATTTTATAACAAAAGATATGGTTAAATATTTATTAAATGATGATTTTGAGAATTTTATTATTAGTCGAACAGCTTTAATTTATGATTATATGAAAAACATTACTTAAATTCATAGGATAACTATATTATCCTAACTATAAAATTGTATATCAACAAGATATAGTAAAAACTTTAAATAATTTTTATTTTAAGCTTTCTAGCATAAAATTCATCATAATCCAAACGCTTGAAAGTATAGTTACTGTAGTTGCTACTGCAGTACCTAAAAGCCAATAAAGTGCTTTTTGCTTAGCGCTAGAAATTTGTTCTGAGAATTCAGTTTTAACTTCAGCTATTTCAGTTTTAATTTCAGCTATTTTGGTGTTAATAATTCCTTCTAGTCTTGCAACTTCAGAATAAATTAAACTTTCCAATCTTTTAATCTCTGATTGAAATAAATCTTTACTTACAAGCTCTTGTCTTATTTCTTCTATAGTTTGATTTTTAAGATTTTCAAAATTCAATCTTTGAGTAGTTGCTCTACCATTAACAAGTTCTTCAAAAGCTTTAATTAATTTTTGTGATTGTTCAGGATTAGAAAAAATACTTTCTAATAAAGCTTTAAAACTTTCATTAAGTATATACTCTTTTTCCTGAGCCATAATATTTCCTTGTATATTTATCCTTTATCATTATAACACAATTTGTGATAGGTTATTTATTTTATATATCAAGCTTTTGTGTTTAACTTATATTAAGCTGTTTTATATTTTATACTAGATTGTAGGCATTTCCAATGTTTTTTGCACATATTCACTATATGCAACTTCAACTATAAAAGGTTTGTTTTGTATCAGTTTTATAAACCTCACAAATTGCAACCAAATCTTGAGCGTATTGCCATTGATTATTTACTAATTTTGGATAGTTTTTAATCTCACTATAAGAACGAATATCACCAAATTTTCCGCTTTTATGAACAATAACTAAAAAGCCATCTCTACCAACTAAAGGTTCTATTTTTTCAACCCACACATCTTTACCATTTTTTTGTAACTTTTGCCCTATGAGGAACAAAAAATACTTGGCGTAAGAAAGGATCTAGACCATATTTAGTTGCAACACTAAGACAATATTCCATTTCTGTTTTATTGATCTTAGTTTCAGCAGGGAAGAAATGTTTTTTAATTAGAGCGATTCTTTCTTTGTTTAATTCTGTATTTTGATTTGTATTTGTTATTGCTGACATGTTTTTCCTTTTTTTTTGATTTGATAATAAAAAAGGAATAGAAAATTCCCTAAAGTGGGAATATCTATTCTCACCTAAGGGTTGAAATATTAAAAAATCGATTAATTTTTATTGTTATCGGTTTTTTTATCTTTATCAAAGTCATAAAATGTCACAAATATGCCAACTGCTATTGCAAAGGCTAATACAATATATTGTCCCATTTTATTTCCTTTTTTTGTTATATAAATTATTAAATTAATATATTATCCAATCAACTTTAAAAATACAATATTATTTTTTTTAATTATAATATTTCCAAAGATCTAGCTTTTATCAACTTTGTATTATATCCATAGTTGTTTTGTTGATATTTTTGATATTTGCGAAATCTACAAATTTCTACTAAGAATAGTTTAAATAATATATTTACAAAAAAAATTATTTATAAGTTATAAAGTCTATTTTTGATATATTCTTTATATTATTAGCTTAGGATTTTTAATGGGTGTAAGCGAAACTATTTTTGAAATTATCTTAGAAAAATTAAAATAAGTAAAATTAAATAATAAAACAAAAGGATAGGCATGTTTAAAAACGAAGAATATATAAAACAGAGAAAAGTATTATGGATAAAAAGTTTTGAAGCTTTTAAAGATGATGAAGAATTCCACAAAGAACAATTAGAACTTGCTGAAGCAGGAATAAATGATGAATTTGAGGAAGATTAATTATATAAATTAATCCAAAATTGTAAAAATAAGACAAAACAAACTATTTAAATTGTTTTAGCTAAAAAAACCAATTTTAGATATTATTGATTAATCTGTATATAATCACAATATAAAAAAAGAAGTAGGGCTTTTTATAATATTATTTTAAATACCATTATATTGTTCTAATAATTTTCTAAAATAATATAGATTACTTTGAGTTAGATTATTTAGTGAATTTTTATCAATCTCACGCTGGTCATTGCAAAAAACAGCGATATTGCAAAAATACTTTTCAGCATTTTCTATACATCCACCTTTATTTAATATTTGAGAATATAAATCGTTAGTAGATGATTTAAAATTCTTACTATCGCTATATCCTAATTTTTTATAAAAATTTGTTTTGTTATTTTTACTATTATCTACAAAATGAAATCTAAGCCAATCTTCAAAATCATCAAGAGTAAGAAATAAATGCTTGTCTTTTGAATTTTTTATATGTTTTATAAGTTTTTCTAAAATTTTTAACTTATTAGTATCACTTTTTGCTCTATCTAGATCCATTACAATAATAAGCTTATCAATATAAGGTGCTTTTTCTATTTTATAAAGAATGTTTTTATATGAATTATTATTTTTTAAATTTTTTACATCTATTTTAACATTATCATAATTTAGATATTTAAAAAGAGAATTAAAATAATCTTCTTCTGTTTTACCTTCACACCAAATCTGTAATACTGGGTTTTGTTTTTTTATTCATCATAAAGCCCTTTTAAATAATCAATATATGCTTTTTTCTTTTCGCTTCTAATATCATAATCGTAGTAAGTTCTTATCTTACTCTCTAGGTATTGATCTTTTTGAATTAAAAATATTTGTTGTGAATTTAAAAAACTAACATCAAATAATAAAACATTATGAGATGAAACAATTAATTGTCCATTATGATTTTCCTCTGTATTAATAAGATTGTTAAATATAAGTATTAGCGCCAAAGTGCTTATTGAAGAATCTAATTCATCAATAAAAACAATTTTTCCTTCCTTGATAATTTGGGTTATTTTATCTGCAAAATATACTATTTTTTTAATACCTTCTGATTCTATTTGATAATTAAATTTCTTTCCATTGCGAACAAAAAAGATTTCGTATATATTCTTTCCATCTTTTTCATACTTTTTAAACTCAAAATCTTTTATAGTTTTATCTAACAATTGAAAAATTTCCAAAATACTTTCTTTGTGTTCTAAAAAATATTTCTTTTTATTTTCTTCAAATTCAAAATTATATTTTTTTGAATAATTACTATTCATATAAACTTCGATATTGTTTATAAGATTCATAAATATTTCTTTTTGTTTTATGTCAAAATCTTTTAAGAAATAAAATATATTTTCACTAAGATTTCTTGAAAAGAATAACTCTAGCTGTTTATTTTTTTCTTTACTATCAATATTAAAAATAGCCTTATCATTCTCAAATTCATATATAATTTTATTATTTTTCAAAAAAGATTCTTTTAGGATATATTTTTTATCAAACTCTATCGAATATGTAAAAATATCTTTATTGTTATTAGATAACTCAATACTTAATTTTATAGAATTTGAATTTTCATTAAAGGCATTGTCTGTTAAATGCTCTCTTAGGGTATGTGAAAAGCCATATTTAATTATATTTAGTAAAATTTTTACGCCTATAAAAAAGTTAGTTTTTCCGCTAGTATTCTTTCCAAAAAAAACTGCTGATTTCATAGGTTTCCCAGCTTGTGATAAATTAAAATTATACTCATATTTTGTATTTTTTAACTTACTTTTTGGCTTTGCTGTAAAATCAACAATTTGTGTTTCTATTCCAAAAGAATATAGACCAGATATTTCTATTTTTCTTAACATAATGTTTTCCTTTTGTATTATTATAAAGCATTGATAGTTAATATAAACATAAAATATGTTTATATTTAAAAATATATAGTTTTAAAGTCTGTTTTGATATTTTTTATAATATTCACTAAAGAATTAAAGCTATAAAAATGAATTAATAAAAATACATTCTTAATCAAGGTAAAAAATAAACAACTTAGCAAATTTCAATATTGCACTTCATAGGCATATAAAATATTCGTATAAAACTAAATCCACAAAAATATATTTGCTCTTAATGATTTAAATGAAACATTCAATAAATATATTTTGAAATATTGTTAAGAATAAAATAAGTTATTATGAAGCCCTTTGAAATTAATATAATAATTATGGCTTCAAAGAAAACTAAAGCATAAAACTGTATAAGAAGATATCTCTATAAAGAAAACACTACTGATCTAATAAGTTTTCTAGTAGGTATAATATCCATTTATAATTACACAAAATAAAAATACAAAACTTTTATATTTATAAGTTACAAAGTTAATTTTTGATATATTCTTTATATTATTAGCTTAGGAGTTTTAATGAGTGCAAACGAAACTACTTTTGAAATCATCTTAGAAAAATTAAAAAAAGCAAATTTAAACACTAGATCGAAGGGATCTATGTTTGAAAAACTTTCAAAACATCTTTTAAAAGAAAAAGATACAGCAAATATTTATAAAAATATTTATCTTTGGGATGAATGGGATAAAAAAGATGGGCAAGATCGTGGTATAGATCTAATCATTCAAACAAAAGATGATGATTATATTGCAGTTCAATGTAAATTTTATGAAAATTCAAAAGTAGATTTTAAAGATTTAAGTACTTATTTTAGCAAGTTGCAAAGTGGAATAGGGGAGATTAAATTTAGTAAAGGCATTATTATAAGTGCTAGCGATCTCACTCAAAACGCTAAAAAAGAGATGAAACAAATTTTAACACCTATAGAATTGATCACTTTAGAAGATTTTTTAAATTCAAACATAAGTTGGGATAAATTTGATCCAAATAATTCTTTAGAGCTACCAATTACTGCAAAGAAAAAACCAAGAGAACATCAAATACAAGCCATAAATAACACAAAAGAATATTTTGCAAACAAAAATAACACAAGAGGCAAGCTTATCATGGCTTGTGGTACTGGGAAAACTTTTACATCTTTAAAAATTATAGAAGAAATTACTCCTAAAAATTCCATTGTTTTATTTTTAGCTCCTAGTATAGCTTTAGTAGGGCAAACATTTAGAGAATATTGCAAAGAGAAAACTGATGATTTTGTTGCTTCTATTGTATGCTCAGATAGTAAATCAGGTAAAAGCATTGAAGATGATATAGATATTTTAGAATTGCCCATTCCTGCTTCTACTGATACACAAAGCATTAAAAAAGCTTACGATATAGCTAAAAAAGACAACAAAAGATTTATCATCTTTTCTACTTATCAAAGTGTTGAAAAAATCATGCAAGCTCAAAAACAAAACGATCTAGATGAGATTGATCTAATCATTTGCGATGAAGCTCACAGAAGTGTAGGAAATTTATATTCAGGTAAGGAAAAAGATAAACTAAATACTTTTACTCTATGCCATAGTGATGAAAACATCAAAGCCAAAAAAAGAATTTACATGAGTGCTACTCCAAAGATTTATTCTAGTTCTCAAAAAAGCAAAGCTTTGGAAAGTGATAATGAAGTATTTTCTATGGATGATGAAGAAATTTTTGGAGATGAAATTTATAGTATTAATTTTAGAGAAGCAGTTGAAAAAGGCTTACTCACTGATTATAAAGTTATTATTTTAGCTATTAAACAAGAAGGTATTGCAAACATAGCAAATACAGCCATAGCAAAATTAAAAGATGAAAAAAATGTAGATGAAAAATATGTAGATATAGACTTTGTATCTAAAATCATAGGTACGCATAAAGGTTTAGCAAGAAATGATTTAGTTGCTCTTGATGAAAATAACCAAATAGATAATGACTTTTTAGAAGAAATGGATAGTAATATTTCAAGAAGAGTTATAAATTTTTGCAAAAGCATAAGAGATTCTAAAAATATAACCAATTCTTTTAAAATTATTATGCAATGTTATGATGAAGCATTAAAAAAAGATTCTTTTAAAAATCTTGATATAAACATAGATCATGTTGATGGAACTATGAACTCCAATATAAGATTAAATAAACTAAATAATCTTAACTCCCCAAAAGAAAATACTTGTAATATACTAAGCAATGCAAGATGTTTAAGTGAAGGTGTGGATGTACCCGCTTTAGATAGTGTAGTATTTTTTGATGGAAGAAATTCTATGGTAGATATAATCCAATCAGTAGGTAGAGTAATGAGAAAAGCTCCAAATAAAAAAACAGGTTATATCATACTGCCTTTAGCATTAAGCGAGAATGAGCTTTCAAATTTAGATGAGGCTATAAAAAATACCAATTTTTTAAATATATGGAATATCTTAAAAGCCCTAAGAAGTCACGATGATACCTTAGTAGATGAGGCTGTATTTAAAGAAAAGATCAAAATAGCTGTGGCTGATTATGTGGCAGATGAAAGCTCAAATAATACAGATAAAAACTATGAGCCAAGCTTGTTTGATAGCTTTACCTTAAGCGAGCTTGCAAACACGATGTATAATGCCATACCAACTAAGCTTGGCGATAAAGGTTACTGGCAAAGCTTTAGTGCAAAAACAGCTAAAATAGTAGAAAAATTAAACATTAGATTAAATGCTATCTTTAAAGATCATCCTGAAATTTTAGAAGAATTTTTAACTTCCTTAAAAGAAAACATTCACCCAAACATCAAAGAAGATGAAGCCATAGATATGATATGTTCTCACATTATAACTAAACCTATATTTGATGTTTTATTTGATAAAAATATGGATGATAATCCTATAGGAAAAGCTCTTGATGAAGTAAATCAAAAGTTAAATACCTTTGGTTTAGATGATGAAGAAACAAGATCTTTAAAAGCCTTTTATAAAAACGTAGAAGAAAATGTAAAATTAGCAAAAAGTCAAAAAAGCAAACAAGAACTCATTAAAAACTTATACGATACTTTCTTTAGATCAGCTTTTAAAAAACAAGCTGAAAAATTAGGCATAGTTTACACTCCTATACAAGTGGTTGATTTTATACTTCATTCTGTTAATGAGCTTTTAAAAAGACATTTTAATACAGATTTTAACGATGAAAATGTAAAAATCTTTGATCCATTCACTGGCACTGGAAGTTTTATCACAAGATTATTAAGTAAAGAAAATGACTTAATTAGTGATGAAAATTTTAAAAACAAATACGAAAAAGCAATCTTTGCTCAAGATATAATTTTACTTGCTTATTATATAGCACTTATTAATATCACTCAAACTGGTAATGAAAGGATAAACACTTTAGATAAATTTAAAAATATAGCCTTAGCTGATAGTCTTGATTATCTAGATAAAAAAACACAAGATAATGGTTTATTTGCTTTAGAATTTAAAGATTTAGAAGAAAATAAAAAGATCAAAGATTTAATAGCCAATGAAAAAATCAAAGTCATCATAGGTAATCCTCCTTATTCAGCTGGAGCAAATAGTGCAAATGATAATAATGCAAACATTTCTCACCCCAATTTAGAAAAACGCGTCAAAGACACTTATGGCAAAGAATCAAATGCAAATTTAGCTAAAAATACTAGAGATACACTAATCCAAGCTATACGTATGGCAAGCGATAAAATAAAAGATAATGGCATTATAGGTTTTGTAGTAAATGGAGGCTTTATAGATGCAACAAGTGCTGATGGCTTTAGAAAATGCGTAGCTAAAGAATTTAGTGATATTTATATTTTAAATTTAAGAGGAAATACAAGAACTTTTGGAGAAAAAGCTAAACAAGAAGGCGGACAGATATTTAGTTCTGGATCACGTGCAACAGTGGCTATAGTATTTTTCATAAAAGATACAAATGCTAAAACAAATAAAATTCATTATTATGATATAGGAGATTATCTAGATAGACAAACTAAGCTTGATAAATTAGATAATTTTAAAAGTATAATAAATGTGCCTTTTATAAATATAATCCCAAATGAAAAAGGCGATTGGATCAATCAAAGAAGAGATGATTTTGATAAATTAATGCCTTTAAAAAGCGATAAAAATGAATATGGAATTTTTGCTATAAATGCCACAGGCATAGTAACAAATCGTGATAGCTGGGCTTATAATTTTTCTAAAGAAAAGCTTGCAAATTCTATGCAAAAATGCATAGCTACTTACAATGAAGACTTAGCTAAATTTGATCATCAAGCATTTTTAGATAAAAATAAAAATATTAAAAAATCTGAACTTTATAAAGAGCTAAGCGATAATGATATAACCATAGATAATACTAAAATAGCTTGGACTAGAGCTTTAAAAAAAGATTTAATAAATAATGAAAAAATCAAAGATTTTGTCGGCGGAAAAATAAAAAGCAACCATAGAAAAATAAAATGATACTTTTTGGTTACATTTTATTTTTCTTCAAGACTTAATCTTAAATTTTCAATTGCTATTATTTTTTAAATAATCAAACAATATTTTTAGTATAATAAATAAAAACTTTGAATAGGAGCTAATCGATATGCTTAAACACTTATTTGCTTTGATTGCATTTGCAATAATTTTTATTGGTTGTGGCTATAATGAGGACACAAAATTAGAATTATTAAGAAATGATATTTACAAAGAATTTAATGGATTAAGTTATAGAAATGATACAAATTTTCATAAAAATTTAGTTGAATTTTTAGAAGAACATGTGAAAAAAAATAATTTTATAATGGACGAAAAAGAATTTAAGAACTATACAAATTGTATTTACTACAATGTATGGACAAAATCAAATAAAACGACATTGTCTATTCCTTTACAAACATGTGATAATGAATTCAAAAATAATATTTTAATGAACACTCAATATGGAAATCCAAGTTATGTTATGGGTAACAACAGTTTATGGGATGGGGAAAATTCGATTGCTAAGAATATTATAATAAAATCTTTATATATACCTGATAGTTATAATTTTAAAGACTCTCATCATGCAATAAAAGACAATGGAATGCAAATAGCCATTAGAACAAATTATACAGCCAAAAATCAATTTGGCATGTCATTTGAAGGAAGTACTTATATTTTATTTGATCAGTTTGGAAACATGCTATATGCCGAGTAAAAGCAAGATTTTTTTTCTTGTTTTATATAATAGAACGCAGAACCTTTCCTTGTATAATTAACTCAATTTGTGAGTCTTTTAGGTCTATGCTGTAGCTTTTGTAATCCTTATTAACACTAATGATATCCAAAATTTTACTTATTGGATTTAATTGCAAAAGCTTGACCATAAGTTGATTATCAAAATTTAAAATATATAATCCATCTCCTTGATACTCATGTGTTTCTTCAAATACTACCCAGCTATCAGGTAGAAGCATCGGAACCATAGAATATCCATCAACTTTAATAGCTTTTAAATTCTTTGGTGTTGTTTTAAAAAAAGCTTTACTAAGCTCAAGCATTTCTCCAGTTTCATATTCTTCTAATCCTATTAATTCATTACCACCACCAGCAGAAGCTGAAATATTAAGTTTTGGTATAGAATAAAAATTAATTTCTTGTTTATTTATATCTTTAGTTTGTGTATTTTTCTCTTTATCAATGTAAAATTTTTTACTTAATTTGCTTATATTATCAAAATACTTTTTGCTAATAGGTGTTTTGCCTTTTTCTATATTAATAATTTGCTGTCTTGTTAAATTAAGCTCACTACCTAATTGCTCTTGTGTAAGTCCTAATTTTTCTCTTATTTGTTTAAAATCATTTGCGGTCATATATTACCCTTATAAAAAGTAAAATATTTAACATAGTTTATTGACTAATGTAAAATTTTTTACTATAATACTTCAATTAAAATTGAAATTTTATCACAATCAAAAATAAACTTCAATTAAAATTGAAGTATTAAAGGAAAAAATATGATTAAAGCATATTTTGAAAACAACGCTATTAATGTAAAAGCCTTTGCTAGAACACATAATATCAGTTATGATATTTTACATAGAGTTATTAAAGGCGAAATTACAGGTCAAAGAAATACTAAAGGTAGTACAAAAGTTGTATTTGAAAAACTATTAGAGCTTGGTATTATTAACGAGCTTCCACAAGGTTTAAAGTAAAATGTATTTTTTAGAAACCAAAGAAGCTTCGCAAATTTTTAATGTAAGTGAAGGCGCCTTAAGACTTGCAGTAACTAGAAGATCAAATAAATATGAGTGGTTGAAAGTAGATAATGCTAATGGTGGCAGAGGTGGCAAAAAACTACTATTTAAAATAAGTAAAGAGCAGATTTTAACCGCCTTTAACCAAGAATTAATCACTAATGATATTTTGATTTTTAATGAAAAAATGCAAAAAGTAGACTTAAATAATATCATAAGTAATAATACTGAAAATAACACTATTAAAGAAAATAGTTTATGTTTAACAGAGCCAAAAAATAGTGATTTGGCTGTTTTAAATATAAAGTTTGAAAATTTAAGCGATGAAATAAAAAACAATGCCAGAGAAAAGCTTAAAGTTCTAAAACAAGTTGAAAAATATGTTGAAGGCGGATTGAAGCAAAAGAGAGCTTTAGAAATATGCGGCGTTTCTAAGATAGAAATTTTCAGAATTCGCACAGCATATAAAAAACATGGCATTCTAGGTCTTATCGACACTCGCGGACTTCACCGCAAAGATAAAACAAAACTTAGCGCTTGGATACAAGAGTATGCTTTAAGAGAGTATCGCTCCTTTGCAGCAGGTGGATTTAATTTCACTGAACTTTGGTGGAAAATTCACAAAGAGGCTGCACAAAAAGAAAACTATGATTTTATAGGTTTTGATTTAGGAGAGGTAAAACCGCTTTTTAGTGTAAAAACCTTACAAAACTTTATTAAAAACTACTATAAAGATAAACCATTAGAACATTGTATTATCACTCAGGGTTTAGATAAAGCAAAAAGTAAGTTTCTACCTGCACTTGGCAATCAAAGAGAGCTTTATGATATGAAAAATATGTGTTGGCAAATCGATAGCTCTCCAGCTGATTTTATAGTTAGAGATGATGAAACTTTCGAGCCTTTCCGCCCTCATATTTTAAGTGTCGTTGATGTCTTTAGTGGTATGGGAGTAGCTACTTTAGTAAAAAAATCTAACTCTTTAAGCTTAATACGCCTTTTATGGAAAGCTATAGATAAGTTTGGTAAGCCTGATATGATTAAAGGGGATAATGGTAAAGATTATCTTTCAAAAGATTTTCAAAGCTTACTTGATGGTCTTAATATAACTTACGATGCAGCTATTGCTTATGCGGGAGAACAAAAGGCTTTAGTTGAAAGAAGATTTGGAACACTTGGGCATGCTGGTATTTCTTTATTTCATGGAGCAATAGGATCAAATTTAGCTAAAAGAGAAGCTATTGAGCAAAAAACTCCTAAAAAAGAACGACATGCTAAAGATGAATACGGTTTTACTAAAAAGACTAATCAAAAACTACTTCATACCTTTAATGAGGCTTGTGAATTTTTAGAAGCTGAAATAATTAAATGGAATATGTCTAAAGTACGTCGCAAAAAAGGCGTTAAAACTCCACTTGAACTTTGGAACTCATGTGATAGAGCTATGGTAAAAATCTCTTATGAAGAATTTTTATTTAATGCAGGTAATAAGGAACTTAGAGTCGTGGGTAAAAAAGGCGTTAATTTTGAAGGTAGAGTTTATAAAAGTGCCTTAATGCCAAGTGTTGGAACAAAGGTTAAATGCGTGCAAAATATCGATAATATCAAAGAGCTTTTCATCTATGATATGATGGGAAAATTTATTTGCTTAGCACTTGATGAAAGTATCGCTAAACTTAGCAAAGAAAGCTTTAAAATACTTAAAAAAGGCTATGAAAGCGAAGTTAAAGCCATCAAAGAAGTGCTTAAAAAAGATGAAATTGCGGCCTTTACTAAACTTAATATTAAACAAGACTTACAAGATCTACAAGTTGCTTTTGAAAACTCACTTATAAAAGCTAAAGAAGTACAACAAAAATCACTTGCTAAAGAAAATTTAACAACACAAAGAAAACTTGAAAAAATTAAAAACGATACCAGCGCTGATGAGCTTATTTTAAACTCTAAAAAAGAAACTACAAATAATGAAAGCGAATTTGACATGGAAGCTTTTATGGATAGAAAATATTTTGCTGGTTAAAAATTGTTTAAAGCTTGATTAATTCAAGTTTTAAAGAGTTTTTAAAATCTAAAAACTTAGCAAAAAACAAAAGGATGAAAAATGGATTTAGCCCAACAAACAAAGAGATTTTTAAATACACAAAACATCTCTCAAAACAACTTAGCTGATCGCTTAGGTATTAATAAAAGCTATATGGTTGGATACATGAAAGAAGGTAGTGCTTATAAATATGCTACTAAAGTAGAACCATTGCTTGAAAAGTATATAAAAAGCTTCGTAGAAGAAAAGAGCATTAAAGAACTACAAACACCTTTTATAGTTACAAAAGATGTAAAAGCAATTAATGTAACTATAGAAAATGCTATGTGTAATCGTGAAATGGGGGTTATCATAGGCGAAGCAGGAACTGGTAAAAGCCGAGCTATTAAAGAATATGCTAATAAAAATGGCACAAGGGTAGTTTTGTTTGAAGCTACTACTGAAACTAGCAAAAGAATGCTTTTAAGCGGTCTTGAAAACAAACTTAATGTGTGTTTTAAAGGCTCACTTGATGATAAGATTAGAGGCATAGCTAGTGAGTTATCAAGAACTTCAAAAGTTTTAATTATAGATGAGAGCGAACACTTACCTTTTAGAGCACTTGAGTGCTTAAGACGCATATATGATTTTTCAAACACTGCTTTGATTTTAGTAGGAACTAAAAAACTTAAAAACAATCTTACAGGTGTTGGTAGAAATGATTATAACGAATATGGACAGCTTAGCTCTAGAATTGGTGCAAAATGGGAGTTAAAAGGACTTTGCTATCAAAACAAAGAGGGCTTAAAAAATGATGATTTAAAAGCTCTTTGTGATTATTTTTCCTTAGTAGATAAAAAAGCAATAGATTTGGTTTTTAATCTAGCTAGAGGTAATTTTAGAAAAAGCGAAAAGCTTTTAAAAAGAGCTAGTGATTTTGCTGATGGTAAAAGTATAGAAATAAAGCATATTGAAGCTGCAGCTGGATATTTACTATTAGGTTAAGAATGAATTTTGAAGAAATAGCTAGGGAATTAAATATCTCAAGAGTTAGAGTTGGACAAATATATAAATCTGCCTTAAAAAAGCTAGCTCATCCAAAAAACAAAGAAAAATGGAGAGAGATTATGGATGCCTTAGAAGCTTTAGAAGAGCAAAGAGTAAAAAAAGAAAATTTAATGCAAGGAGAAAGAAAATGAGAAGAATGATTAGAGGTGAAAGAGCTGATTATAGCACTTCTTTGTATGTGGTAAAAGGAATAAATATTATTTACAAAGAAAGCGGTGAGTTTATAGATATTTTAAAAGGAATCTATCCTGATCATATTGCCTTAAAAATAATCAATCATGAAAAAAGCAAAAAGCTTAACAAAGGTGCTTAATTAAAGCACTTTGATTAAGTTTTTTAAAACTTAAATTTATTAGAAAGGAAAATTCATGGCAATAGTTTATATAGCTTCCCCTTATAAAGCTTTAGCTGTAAGAGAAAGTCAAAGAAAAGCGTGGGCTATTAGCATAGCAACGCAAGAATGCTTAAAAATCATGCGTGAATGTGAAGGCTTTACACCTGTTTCACCTATTTTACAATTTAGCTATTTAGATGAAGAAAAACACAGAGAAATAGCTTTAAAAATGGGATTAGAGCTTTTAAAAGCAAGTGATTATATTTATATGAGTACTCATGAAGATGCTAAGTATTCACAAGGTATGCAAGAAGAATTAGCATTAGCTAAAAAGCTTGGCATTAAAGAATTAACATTGGATTTGCCCTTATAAAAAGGGCTTGAGAATAGTTAGAAAAAGAATTAAACACGCGATACTTTTAAGGTATGGTGTAGTTCTTTGGGATTACCAAATTAAAAAATACAATTTAAAGGAGAACAAATGGAAATAAAAAGTTTTGAAGATGTCAATTTAGCACTTAAAAAAATAGCTGAACTTAGTGTAAAGATAGAAAAGATTAATGGTGATGTAACTTTAGCTTGTAATGAGATTAAAGAAGCTCATGCGGGTAAAATTAAAGTTTTAAACGATGAGCTTAAATATATGGAACAATGTATTAGCACCTTTTGTGAAAACAACAAGCATGAATTTGCTGAAAAAAGATCTAAAGAATTTACCTTTGGAAAAATTGGTTATCGAATAAGCGAGAGTGTGCCTTTACCAAGAGTAAAAGAAAAGCTAGAAGCTCTTGTAAAAGCTTTTAAAAGTTATGGGCTTAATGAATGTATTAGCTACAAAGAAGAGCTTAATAAAGATGCTATTGTAGGGCTTGAAGATAGTACTTTAGTAAAGCTTGGTCTTAAAAGGGTGGTAAAAGATAATTTTAGAATAGAACCTCGTATTGAAAGTTTGGAGATTGAAAAATGAAAAAACTTTCTTTAGTGGCTTTTGGACTTTTAAATAGTGTTTTTAAAGCAAAAACAGCTCATTTTAATGGCTTTTTAGCCATTAATTCTAAAAACAAACCCAAACTAAAAAAACAAAGATTTAAAAGAAAAAAAGAGAATGAGTGCAAAGCAAAAAAATTAGATTTAAAAAAAGAAAAATTTAACAAAGTCCATTGATTTAATGGGCTTGATTAAGTTTTTAAAACTTAAATTAAAACAAAAGGATGAGAATGTATGTAAATGTAAGTGTAGATGCAGATGATCTAGAATGTGTTAGTGTGGATGATGTTGTTGAGTTGTTTGATACTTTGGACAATGAAGAACAAGAATTATTTTTTAAAAGAATTGGTAGAGATACATGTATTATAAAAAAAATAAGAGATTTGTTTTATGAATTAAACAATAATGAAGCAGTAGAGCTTTTAAATGAGTTAAATAGCAATTTCAAAAGCGATAAAGAATGGCAAGAAATAGTTAAAAATATAAATGAAGATTAATATAGGAGGGTAAAATGGATATAAAAGGTATTGTTTTTAATGAGTGGTATATTTTGTTTATAGTTCTTTTTATAATAGCTTTGGTTTTAAATTATCACTATAGTAAAAAGCAAAAAGAGCTTTTGATGTTAAACTTACAAGCATTAGAATTAAATTTACAACTACAAGAAGAAAGCATTAAGCGATTAGAAATTCAACAACAAGAATTAAAACTTCTTATAGATATATACAAGGATAATTTAGTAAAAATCAAAATATAAGAATTTAACAAAGCCCATTAAATCAATGGGTTTGATTAAGTTTTTAAAGGATGGTTTGTGAAATTTCTTACTTCAAAGTCTTTTAATGATGAAAGTGTGTTTTTTATAAAATTAAGAGCTTATCAAGCCTTACAAAATATGTCTATAAAAAGTTTAGAAAAATTTTTAATACAAAAATTCTTTAAACAGGCTGTGATAAAAAATAAAATTTTGGTTTTTTATTTTACAAATACCACTGCTTTAATGGAATTTAACGCAAAAAAAGAATTGATAAAAGCTCAATTAAGGATTATTTACAAACAAAATTTTGAACTTTTTTATAAGAATTATATGCTTATCTTTAAGGATATAAAAGCACAGCTTTTAATTTTAAAAAACACACAAGAAAAAGAAGTTTTTAAAAAAGAAATCTTTATTGAAAAAAGCACGGGAAACTTTCATATTCACGATAATGTTTTAAAAGAAAAATTTTTAGAACTTCAAATTATTATAAAAAACAATATTAAAAAGGATTTGAATGCAAAATCTTAAAAAACAACTTATAAAAATAATTCATACCCTAAGAAAAGACGCTCATTTAAGCGATGATGAAAGCTATCGCTGGGTATTAAACGAAAGATATGGTAAAAGCTCATCCAAAGATTTAAGCATTGAGGAACTTAGAGATTTTGCTATAGCTTTGTGGTATGATGAAAAGTTTTTAAAAAATACTAAAAAAGCAAGATATTTTAAAAATGAAAATACCAAAAGTGGAAGGGCTACAAAAAAACAGCTTAATATGATACAAGCTATTTGGAGTAAAAATGCTAAAAATCCTACACAATGGGCTTTAAGAGAATTTATTAATAATATCATTAAAAAGCGACCTTTGCATCTTTGGTATTTAAGTATAGAAGATGCTAATAAAGTCATTTTAGGGCTTAAAAATTTAGAAAAACAACAGCACAACATTCAGCTAAGCGAAGCTAAACTTAAAGAATGATTTATTTTGATGAAAGCTCTCTTATCTTAGCTTTTAATAACTAAGATAAGAGTGATTAATGTTATCATAAAGATAACAATTTTATCCATCTTAATATCCATTTTAGTATCCTTTTTAAATAAAATTACCAAATTATATTTAAAAGGAAAATTTCTTACATAAAAGCTTCTTTAAACTTTTTCATTTTTATATAGTTTAAGATTTTTTTTATCTTTTTTTTACTTTAGTTTGTGATTAAATAAATTGATTACTTATTAGACTTTTCTCTTATAATTCTTTTTTGCTTTCATTAAAATTATTACTAGCTAATAAAGATAAAGATGAGAATAATAGAATAGATAAGAGTTTTTTCATTGTTTTTCCTTTATGTAAAAATGCAATTATAATCTCAATTTACCAAATTTTATTTTTTTAGATAAAATTTTAAAAATCTTTATTTAAGGCTTAATGTGCTCTCTAATAGTGAATATTTTGATTATTTTATTGATTTTGTGAAAAATAATGATAAGCGTGAGATTTTAAAAGAATTTGGTGGTGGAAATATTTATATCCCAAGCTATAAGACTTTAATGAGAGATGAAGAATTAAAACAAGATTTTAAAACACTTATAAAACAAGGTTTAACCACCAAAAATGCAAGTGTAGAATGTGCCAAAAAATATGATTTAAGCTTAAATGCTGTGTATTTAATCACTAAAGAATTAAGAGAAAATTTAGAGCCAAGCTTGTTTTAATTTTTAAGAAAACTTCAATTAAATTTGATATTTTTACTAAAATATGATAGCATTTAAACTTTAAAAACCTTTAAATTTGTCAAGGTTTTTCCATCTTGTCAAGGGAAATTAAATGGAAAAGTTAGTTAGAGATAGTTATGGAAAAGTTGGCTATATCAATACGCCTTACGAGAATACGGGTAGTACCTGCAATACTAGAGCAGAGCAAACCGATGATGCAACACTACATGACAAATTGCAAAATATCAGTGATATTTTAGATGAGTTATATATAGAATGTGAAATCAATGAGTTTTTCGAAAATAAGTTACGTTAAAAAACTTTTTTCTATATATGTGAAATATCTTCAAATTGATTTAACTAATTCACTTTTAAATAGTAATTCTTGCTATCGTAATATAGATATTATCATTATATTAAAAGATGTTTTTAATATGCTTTATCAGTCGGATGAAATATTAGAAAAAAAGAAAGACAAGATAGATAATTTATTGAAAGAAATTAGAAAATTAATAGAAGAGTACGACTCTCTTAAGGAAATCAAAAAGGCTGATCTAGATTTTCAAAAAATTGAAATATGTGATGATAAATTAATTGCTGATATTTTAGAAGATGAAGAGTTAATTGAATTAAATGCTCATTTTATGAAAGCAAATAGGATTTTTAGGAATTATTTTAATGGAAAATATATTGAAGAAAAGGTTCTAGAAAAATTTTCCAATAAATCACAAACATATGAGTGCTATTTATTTATACAACCTTTATTAGAGGCGAATAATGCATTGTCACATTTGGCTATTTATATATATAATAATGGTGAAAAAGAAAATGAGTTAAAAAATATTGACAAAGCAAAAAGTCACCTTTATAGAGGTGCAATTGACTATTATAAGATGTTTATTCGTTTTTCTATAGAAAAATCAAAAATAAATAAAGATAATATCTTTGCATCATTTTGTTCTATACGAAAACAAGAATTTTTGTCTTTAGGTAAAAATCTAATGGAAAAAGACATTAAACTTATTAACCCAGAGACTGGAAATGAAGAAATGAGATGTATTTTTGAAGCTTATAGAAAACTTTTTGTTGAAATTAAAAATGATTTGGATTTGCAAAAATCAGCTCTCAAACTCTAGCTTAATCACATAAGCTGAGTCATTAAAATTATGACTCACGCTTTTGATACTAAATTCATAATTATCCATATTAATATCTTTAATCTTAAGTTTACCACCAGCTCTTATCTCTCTTCCTATAAGCTCGCATCTTCCATTTACTCCACCTTTTTGAAGCTCATTTAGCTTGCTTTGTGCTTTTTTAAAAGCTTCATTATCGCTTTTTGGTTGTGATATGTGCATTTTATAAATATTTTCCCCACTTCCTACTTTTATACTTTTTATCTTTGCTTCATCTATATCTTGCCACTCTACTATCACAGCAGAGTATTCATTTCTACCACTTTCTGAAATTTCTAATGAGCTACATTCACATAAGGCTATCTCAAAACAAGGTAATTTTTCATTTTTACTTGTAATGTTTGCAGCATTATCTCCTATTTTTCCATCTTTTGGTGTTATGATTAAGGTATTTTCTTTAATCATGCAAATAAATCCATATTCAAAACAAATCTTATATAAAAATTCTAAGTTGTTTTGATTGTTTTGTAATATGCTTACGATATTTTGATCCTCTCCACTTGTTTTTATCTTTAAACTATTTTCACTCGCTAATTTACTTGCTATAGTAAAAAGTGTGGTATTTTCAAAGCTTCTTGTTTTTTTATCTTTTATGTTTGTGTTATTTTTTCCACTAAAATTAACAGCACTAGCCCTTACTTCTGTAGTATTTAAAGTGTAATTTTTGCTCACAACATTTACATTAAAAGTTCCACATTTAAAAAGCTTTTCAAAACCAAGCCAAAGTTCTAAACTATCCCCAAACAATGGTTTAGAGTAAAGCCCAAAAAAGCTTAAGCTAATCTCATCGCTTTCACTACCTTCTTTATCTTCATAAGAAATACTGATAATATTTTTAGAAAGCTTTTGTGTAACATCTTTTCCTTTTGCAACAAGTTTAAATCTTGGTTTTCTTACCATAAGGCTTTTTCCTTATCCTCTTTGATTTCAAGTTGCGGTAGAATAATCTTATCTCCTGCTTTTAAAATAGGTTCTAATTTTGGATTAGCTATTAATACCTGCTCAAAACATCGTAAATTTTTATAATGTTTATAAACTATACTATCAAGCCTTTCATTATTTTTAGCTATATAAATCTTATTCATCAAAGTCCCTTTCTAAATCCATACTAAAGCTTTGTGCTACAAAGCCACTTCCATCTACAAATGCACTTCTATTTTCATTTAAAGCTAAAATCACAAACTTACCATAATACTTTCCATTAGCTCCTATTAAAATATAAGATTTTTGTTCTTTTGCCATATTCTCAAGTTTATCTAAGTAGGTGTTTCTATCCCCTTTTAAAGGTAAGGTTTTGCCTTGTATTTTAATCTTTTCACTTTCTTTAGAACTTGCAAATAAAGCATTATGATTATTAAGTCTATTTTGACTTTGTATGTTATATTCTAAGCTTCTTTCTAAATTATCAAAATTTAAAGCTTTAAACTCAAATTCTCCTAAAGCTAAAACCATTTAAACTCCTTTTTAGTTTTGCAAAGCTAAAATTATTTTAATTAGATAAGGTTGATGATCGCAATGTAGTAGTCGATAGGTGCTCATCAACATGGATGAGATCGGACCTGTATTGTAGGTGCAACTCCTACCGCCTTATCTGATTTTAATTAACTCTTGTTGCTTTTTATTATCTTCTTCCACTTTTCCAAGCGTAATAACTGCATTGCTTTTTCCAAATTTTTTTAGTTTGTAATCAGGTCTTATAATGATTTTATTCACTTTTTTACTATTTTTTATATCATCAAAAAAATAAACCAAACTTTCTTCTTTCTTATCCCAATAAACCTCTTTTGCTTCATCTAAAACCTTAACAATTTGCTTGATTTCATCCACACTTAAGGCTTGATTGTAGTTTGCTTTTCTTTTAGGACTTGCGTGTAAAAGATTGTTTTTGCTAAGTGTAAAGTATAAATCCTCTAAGTCTTTTTTGTTAAGCTTTTCTAAAAATTCCTTAGTGCTTTTATCCATTTTACCCACTTGAATGAAATTAATAGGATATTTTTGATTGTCATTAACAATAATTTCATCTACCATTTCATCTAAACTTTTTTGCCAAGTATAGAGTTCTTTTTCGTGAGTAAAACTCTTAGCTTCTTTTGTTTTTTTGGCTGCAGTACTTAGCATGTTAAGTTTTATGAAATTTTGAATTACTTCGGTGTTTTTTTGCTTATAAAGCTCATCTAAAAGCTCTTCATCATTTAAACCATTAAAATTGCTTTCTTTGGCACTTGATGGTGGTGTTTTTAAGCCTTTAACTTCATTCTCTCCTAGTGCTAAAACATAACATCTACAACCATAATCATGCATGCTTACATGTGGATAGTGCGTATCCCAAAAAGGATCATCTTTAGGTAAAACTATGCCATCAAATGCTCTATGCTTATCTCTAACATGCGAATCTTGTTTTGTGCGGTATTTAAGATAAGGCTTAGTGCTTTTCATTTGATTTTCATAGATAGCTTTGGCTTTAGCTTTTCTTGAGTTTTCTTCAAAAATCTTTTTTAATCTTGCACTATTAAAATTGGTTTTTTTAATTTCACCTGTTTTTCTATCTATAATTTCTTTTGAACCCCACCAACCCTTAGCTTTTAATTTTTCTTCAGCAATCTTACTCCAAGTACCAAATTTATCTCCATTTTTTATAGCATTTACTAAAGAATCTTGTATATCTTTCAATAAGCTTTCATCTATAAGCTTGGCAATAGTAAAAACTTTTTTATGAGAAGAATGTGAAAGCTCATCATAATCAAAGTTAACTTGTGGCTTTTTATTTTTTAAAAATAAAACAGCTTCACTTGGTTCTTGGAAAAAACCTATTTTAGCGTTTAGCATTTTAATCCTCCAAATATCCCAAGATATTAGAATTAACTAAAGACATATAAAGATATTTTTCAAAATCAGCTTGCTTTAGACTAGAAAAACTCCCTTGAAGTTTTTCAAATACTTCATCATAATTTTTGCTTTCTTTAATAGTTTTTTCAAATTGTTCTTTGAAAAATTTTGCCATAGCCTCATCAACTTGTAAATATTCTTTTTGTTCTAAAGCTTTATCTATAAAATCTTCTTCAAAATCTTCTTTTAAAGTTGCTTTGTTTTCAAAAATTTCTTTATCTTTATCATTAGTTGTTAAAATTTCTTTAACAAGCTTTCCATCTACATTATAGGTTCTTTTAATATATTCTTCATCAAAACAAAAACCCATATTAAAAAGTTTTAAATCCCTTTCGCAAAGCTCATTTTTTGGCTCTGCTTCATTAAAAAATTGCACAAAAAGCTCATCTTTAAAATTATTGATTTCTTTGAAAAACTTAATTGCACGATTTAAAATAAAAAGAACGATTTGTCCATCTTGAGTAGCTAAGTCTTTTCTTATTTGATTATGAGACTCTGCAGCTGCTAAAGAGCCACCACTTACTTGAGAACTTAAATTAGCTCCTAAAACCACACTTCTTATTTGATTATCAAGATAATCTATTATTTCATTGTAATTTGCCTTAGCTGTTGGCTGAATTAAATCAAGTTCTTCTTCTTTATCAATAACGGCACTATCGCCATTTAACATTTGATGGATTTCATTAGCAAGTGCATCAGGATCACTATCGGTTTTCGCAACAGCCCAAGGAGAGCCAAACCTTTCTAAAAATTCCATCCAAAACTTTAAACTTGCATTTTTAAGTTTTACTGGAAAATAAAGTTTAGTTAGCAAAGCATCTCCATTTTTAAATAAGAAATTAGATCCAAAAAGCCCATAAATTGCTTTTTTATCTTCGATAATTTCATCATATCCATTACCATTATAAATTAATTCATCATTTTCATTAAAGCCAAAATTTCTAAAATCTCTTTGCTTTAAAATAGGATAGTAAAAACCATCTTTTAATTTGTAATTAACCTCAAAAATATTAAACCCATAAAGATAGGTTTCTAAGATTTGACCTATTAAATCAGGATTGAAAAAATCCTCAAAACTTTCTTTTATTTTTTCATTTCCACAAACGATTTGGAGCTCTTTTGCTAAAATCACACTTCTGCGTGATTGATGAGCTTGAGTAAAGCTTAGATCTTTAAAAATCATTCTTTGATCGTTTTCGCTGATTTTAAACACATTTATATAGCTTGAGTTTATAAGAGTGTTGATAAGACTATTATTTTTTAATATCACTTCTCTTTTGCTTTTTGTTTCTTTTTTCATATTTTTCCTTTAAAGATGCCTTACTCTTTGCACAGAGCTAAAATGATGTTTTCTTCTTTTAATGCTTGATTTTGTTCTTGCTAATAAAAAAGCTCCTGCTAAGCTATCAGGCGCATCATCATTTTTACCCTCTGGAAATTCTAAAAGCTGATTTATGAGCATAGTTTGGCTTTTATGTAAAAAAAGTTCTTCATTTTCAAAGGCAAGGCTTAAGCTTTCAATGCGTTCAAACTTACTAGTACTGTTATTTTTACCTCTTAATGGTAAGAACACTCCGCTCTCTAAACTTTTTTCTTGTATCCATTTTTTTAAGAAAAATTGACCACCATTAGTTTCAATTTCAATTAAACGGCACTTATAAATTTTTTGTAGGTTAAAAATAGTTTTTATAATACTTTGTGCTTTTAAAATTTTAACAATGCTTTCTATTACATAAAAGCCCTTTGTAGCTTTACCAATAACTGTAATTGCTGTATAATCGCTTTTTGCTTTCTCTCCTGCTGGATCGATATACATGTAATATTGGCTAATGGGCGGCAAGTGATTATAAAAATTAATTGCTTCAAGATTAAATATTTGATTTTCGCTTCTTGGATTATTAAGCTGCTCTTTATTGAAAGCTTTTAGATTTTCAGCTCTTAATTTCATTAAATCTTCTAAGCTTTTAGCCTCGCTCCAAAGAACTTTAGCGCCTTTATCCATTAAGGTTTTATTTTTTAGGTAAAAATTATGAGCGCTTTTAAAATCACTATTTCTATAAAGTGTAGCATACTCATCCCATAAATCAAGTCTTTGTGGAAATTCTTCAATAGAACGAAATACTTTTGGATTCCAAAAACCAAGTTTTAGCTTTCTTGCTAGAACGCTATCGTTATGTAAAATTGTACCAATATAAAGCACATCAAGCTTTCCATCAGCACTTCCTAGGTTTAAAACCGCTTCATCTACCCAATCTTCTAATTTATCTCTTTGATCTTTACTTCTAACATTGGTGTCATTTTCTAAATCATCCAAAATAACTAAATCAGGTCTTTTGACCCCATATCTAACCCCACGAAGTCTTTTTCCACTACCAAAGGCTTTAACCTTAACACCGTTATTACTAACAAATTCTCCAACACGCCAAGTTTTACCAATTCCTACAACATCAGGAAAGTCAAGCTTTAAATGTGGATTATCTTCAAGTTCTGCTTTTATAGCTTCAAGCATTCCTTCCATAAGTTCGACTGCATCTGAAATTTCTACTATAAAGCTTTTATAGTTAAAAACTAAACACCATAAAGGAAAGAGTTGTGAGGTGTAAGTTGATTTACCATGGGCTCTTGGGGCAGCTATAGCATGTTTTTCTCCTTTACTGTCTTTTTTAAGAGCCAATTTTTCAAAAATTTTATTTAAATGCAAATGTAAAGCACACTCACCTTTGATGGTAAAATAATGTGGAAAGTAAGTTCTTGCAAAATAATCAAAATCCACACTTGCTTTTTTAATTCTCTCTTCTTTTAGATTAGGGTTTAAATGGCTCTCATGTAAAAATTGAGTTTTTAATTCATTTTTAAGAGTATCCATCCATTCTAAAAAGTCTTTTCTTTGCATGGCACCTTTTAGCTCATTTGGAGTATTCTCGTGTTTTAGCTCATTTGAGATTAAAAACTCATCCAATTCTTCTTTGGTAAAAAGCATTACTCATCCATTGCTAAGATTTCTTTTTCTATCACGCCACTTTCTAAAAGCAATACTAATTTGCTCACACAATCTTTATCGTTTTTCAAATGGCTTATTATGATTTCAACTACTTTTTTAGCGACATTTAAACGATAAGTACTTGGATCTTCAAGTCTTGCTACTTTTCTCATTTTTGAAAAACTATCGCCTATTCTTGCGATAGCTTCAGTTTTTTTCTCAGCATTCATTTTTTCATCAGAATTGATATTTTCAATCGCACGAAACATTTGATCTGTAAAGCTTTCATATAAAGATGCACTTTCCTTATCTTTAATTTTTGAAGTTAAAAGACTAGTTTTAACCTTATCCCAATCTCCATCTTTAGCTTTATAATTTCTAATTGTTTTTTCATTGCGGTTTAAAATTTTTGCAATTTTAAAAATATCAAAACCTGCAATGTATAGTTCTTTTGCAAGCTCTTTGATCTCATTGCTAGCCATTTATACTCCTTAAATCCATTCTTCTTCTTTTGTGTTTAAACGCCCTAGCTTTGTTTTGTGGAATAAAATCATCTTCATCAATTTCAGTTGGAATTTTTTTATTAGCCATTTTTAAAAGCAAATCATTTGCCCATTCTATAATTTCATTCAAACTTTCCTTTGGAAAATCATTACGGCGTTTTAGCTCCATAATTGTAAGCTTTACACAAATATCTTTTAAAAGAGGAGTTGGTTTATTAGGTATCTTTATAAAACTTGCAATATAACTTTGTGCATCATTAATGGCATCATCAATTACTTCTTTATCACAAACTCCATCAGCGTTTAAATCGCTAAGCTCTGCTATGGCATGAACGCTTAACTCTTTTATCAAATCTTTTTCATCTATTATAGAAAGATGCATTTTAGTTTCTGTGATAAGTTCTTCTTTTAAAGTGTCTTGATAATTCATTTTAAAAACCTTTTTTTAATATGGTTAAAATATGGTTAAAATCGTTTAAAATAATTTTCCAATATCTTTTTAGCTTTAAAAGCATTTTTTGCTTTTAAAGCTAAAATTGTGCGTTTTATTCTAAAACAAGCTTAATAAGCCCATTTGGTCTGGTGCAAACTGGCATAGCTCTCATTTCGCCTACGATTTCAATTCCAGCACCGCGAGGTAAAATTTCAGGTTTTGAAACAAACATTAAACTTGGTGCTTTTCCTAAAGCATCAGTATGGTTTGCTCTTGTATAATAAATACGATTAGAATTATCCTTTGGTACAACCATACCCTCAGTGCCTTTTAAAAATTCAACGCTTTTTCCATTTGTATTTTTATATTTTGCACTATAGCGGCGATATTTAGCCCCATATAAAATTAAGGACTTATCTTTATCATCCCTAATTGCAAGATGATTTTTATAAAGATCTTCGCTTAAGGCTAAATTAGAAATAGCCGCAAAAAGTTCATTTCCACAAAGCACTTCATAATCAGTACTTGTTCCAAATTCATCAATAATTGCCGTATCAATTGAATCACAAACACTGCCTAAAGTCACACTCCCGTCTTTTTTAACGCTAACAACTTTCTTGCTTGTGCTGCCAAAGTCAAAAAGCACATTTCCTTTGCCATCTAAAATCTTGCCAAATAAAGCACCGTTTGCCATATATTCAAGTGTAGTGTTAAAGCTTTCTTTCATTTCTTTAACCAAAACCCCAAGAGCCCCACTTAAGCTTTTAGCCTGAGCTTCTTGCAAAGCCAAAGACCTTAAAGAATTAATCTCACTTGCACTGATTCTTTTTGCTAATGCAAAGCGTGGTAAAGGTATATTTAAAATAAAAGCATCTTTGGTATTTTCTAAAGAATGTTCCCCATTATCTGAAATGCTATTTAACACAATTCCAGCACCTTTTATAATTTCAACTCTTACGGTGCTCTCAAGGCTTGGTATTTTATCCTTAAAAAAAGTATCGCTTACAAAGCGAGGTGAAGCTTTAGTTTGATTGATAACTTCAGTTACTTTTGTGCTTGAAAAAAGTTCCAAAAGTTGCTCTAAATCCATTTTTACTCCTTATTATTGATAATTAAATTTTGCATAAAAGCTTTTTTAAGTGCACTTGCATGAACACCTTTTAAATTGATTTCTCCTGCTAATAAAACCCCATAAACTCCAGAGCTTAGAGCGTGATCTTTAAGCATTGCTAATTTAATATTTTCTTTTGCACTAATATCTTCATCTGGACATTTTTTAAAGCTTTCTCCAAAATCTTCGCTGATTAAAAGCGTTCCAAGAGCCAAGCTTTCATTAGTTTCAAGTTCAACTTTTGCATTGATTGAAAGTAAATCTTTATTGATAAAACTTTCAAGGCTTTTTGGCATAGCAATTAAAGGATCATTACTTAAACTTTTTGGTGTGACCTTTGATGGCATTTCTTCTCCTTTTTCGTTTATTAGTTCCTTAGCGGTTTCATTTTCACTCACAGCCTCTTCATTGCTTGAACTCTCATCTTCTAAAGACAAAGTTTCAGGCAAGTCTTCATTTTCTAACTTTTTAGTTTCTTTTTTAGCTCTAGCCATTTTTAATCTCCTAACATCATTTTTACAACATCAAGCTCACTAGTTTTTGCTGTGTTTTTGTTTGCAAAAAGATTATTTTTTGGAATTTGTGCGTTAGCTTGGGTATTATTAGTATTTAAAAAACTTTTAAAGCCCTCTAAATCTTTACAAGCATAAGTTAATGCCCATTCTTTTTGACAATTCGCAATTTTGCCAGTGCTTAAAGCATTATCAACTAAAGAACTCGCCAAGTTTTTAACGCTTTCTTCGTTTTGTTTTTTTAAGTCCTCATTTTCTTTTTTCAGTAAGTTGCTCTCATCTTTTAAAGCTATAATTTGAGATTCTAACTCTTTAATTTTTTCATCCATTCTCTCTCCTTTGTTTTGATGAATATTGTTTTTGTTTGCAATGAGTTCTCCTAGCTCATCAATAAATGGCGTATTTGTTAGTGCGACTGAGTGAAGCTTAGCTCTTACTAGTTCTCCACTTTTATTGTCTTTTGCATTAAATTCAAACACAGGGGATAAATAGCGGTATTGCTTATTTGATATATATTTTTTAGCTTCTTCGTTAAATTCAGCCTTAGCCATTAAGGCATCATTTTCTAAGTAAAGCTCTTTAATCCAACCTGCAGCTGGAGCTTTTTTATTTTTCAAACTTTGGTGCTCATAATCAATAACCAAATCAATCTTTTTTTGATTAAAATTATTAATCATAGATTCTAAATCTTTATCATCCACCTTAAATCTACCATTATTATGTCCTTTCCACTCACCCTTGATTGCTACTTTTATAGGCTTATCACTGCTTACTTCAACTAAATTTTCTTTATTTATAAAAAGCACTTTAAATCCTTAAAAAATCATTTTTTGGCAAAAAACAACTTTGCAAAGTTCTTGCATAAATACTTAAATAACCATGATCACTAACTCCTTCATAAATCTTTTTAAGATCTTTTAACTCTACTCTAAAGCCATTATTAAGTTCTGCATTTAAAAGCACCTTATCAACGCTTTCTATAGTGTCAAATAATTTATGTTTTGCATCTATTCTATGTTTGGATGTTTTTGATTTAGTGTGAGTTAAAATATAAAGTTTCCAAGTGCCTATTTTATTTTCTAAATCTTTATAGCTTTCTCCTTCAAAATCAAGCAAAAGCGAAGCTTCTAAACCATTGATGCAAGTTGCTATATTTTGAGTGTTTTCAAATTCCCCTAAATATGCTCTGATATTAAAATCTTCAAGTAATTTTAAAAGCTCAACTTCAAATTCTTTAAGCATTTGTTTCCTTATAAAAAATTGATGGCATTTTAGAATGAGAGTTTTTTACTTTCAAATAATGATTTTTGCACAAATGTTTTAGCACAATTTTTTTCTATTTTTTAAAGATCCTTTTTTATTAAACTTGCAGCAATTCAAAGGAGAAGAAAATGAAAGCAAACCCTTATTTTAAACTTGATGAGTTTAAATGTAGATGTGGAAAGTGCCAACTGCCAAAAGGTGTACCAAGTGATGAGCTTGTGGATATTCTTTGTCAAATAAGGGAGCATTTTAACTCACCTTTAATTATAAATAGTCCATATCGTTGCCCTGAATATAATACTAAAGTGGGTGGTGCTCCAAAATCTCAACATACTATTGGCAGTGCAGTAGATTTTGTAGTTAAGGGTGTTAAAACAGAGGAAGTTCATCAATATGTTTTAGATAGTTTTGGCGAGAGAGGTTTAGGGATTGCTATAAAACATAATTTTGATAATTCTTATGCAGGTTTTGTGCATATTGATACGCGTGGCAAAAAAGCAAGATGGACTTATGCTTAAAGGTTTAAAATGCTTGATATATCTAAATTATTTGGTTTTGAAAAAATAGCTATTTTTGCCTTAGTTGTTTTAAGTTCTTTTTTGTTTTTTAAAAACCATACTCTAACTTTAGAAAATGAAAATTTAAAACTCAAGTCTTTGCATTTAAATAGTGAAATAAATGTATTTAAAGATAAGTTAAAAGAGCAAAACAAAGCTATTGAAAAATTAAAAATAGAGTTAAAACCCAAAGAGGTTTTAAAAGAAGTTTTAAAGGTTGATAAGGTTTTTATCAAGGATGAAAGCTGTCAAAGTAAGCTTAATGCTTATAAGGAGCTTTTTAATATCTTAGGTAGCAAGCAATGAGAATTCTTTATATAAAACTATTAATCCTTCCTTTTGTTTTAAGTGCTTGTGCTAGCAAGGATATTTTGATTAAAACTGAATTTAGCGAGGTTAAAATACCTGTTAAATGTCCTTTAAAGCTTCCTTTAAAACCTTTAAACAAGGGTGATTTAGCTAGTGCAAAAGAACTTAGCAAATATTATTTAGAGATTGAAAGTATTGCTAAAACTTGCACAGGATGGGATGAAAATGAAACTAGTTATTGAACTTAGCATTGCTTCTTTGTTTTCTAGCTTTGCTTTAGCGTTATTTTATTTGATTGAAATTCTTACAAGGAACTAGCACATGAAGTTAGAAGATATTTTTGTATATATAGTTTTAATGATAGTAAGCTTTATAGCAGGACTTGTAGGAATAGTAACGAAAAACAAGCTAAGTAAAGAGCTTAACATAAAAGGCAAGTTTATACTCTTTTTAAAAGGTATGCTTGGATCTATGTTTGTAGCATACTTAGTTTTTGAAATTGTAAGTTATTTAAATTTTGGCATAAAACTTAGCGTTGCTATGGGTGGATTTGCAGCTTACATGGGAACAGATGCATTACTTAAAATAGAACAGCTTGTAGAAAAAATAATAAGCAAGAAAGTAGAAAAACTATGAATGAGCTTGGCATTATTTGCGACATTAAAGACAATAAAGCAAAAGTTGCTATTGGAGAAATGGTAACTGATTTTTTAAGTGTTTTTCAAGCTTTTTCAAATTCTTACGCAGTGAGCTTTTCACCTTTAAGAATAGGAGAGCAAGTTTTAGTAATGCCTGTGCGTGGAGATTTAAATTCAGGTGTAATTTTACGCGGACTTTATCAAGAAAAACACAAAGCAAAAAACACAGATACTAATACTTTTAATATAGACTTTGAAGATGGAACACACCTAGAATATAACTCTAAAAGTAGCACTTTAAAGCTTGATGTAACTAAAGATATAAACATTACTTGTATTAATGCACATATTAAAGCAGAAAAAGTTTTAGTTGATAGTCCTAGTATTGATTTAGGACTTAATGGTGAAGGTGTGGTAACTACTGAATGTATTTGTGCTTTTACAGGAAGTCCACATCCACATGGTTCAAGCAATACAAGGAGTAAAATCTAATGGCAATTTCACAAGGCTCTTTAGTTTCTAAAATGGAAAATCATTTACAAGATCAAGGTTATTCAAGAGTAGAAGATGAAGATAATGGCAGAGGATATAGAAGATATTCTATGCCATTTTTAAGAGCCTTAGCTGCAGCTATTGTAGAAGAAATTAAAGAAAATGCCAAAGCAATTGACACAGTAGATGGTGGTAAGTGGAGTATAGAATGAAATTTATGGTTAGCATTGAAGAAAGTGTTAAAGACATTTTAATCACTCCTTTGGGTTCAAGAGTAATGAGACCTGAGTATGGTTCTTTGCTTTATACATTAATAGATAGAAAAATTGATGATGATTTTAAAATCAAACTTACTAGATATACAGCAGAGGCTATTTCAAAGTGGGAAAAAAGAGTAAAACTAAAAGGCGTAAGACTTAATGATTGCAAAGATAATAAATTAAACATTACCTTGCTTTTTGAAAATTATCAGGATTTAAAAGTGGAGCTTAGCAAATGAGTGAAATTTTAAACGCTAATAATGCATACTTTAAACAAAGCTTTTTAAAAGATATTCCTTATCCAAAAATCATAGAAGAGCTTGATTTTGAAAAGATTTTAAAAGATCTTGAAGAGCTTTTTAAAAGCTTTTTAAATGAAAATGTAGAGCTTTTAGAATCAGATCCTTTTAAGGCTGTATTAGAAGCACTTGCTTATAGAGAAATGATAATTAGAGCAAGAATTAATGAAGCAATAAAGGCTACATATTTACATTATGCTAGTGGAAGTGATTTAGATAATGTAGTAGCAAATGGCTATTTGATACAAAGGCTTAAAGGGGTTAAACCAACAGCCAAAGTAGAGTTTGAATTAAATACTTTACTTACTTATGATGTAATCATTCCAAAGGGTGCAATTTTTTCCAATGAAAATGCTGATATTGCCACCTTAAAAGAAGAGGTGATAATCAAAAAAGGACAAAACAAAGCACAAGGTATTTTAGAACTTGATGAGTTTGTGCAAAGTAAAGAAAGTAAAACCGAGTTTTTGCAAACCCCACTGCCTTTTGTAACTAAAATAAAACAACTTGAAAGTTTTAGTGGTGGAGCCAGTGAAGAAAGTGATGAAGCCTTAAGAGAAAGAGCTGTAATGAGTGTGCATAGATTTTCAACAGCAGGAAGTGAAAAAGGATATATCTATCATGCTTTAAGTGCAAGTGCCAAAGTAGCTTCAATTAAAGCTTTAAACAATGGAGCAGGAAAAGTAAGAGTTATTATTAAAAGTGAAGATAAAGCAAGTGTTGATGTGGTTAAAGAGTATTTAAGTGCAGATGAAAGAAGACCTTTAACTGATGAAGTAAGCGTGGAGTTAGCTAAGAAAAGAGAGTTTATTATAGAAGCTAAACTTTTGCTTTTAGAATTAAGTCGTGCTAATGAAATTAGCGAAAAAATCAATGCCTTACAAAGTGATTTTGATTTAAGTGTAGATTTAGCACTGGGATTTATTTATAAATGCTTACATCAAGATGGGGTTTATAAAAGTGAAATTTTAAGCATTAAAGAAAAAATTATAAATGAAGAAGAGCAAGAATTACCTTTAGCAAACATAATAATAGCTGATGATGAGTTTGCAAAAATTAGTTTTGAACTTAGCTATGAAAAGGCTATATTATGAATAGCTTAGTTTTAAACCACCACCCAAAACAAAGCAAAGCTATTGATTTAAGCGCAAAAGCAAGATTTGAAGATTTAAATTTAGCTAGTATCACAAATTTAGCACAGCATTGTGATGAAAGATTATTGCCAATTTTAGCAAATGCTTATGATGTAAGTATTGATGGTTTAAGCCAAAAAGAAGCAAGAATGCTTATATCTAAAGCCTTGCTTTTAGATAGATACAACGGCACTGCTTGGGCTATAAAAGAAGCTTTAAAAGCTGTGTTTCCAACAGCAGTAGTTAAAGAGTGGTTTGAGTATAGTGGAAAAGCTTATTTTTTTAAAGTTAAAGTAAGCACAACTAGTGTTAGCTTTGATGAAAGAACGCTTAATACTTTAGAAAGATTAATTTATGATTTTAAAAATGTTAGAAGTGTTTTAGAAGCAATTGAAATAGAAATAGAAAGCAAAAATGATAGCTTTAATGCTAGTGTAGAAATTAGCGGGGAAGCTTTAGAGATTTTACCTTTTCAAACTACACAAATTTCAAGCAAACAAAAATCAAGCTTTAATGCAATGGGTATTTTTATGTGTGAAATATCAAAATCAAATGTTGATTTTAAAGGAGTGTATTAATGTCAAAAAGCGAATATTATACTATTTTAACAAAAATTGGTATTGCTAAATTTATAGCTGCTCGTGCTAGTGGAAATGGAGTTAATTTAAAAAGCTTTAAATTAAGTTCAAAAGTTATTCTACCAAATGAAGAAATGCAAAGCTTAGAAGATGTTGTTTATGAAGCTAATATTAACTCAAAAAGCATTGATGAGAAAAATCCTAATTATGTTAATTTAATGTGTCATGTTCCAAGTAATATAGGCGGGTTTGAAGTAAATGCCATAGGTATTTATGATGAAGAAGGAGATTTATTAGCTGTTGGTAATACTCCAAGAACTTATAAACCATTACTAGAGCAAGGAAGCGCTAAAGAGCTTATGATTAAAGTGGTAATGGAGCTTTCAAATGCAGAAGAAGTTATCTTAAAACTTGATCCTAGTGTGATTATGGCAAGTCGTGATTATGTAGATGCTATTAAAATAGAACTTGAGCTTAAAATTAAAGCTTTAGAAGAAGAATTAAAAGCTTTAATTAATACAAAAGAAGATAAAGGAACAGCAGCTAATTTAGATAAAGCTTTAGAGACTAAACTTACTAATTTAATCAATAAAAAAGAAAACACAGGTGTAGCAAAAGCTCTTGTAGATGCTTTAAGGACTGAATTGCTAAAAAATATTGATTCTAAATACGCAACAAAAAACTTTGTTAGAGAAACTGTGATGTTTAATAGAGGTGTTTATAGACAAGAATCAATTAATCATGATGTTATGTATACAAATACTACAAGAAACCCATTATTAGTAAAATTTGAATTTTTTGTTAAAAAACACTATGGAGCTGAAATTCAAGATCAAAAAAGATTTCTGAGATTTTACGTGGATGATGTTCTTGAATTAGAAAAATCATATTTAAGATTACCAGGTGTTGGTTCAACTGCAAAACTAATCTGTAATTATTTTAGGATAGAAGCAAACCAAACATTTAAATTTATATCAACATATACTGATCCTACTTATGTCACAACAGGTGGTTGGATACGAAAAATGATATGGAATTAATAGGAGACATAAATGAGATATTTTAAAGATACAAATGATAATAACCAATTATATGCTTATGAAGATGATGTTAGAGATGAACAAATAAAAGTGGGGTTAACTGAAATTAGTGAAGAAGAGTTTAATCTAATAACAAATCCTCCTAAAAGTGAAGAGGTTTTACTAAGAGAGATAAAAGAAAACAAACTTAATGAAATAAGAGCTAAAAGAGATGAGGCTTTAGAAAGCGGACTTATTTATAATGAGCATACTTTCCAAACAAGCCAAAAAGATAAACTCAACATCAATGGAGCTGTAACTAATTTAATGCTTGATATGCAAAGTGGGACTAACTTAATTTCTGAAATTATTTGGATTGACAAAAACGATGAAAAAATAACTTTTACACCACAAGATTTTTTAAAATTTGCTTCAAGTGTAGCTTATCATACTCAAGAAATTACTTTTAAAGCTAATGCATTAAAACAAAAAGTATATCAAGCTAAATCTAAGCAAGATTTAGAAGCTATCGTTTGGGAGGAATAATGAAAAAAGTAATTTTAAAACCATTTAGCAAAGATAGATTTATACTTGTGCAAGATTATGAGTTTAGTTTAAAAAGCTTTAAAGGAAAAATACCCGCTAATTTTACAAGCAATGGGGCAAATATTCCTAGAATTTTTTGGAGTATTTTTCCACCAAACTCACCTGAATATTTAAGTGCAGTTGTTGTGCATGATTATTTATGTGAAAGAGCTAATTCTAGAAATGATTATAAATTAGCAGATTTAGCTTTAAAAGAAGCTATGCAAGCCTTAGGATGTTCTAGTGTTAAAACTTTTATTTTTTATCATGCGTGCAATAGCTTTCATGCAATTAAATGCTTTTTAAAAGGTATTTAAAGGAGTTTAAATGGATTATGGCATTTCTTATATACCAGAAGATGGACAAGGTAATTTAATAAAACCTCCAATTCAAAAACCAGAAGTAATCGATAAAGAATTTATAGAAGGTCTTATAGATAATAAACTAGAAGGAATTAAAGGTATTAAAGGCGAAAAAGGAGACACTGGAGCCAAAGGAGAAAATGGACAGAGTGCTTATGAAATTTGGCTTGGCAAAGAAGGCAATGCAGGAAAAAGTGAAGATGAGTTTTTAGCTTCTTTAAAAGGCGAAGGTGTTTCCAAAGAAGAATTACAACCTATAGTGGAAGAAATTGTAAGTAATCTACCACAAAAAGATGCAGGTTTTATCACTTCTTATGAGTTGCCAAATCCTGATATAAAAGCTGAAGTTGGAACACTAATAAATTATGTTAACGAGGAAAGCTCTACTATTTATTTATGCATAAGAAATCAAGGAAAAGGTTCAGTATGGCTTGATTTGTTTTCTAAGAAAAAGTTAGCTAATGAAGAATATACAAAAATAAAATTTAAAGTGAAAACTTTATCAGGGCAATATGGTGGTTGTTTGAGTGATGTGTTATTTGCTTTTTCTAACGGCTTTGCTCATACTGTAAAACTTGATGAGAGTTTAAGCACAAATTATGATGAAGGTAATTTTATTATACAAAAAAGTGGTTTAGGTGGAACTTCTAATGCCGCACAACCACAAAGAATAGATTGTCTTTCTCAAGTATTAACTAAAGATGAAGTTTTAGGAAAAATTAAAACAACTGGTATT
Organism: Campylobacter subantarcticus LMG 24377; assembly: GCF_000816305.1. Taxonomy (NCBI): domain Bacteria; kingdom Pseudomonadati; phylum Campylobacterota; class Epsilonproteobacteria; order Campylobacterales; family Campylobacteraceae; genus Campylobacter; species Campylobacter subantarcticus. Next base: position 942,525 of record NZ_CP007773.1, on the reverse strand, counting down.
TATAGATCTACTCATAATATCCATCAATCTTTAATGCGTTATTTTAATTTTGACAATACTGCTGCAAGTGGTCAATCTTGGACAACTTGTAGCTTATGGAATTCAAATGGAGAGTATGAGGTAGAAATCATACTTTTTAATGATGAAGTTCCTAGTAAGTTTTTTGCAAGAGGCACTGGGTATTACGGTCAAGTTTATATACATAGTTTAAGTGTTGAAAAGATTATCGCAAAAGCTGATGTAATTAAAGAGATTATTCCTTATGAAGTTCAAGTTTTACCACCTTTTGGCACTGCCAAAGAAAATGAAAATCACGCTGGATATATCTTTGATGATTATTATAAAGCTTATTATCAAAGTAATACTCATAGTAATGATGAGCAAAATAATTTATTTAGTAATTATGGTCAGTTTGCAAATTTGTTTTTAATTACACCAACAAATCAAAAAAACAAAAAGACAACAAAAACCACAAAAAAAGGAGTTAAATAATGGCAGCTAATTATGGAGTTAATTTTACTATAGAAAATGGTGCAGCAAGTGGTGTATCTATACAAAGTGATACACCTATAGGTATAGCTGGAGTGATTGAGGGTGCAAGTAAAGATATGATTTATGCTAAAGCTGGATATGAGAGTGCTCAAACTATGCCAATTTTTGCTTTTTCTAATGTAAGCAAGGCAAAAGAGTTTGTAGGTGATTTGATTAAAGAGCATAATTTACAAGATTTTAGACTCTTAGACACTTTAGAATGCATTAATTTACAAAATGTTTCTAATGTGATTATCATTAGTTTTTTTGAAAAAGATACAGAGGATGAAAACACTTTAGCAAATGCAAGTGAAGCAATAGAAATGTTTAAAAAAGCAAAGCATCGCACAGGCTTTGCTCCTGATTTAATCATCGATCCTTATTATTCTCATGAAGCAGGTATAAAAGCTAAACTTCAAAGCGTGGCAGAGGCTATGAATATTACAGCTATAGTAGATTTATATGCAAACAATGCTGGAGAAGCTATTAATGCTATGGAAAGTTTTAGTTCAAAAAGATTGGTTGCCACTTGGCCTTGGGTGCAAATTTTAAATACCCAAGGAAAATACACCTATGTTCCTCAAAGTCCAATCATAGCAGCAATGATAGCACATACTGATGGAGATAAAGAATATGGCTTTAGTGATTCTTACTCCAATAGAGTTATGAATGGAGTAACTGGAAGCGAGCATTTTGTGGAATTTATTATGGGTGAAGATTGTGATGCAGATAGATTAAGAAAAAATCATATTTCAACTTGTATTCTTTATGAGGGCTTTAGAACTTGGGGCGGGGAAAGTAGTGATGAAGATACCATATGGCAAGATTTAGCAAGAGTAAGAACTTTTGATCGTATAGCCATATCAGCCCAAAAGGCTTCTTTTAAAGCAATTGATAAAAAAGCTAGTGAGCTTTATTTTGTGAAAATTAGTGTTGAGGAAATGCTAAGAAATTTAAAAGGTGCTAAGGTTTTAATTGGCTATGATGTAGAGTGGGATGAAGAGCAAAACACTCCAAGTAATGTTAGTGCTGGTAAGTTTTACTTAAAAGTAAAAATCATGAATAACCCAATTGTAAAACAACTAACCATTAACTTCAAATACTCAGATGAGTGGAGTGATGATTTGATTAAAACTATGCAAGGAGAGTAAAAATGAAAAGAAGAATCGGGGAAGTTATACAAGAATGTAATGTTTATATAGATGGTCAGGGTTACTTAGGAGTAGTTAGAAATCTAAAACTTCCTGATATAGAGCAAGAAATGATAGAAACAAAAGGAGTTTTAAGTGCAAATTATGGTAGTGGCGTGTTAAAACCATTAGAAATCTCTTTTAAACTTTCTGTGGTTGATCCAGTACTTTATGCTGCATTTTTTCATACAACTTATAGCACTATTAAAGCACCCATTCTTTTTAGAGAAAGTGTGCATCAAGGAGGTGATAATCATGGAATTAGTGCTGAAATCATGGGTGAGTTTATAAGTTTAAATGAAAGTGATCATGAAAGCGGAAAAGAAGTTGAAGTTGAAGTAAAAATGGCTGTTCATTTTTATATGCAAAGAAGAAACAAAATACCAATTATTACTTATGATCATAAAAATACTATTTTAATGATTAATGGTATTGATTTAATGAGTGGTGTGCGCTCTAATTTAACTATTTAAATGCTGGTTAATTGAAATTTAAACATTAAAAGGAGTAAAAGATGAAAGAAAAACTAATTAAACTTGAAAATGGCGAAGAGTTAAAAATGAAAGCACCTAATGTGCGTGTTTTAAAAAATGCTACCAATAAAAGCGATAAAGAAATGGATCAAACTATTTATATGATAGCTACGCTTACAAATAAACAAGAAAGCGACATAGAAGAATTAAATCTTAAAGATTTTATGGCTTTGCAAAATGCTCTTAAAGATTTTTTGCAAGAAGCAGGAGTTATAGCTTAGAAGCTGTAGCTCTTATAAGCCATAGTTTAAATTGGGGTTTAAATGAGGTGTTAGATTTAGATTTGGAAGAATTTGAAAAAGCTTTAGAAATGGCAAAAGAGTTGTTAAAGGCTAAGAGTTTTTGATTGTTTTATTTTTAAAAGAACAAAATTTTAAAGCTACATATAAAACAAAGTCTAAAACTGCAATTAAACACCAAGTTGGTAAAACAATTAAAAGTGTAATAGGTGGCACAATCATCATTAAAATAGCAGTTATGATAATGCCTATAAAATAAGAAAAAATAAAAATAGCTATTGTATTAAAAAAACCATCATTTGCACTTTGATAACTTATTAAAAAAGCAGGTATAAGTGTTGTTAGTAATAAAGCAATGTGTGAAATCATATCATCGTTAATAAATTTTAAAACTTTCATAGCAAAGATTTTAAAATACAAACACTTAAAAAGGGTTGAATATGGAAAATGCTGGAAGTATTGGAATTGGTGTTGTTTTAGGTTTAGTGACTAAAAATGCAAGTGCTGTTGGTAAAATAGTTAAAGATTTTAATAATTTAGAAAAAGTAGCAGCAAAAACCAAACTCGGCATTAGTGGCTTACAAAAACAACTAGATACCCTTAAATTAAATAGCAATCTAAGAGAAGAATTAAAAGCTCAAAGAAAAGGATTGCAAGATGAAATTTTTACTTTAGGAAATTTAATAAGCAGTGGGATTGTTGGTAAAAGTATAAAAGTTGGAATTGATTTTGAAAGTGCAATGGCTGATGTAAAAAAAGTAACAGAGCTTAGTGAGGGACATAGTTTAAAAGATTTCAAGCAAGATATCATAGATTTAACTAAAAAGCTACCAATGAGTGCTGAAGAGATTGCAAAAATAGTAAGTGAAGGAGGAAAGTTAGGTTTAGCTAGTAAAGAAGCTCTTGAGTTTGGAAAAACAGCTACTGCAATGGGAGTTGCTTTCGAGATGGGAGCAGATGAGGCTGGTGAGGCCATAGGTGGTCTTATGGCAAATTTACAAACTGATGTAAAAGGTATAAAAGATTTAGGTGATAGTATTAATTATTTAGCAGATAAAGGTTCTAGTGATGCTAAGAATATAGTAGATATTATAAGTAGAATTGGTGGAATGGGCAATCTTGTAGGACTTCAAAGAGAAAATATGGCTGCACTTGCGGCCACCCTTGATGAAGTGAAAATTCCTGCTGAAGTTGCAGGAACAGCAATTTCTAATATGTTTGTAAAACTATCCACTGCGGATTCTTTAGGGGAAAAAGCAGAAGAAGCTTTTATGCAATTAGGGCTTAGTGGTGAATTTATGAAAAAAGCTTTAAACAAAAACTCTCAAGAAGCTATTGATCTATTATTATCTAGGATTAAAATGCTGGATAAAGAATCGCAAATAGGTGTTATGACTAATATTTTTGGTGTAGATCAAGGAACAATACGATCTATTACAACACTTATGAATAATTATGATCGTTACCAAGAACTTTTAAAAATGGCAAATTCTGAAGAGAAAAAAGGGTCTATGGATAAAGAATTAGCTAATAAATGTGATACAACAGCTGCTGCTTTAAAAATACTTGGCAATAACATTACTGCCATTGCAATTAAATTTTCAGATGCTTTGCTCCCTGTAGTTAAATCAGTAGCTTTAGGTTTTAGCTTTGTTGCTAATATCATAGATACCTTACTTTCAAATTTTCCAGTACTTAGTACAATTATAGCTACAGCTACCGTTACTTTTTTACTTGCAAAACCAGCAATATTAGCATATGCATTTGCTAAAAACTATGTTAAAGATTCCACTCTTTTATTCAAAAATGCCTTAATAGCAGCAAGAATTCATCTTTTAGCTTTTGCCAATTCTTGTAATATTTCAAAAATATCACTTATTGGTAAAGCTCTTGCATTAAAACTAGTAAGAATCAGACTAATAGCTAGTGTGATTGCAGCGATTATTTATAAAAAAGCTGTTATAGGATTAAACCTTGCACTAGCAAATCTTTCTAAAGCTTTTATAAATGTAGCAAGATATATTAAATTTTTAACCATAACAATGCTTACTAGTCCACTTGGTATTGCATTGGCTGCAATTGGTATTATTGCAGGAGTTATTATAGCTAACTGGGATAAAGTTAAGATTTGGTTTGTCTCTTTTATAGAATGGCTTAAACCTATTTTTGAGCCAATAGCAAATATTTTTAATTCTATTTGGCAAGGAATAAGCGACTTCTTTTATAGTATTTTTGGTGGTATGTTTGAGTGGTTTGGAGATAAACTTTCTTGGATTAGTGAAGCAATAGCTTCTGTAGGAAATTTCATAAATGATGTTTTAGGATTTTTTGGTTTAAATGATGATGAAGTCAAAGTAAGTACCAATAAACAAAGTGAAGAAAAGATTATTAATGCTTATGGGGATGAATTACCACAAACAAATGAAATTTTAGAAACAAAAAGCATCAAACAAATACCAATTAATTCTACTCCAAGCTTTAACAATGGCAGTATCAATGTAACGGTCAATGGTACTTTTAATATAGCCACAAAAGATGGTAATTTTAATATGCAAGAGTTTGCTACTGCTATACAAAAAAGCATATTTGATGCTTTAAGAAAACAAGAGCAAAATAAAATCAATACTACAATTTATGGGTAATTTATGAGCGATTATATAGAGATTAAAGGACTTGAAAACTTTTTTAAGGCTTGTGATAAATTAATAGATATGGATAAACATGGGCAAAGCATTTTAGCAGGTGCTGGAGAAAGTATAAGAAATGCTATCATAGATTCTTTTAAAAATGAGCGTAGTATTTTTGGGCAAAAATGGCAAGGTTTAAAACCAGCAACAATAAAACAAAAAATTAAAGAAGGAAAAAATAATGGTATTTTAAAAAGAGATGGTGAGTTAAGCAAAGAAACGAATTGGCAAAGTAAAGTTAGTAAAAATAGTGTAGAAGTTTTTAATAATATACAAAGCAAGAAAGGTTTTAAATATGGACTTACTCATCAATATGGTAGCAAATATATACCAGCAAGAGCTTTTTTACCAATAGATAATAACAATGTTTTACATAAAAGCGTAAGAGAAACAATTTATGAAGATACTAAAGATTTTATTAAAAAAATTAGCAAAAACTAAAATAGGAAAGCCATAAGCTCTCCTTTCTAAAAACTAGCAAAAGCATTATAACCTTCTTTTTAGAAGCTAGCTAATTAAATTTTATTTTAAAAGGAATTTGTTATGAACACTATAAACAAATTTCTAAAAACTAGCACACAAACTAAACCTACACAAACTAAATTAAAAGCCGCCTTTGCTTGGTTGGGTGGTAAAAACTATTTAGCTAAAGAAATCATTGCTTTAATGCCAGAGCATAAAACTTATATAGAAGTTTTTGGTGGAGCTTTGAGTGTTTTTTATCAAAAAAGTCCTTCAAAAATAGAAGTTATTAATGATATAAATAACGAGCTTATTAATCTACATCTTTGTATTAGAAATAAACCACAAAGCTTAGCAAATGTGCTTAATTCTATGTTAGTGAGTAGAAAGATATTTGCAATGATAAAAAATAAAGAATTAAAGCCAAGAAATGATATAGAAAGAGCTGCTTTTTATTTTTATCTTATTAGTACTTCTTTTGGATCAAACATGGGGCAATTTGCTATGAGCAAACAAAGAGCGCCAAAAAGATTGCTTAGAGATTTTAGCTTACATACACAAAGGCTTAAACATGCTAGTATTGAGAATAAAAGCTTTGAATATATTTTAAAAGAATATGATTATAATGAAGCTTTGTTTTATTTAGATCCACCTTATGTGGGGACTGAAAATTATTATAAAAACACTAATGGTTTTGGAATAAAAGAGCATAAACTATTAAATGAGTTGTTAAAAAACATCAAGGGCAAATTTATGCTTTCTTATAATGATTGTGAGCTTGTAAGAGAGCTTTATAGGGGCTTTAATATTAAAGAATTAAAGATAAGATATTCTTTAAATAATAATGTTTTAAAAAGAAAAGAGAGCAAGGAGGTTTTAATAATGAACTTTTAAGAATAAAGTTAAGAGAATATAATATTCTCTTTTACTTAAGCAAAGAAGCTAAAAATTCTAAAGCTTCTTTTCTAAAATTTTCTTTGTATTCTTCTAGATAATCTTTTTCTAAAATAGCTCCGTATTTTAATAAGAGTAAAATAGCTCCAAAATTATTATGATTAATAGCATAAAACATAGGTTGTTCGCCCATACATTCTTTAGTAGCACTCATACCGTTTTTAAGATACTCTAATACAACATCATTGTTGCCATTGCAAATTGCATTTATAAATCCCTTGCTAACACCTTGTCTTATATCTGATATTATTCTATTCATCTTATCTCCTTTTGTTTTGATAAGACAACATTAGCTTGGCTTAGCTGAATGTGTGCTGTTGTAAGCTATATTGTTTTAACCCAACTTGATACTACATTTAATAAATGATTATAGTCTTTACTTGTAGCTTCTTTGAAAAACTCATCTCTAATATCTTTGTCTATTTTAGCTTTTTTTAAAGCACTATCAACTCTAGCTAAAATTGAAAAAGCATTACCATCTTCTCCGACCAATTTAACTTTTATATTTGGATATTTTATACTCATTTTTAACCCCTTAAAATTCACAAAAAGTACTTTTTAATTCATATCTTTGTTTTTTGCTATTGTATTGAACTACAAATTTTCTACCGATTATATATCTTTCAAATAAAGGCACTTGTATAATGGTTTTTTCTTCATTTATTTCAAGTATTTTTGCGATTGAGTAAGAGTTTATACCCATATTATAAATAGTCATAAGCTCTAAGATATTATCTCTTACTAGATAATCTTTTTCTTTTAAAAGTCTTTTATACAAAATTTTAAATTCATCCTCTAAATCCTGCATGATTTTTTCTTTTAATTCTTCATCAGTATAGTTTTTAATCTCTTTCATTTTTTCTCCTTTTGTTGATTAAGCACACAATAGCTTGGCTTAGCTTATTGTGTGCTGTTAGATCTTAGAAAGCTCTCCAACTACCACGCCAATTAGCAAAAAATCTCCATTTTTATAAAATATGTCTTTATATAAAGGATTTAAAGAGTGTAAAATCACTCCATTATCTTGTTTTAAAACTTGTTTGATAAAAAGTCCATCTTTAGTATTAACTATGCAAATACTTTTATTCTTAAAAGTTTTATTTCTATCTATTACGCAAATACTTCTATCTTTGATAATTGGCTCCATACTCTCACCATAGCAAGTAATAAGCTCACAATCTTTTGTTTTAAAAAAATCTAATATCTTTTGATCTATTAATATGTTTTCAAAGTCTAAAATATCATTAATACCACCTCCACCTAAGCTAGCATTGGTTTTATATAGTTTTAAAATTTTATATTTGTATTCACATTCTAATTGATCTTTTGGAGAGCTTCCATAAAAGAAGTAATTAATGCTAATATTTCTTTTTTCTAAGAAGTTTAAAATGTGTGCATAAGGAATGGAGTTTCTAAATTTCATAGAATTAAAAGTGTCTGGGTGGATACCTAATTCTTTAGCTATATCTTTTGTTTTTAATTCGCACTTACCTTCACTTGCAAGTATGTCTTTTAACTTCTCAATTACTTCTTGCATTTGCATGTTCAATCCTTTTATTTTAATTTAAAAGAATTTAACAAAAAATTGCAAAAAGCAATGAAAAGATTTTATTTTGAAAGGTTGATTTTTAAGTTTATTTTAAAAAAAGTTTAAGTTTTATATGTAACTATCCTTCAAACCTTAAAGCTATAGATAGTTACATATTATTTTTATATAAAAAATGGTTAAATTATGATTATATAGCGTTTTATAAAGATAGTTACATTAAAAATAAAATATAAGTTTATTTTAAGTAAAAATGTAACTATCTTTGGAGAGTAAAACATTTTTTAGGATTTAAAATTTAAAAATAAACTTCGCATTTATCTGCCTTTTAAACAGTATTTAATCACTTTCTTGGGATAAAACGGATATTTTGGGATATTTGGGATATTTTACGCTTTAGATTTGGAAAGATAAAAAGTTGTTTTTATATGTTTTAAAAGCCTATTATTTGGGAGTTTTGCTAAAATTATTTAGAGATAGTTACATATTCTTATTAAAATACCCCTTACAGATTTTAATCAAGAAAATATAAGAGAAATTTCTCATCGTCCCTTTACTAAAGAATATCTTTACTGGGATAAAACTTGGAATGAAGAACAATCTCAATTTTCAAAATTATTTCCTAAAAATACAGATGAGAATTTATTGATTTTAACAAGTTTAATGGCGACTAAAGAATTTTCATCTTTTATAGTAAATTCTATAACCGACTATCAAACTTTAGCCAACACTCAAGCTTTTCCGCTTTATTTTTATCAAGAAAATGGAAGTAAAGAATACGCTATAAGTGATTTTGCTTTAGATGAATTTAAAAAACAATTAAAAGATGAAACTATAAACAAAGAAGATATATTTTATTATATATATGCTATTTTAAATCACAAAGGCTATTTAGAAAAATGCAAATTTGAACTTTCAAAAGAAGCTCCAAGAGTGCCTATAAGTAAAGATTTTAAAAACTTAAGCATTTTGGGTAAAAAACTAGCCACTTTACATTTAAACTATGAAAACAATGAGATGTTTAAAGAAGTAGAATTTAAAGATGGTATCTTAGCTGATATAAGCAATGATGAATTTTACAAAGTCACTAAGATGAAAAAACTAGGAAATGATATTTTTTATAATCAAAATATCACTATAAAAAATATACCAAATATTGCTTATGAGTATAAAATCAATGGCAAAAGTGCGATTGATTGGATTATCGATAGATACCAAATAAGCATAGATAAAAAAAGTTTAATAGAAAATAATCCAAATGATTATCAAGGTGGTAAATATATCTATGAACTTCTTTTAAAAATCATTGATTTATCTATAAAAAGCGTTGATTTGATAGATGAGATTGGCAAAATGGAATGTGAGTGATGAAGAAAGAACAATATGAAGTATTTTTAAATACTAGTATTAAAAATATTAAAAAAGCGCTCGATGAAAATTATTTAAGTATATTTGCAGGAGCTGGCATAAGTGCTAATTCTCGCTTACCTACTTGGAGTAAACTTATAGAAGATATTTCAAAAGAACTTTATGGCAACGAAAAATATTCTGAATATAATTTAGTTTTAGCAGAAAAATTTTATAATCAGTTTGGAGAAAATTATTATTATCAAAAGCTAAGCGAATTTATTCCTAATAATAAACAACCAAACGACTTGCATAAAAAAATAGTAAAATTAAATCTAAAAAATCTTATCACTACTAATTGGGATAATCTATTTGAAAAAGCAATAGATGAGGAAGGTTGTTTTTATAATATTATAAAAAAAGATGAAGATATAGGATTTGCAACTGGATTTTCAAAGCTTATTAAAATGCATGGGAGTTTAGAAGATCAAAATATAGTTTTTAAAGAAGATGATTATCTAAAATATTCTGATAATTTTCCCTTAATAGAAAATTATATCAAAGGTATTTTTTCTACTGATTTGGTAGTTTTAATGGGATATTCGCTTAGTGATAGCAATGTAAAACAAATCATTTCATGGGTAAATTCTAAAGCTAGCAACATAAAACCTGTATATCTTGTCAAAATAAATAAAAAATTTGATAAATTAGAATTTGATTTTTATAAAAATAAAAATATTTATATTTTATATTTAGATGAAATATATAAAAAAAATGATTATGAACAATTTTTATATGATTTCTTTTTTAAAAATGAAATTAATAATTCTATTGACAATGTATTAAATTTATTTTTTAACGATATTGATGAAAATTGTTTAATTTTGAATAAATTAAACAATCAAGAGATAAATGACAAAGTAGAAGAATTTTTACAAAAATATAGAAATTGCAAATTTGTAATTTTAAAATCTTTTGTAAAAGATTTTAAAAATTATTTCACATTGGATACAAAAGATATTAGCTTTGATATTGATTGTATATCAATAAATAATAAAAAATTAATTAACTTTGTTGATGAAAAAAACTACAAAGCAATAGCTAATTTAACCAAAACTTTAATTTACATAAACAATAAATACATAAAACCTGATTATAAAGATAAAAAAGATATAGAAAATATTTTATATTTCAATTATGATAATATAGAAAAAGAAATAAAAGAACTTTCATTGAAAGATCTAAGTGATGAAGAAGAACTAAACTTAGCTTTTTGGCTTTATCAAAATGAACATTATATACAATCTTATAATACTCTAAAAAGAGTATCTAAAAATGCTTTTAAAAATAAAGATTATACTACTTGGTTTATAAGTGAAATAAATAGAAAAAATTTTATTTTTAAAGGTGTAACCAAAGAAAATGAAGAACAAATAAGAACTTATTTAAAAGAGATGAATAAAATTGATGCAGATGAGCTTTATTTAAAATTACCTAAAAAGAATAGATTAGAGGTCAAATCTTTAAAAGAGCTAGATAGCTATATAGATAAAAACTTGATTAAAATTAACGAATTACAAGAAAAAATTTCAAGAGATTATAATAACTATAAAAATGGTGGTTTTAATATAAATAATAATATATATCTAATCAGTAATATTTTTCAAAAAATACTTAACATAGAAATAGATTTAAAACTTATGTGTTCTTTAGAATCTATATATGACAATGTTGTAAAGTCATTTTTAATTTATTCGGCTAATGAAGGATTGCAAAAAGAAAAAAATAAAGAAGAAAATATATCTATCGACATAGATATATATTTATTTAGCTTTGCCATTAAGTATGTTGAAAATCAAGATTTAAAAAATATTTTTGATAAATATTTTAAGCAAAGCTATGTATTAAAATTAGACAATAATGAAGATATAAATAAGATCTATAAAAATATTTGTAAAAATTTTATTACTCAAGGATTTATTACAACTAAATATAGTAAATTATTTGATAATTTTTTAGCATTTAGCTCTTGGATAAATTTAACTCAAGAAAATTTTAATCTAATTATAGATAATTTTAATGAAAAATTAGAAAATAATTTATTAGGAATTTCTCAATATGATGGTATGAACTATTTTTTATCTAATCAATACCAAAAAAATAAAAATTTAGATTTCTCTAATATAACTAATATTATTAAAAAATATATAAATGCGTTTTTAAGTGGTAGATTTGGTGGTTATAATACATTAGCTTTACAGCGTTCAAATATGTTTTATAGTGTTTTTAATATACTAATTAATAAAAAAATAAAATTAGAAGATAGTTTTAATACAAAAATATCAGAATTTATAACCAATTTAAAAAATAAAAATATAAATGATAAGTATTATTATACAATATACCTTTTGAGATTATTGAGTTATATTGTAATTGAAGTTACACAACAAGAAATAGATGATTTTAATCGAGAAATTTATAATCAAGTTAAAAATGAAAATAAAGATTTGTATACACTAGAATTAGGATTTTGTTTATATAGTGATAAAAAAATACCTAAAGAAGAGTATAAGAAAGAGTTCTTTGAAATCAAAAAAAGAACAAAAGAAGAGTATGATAAAAAAATATCTAAAATGGAACTTAATAATTTAGGTGAAATTATGAGCATTTTAGATTTTATAGAACAAAATGAAAAAAAGATATTTGGAGAAGATAATGAGTGATATTAAATCAATAAATGATTTATTTGGGTTGAATTTTGTAATTCCATCTTATCAAAGGGGTTATAGATGGGATGAAATACAAGTTAGAGATTTATTAGAAGATATATGGAATTTTTGTGAAAAAGAAGATGATAAGAAAGATAGTTTTTATTGCTTACAGCCGATTATTGTAAAAAAATACGAACAAGATGAAAAAAATATAAATTAGTTGATGGGCAACAAAGACTTACTACTATATATATGATTCTTTCTCATTTTAAATTATATATGGATGATAGTAGATATGAATCATTTAAAATAGAATATGAAACTAGAGAAGATAGTAAAGATTTTTTAGAAAATATACAAGAAAGATACAAAACAAATGAAAAAGAATTAAATATTGATTTTTATTATATGAGTAAGGCTTATGAATATATTGAAAAATGGTTTAGTGAAAATAACAACAGAAGGCAAGAATTTTTTAGAATTTTAACATCACAAAATAATATAGCAAAAAATGTGAGAATTATATGGCATGAAATAGAAGATAATGAAGATGAAAGGGAAGTATTCTCAAGAATAAATAATGGAAAAATTCCATTAACTAATGCCGAATTAATCAAAGCCTTATTTTTAAATAGCAATAACTTTAAAAAAGAAGAAGTTGATTTAAGACAAATTGAAATTTCTAAAGAATGGGATGAAATGGAATATGCCTTACAAAACAACGAATTTTGGAGATTTTTAACTAGCGATGAAGATTATCCAGCAAGAATAGAGCTTTTGTTTAAAACTTACTATAAAATAAAAAAAGATGAAAAATATGAAGACTCTTATGCAATTTATAGATTTTTTTCTGAAGAATTAAATTTTGAAAATGATAAATTTAAACAATTAGATGAAATTTGGCTAGAAGTTAAAAAAATATTTTTAACATTTAAATATTGGTATGAAAATCATAAGTTATATCATTTAATAGGCTATTTAAATGTTTTAAATGTTTTAAATGTTTTAGAAAACAAAGAAAGCGAAAAATCACTAGTTAATCTTTATAAAGAATCTTCAAAAAAGAGCAAAGAGGATTTTATGCTATTTATAGAGGAGCAAATTAGTAAGCGTGTAAATGTAAAAAATATAAGTGAAATAAAGGAAATGAGCTATGAATATAATAAAAAGGAGATAAAGAAGATATTATTGCTATTTAACATAGCTACATACTTAGAGAGTGATATAAGATTTTCATTTGATAAATTTATATCAGAAAAATGGAGCTTAGAGCACATAAATCCTCAAAGCAGATTTACCATAAAAAGCAAAGATGAAAAAAAACAATGGATAAAAGAAATTATTGATGTTTTAAAATTACTTCAAGATGATAATTCGAATGAACAAACAACTTCATTATTAAAAAAACTTATTAATAATATAAATGAAAACATTGATGATAAAAAATTTGCTGATATAACTAATGATGTTTTTGAATATTTTAGTCCTGAAGATAAACATAGTATAGCTAATTTGACTTTGCTTTCGCTTGATACAAATAGTAGGCTTAGCAATCATATATTTGCTATTAAAAGAAATAAATTAAAAGAAGATGAAAAAAATGGAAAATTCATCCCTTTATGCACTAAAAATGTGTTTATGAAGTATTATAGTGAAAAATTTGATGATGTAAAAAATATTTATTTTTGGACTAGTAGTGATCAAGATTCGTATTTAAAAGCTATTGAAGAAAAAATCAAAATTTTTATAAAAAATGGAGAATAACAATGCTTAAAAATATTACCAATTTTAAAAAATTAATTGAAGAATGTCAAATTAAAATTCCTATTATACAGAGAGATTATGCGCAAGGAAGAATTGAGGCTAGTGTTATTAGGAATAAATTTTTAGACAATATTCTTGCACACTTGAACAATAATAAAGAAATGCGTTTAGATTTTATTTATGGAAGTGTTAAAAATGATGTTTTTTTGCCGCTTGATGGACAACAAAGACTGACTACTATTTTTTTACTTTATTGGTACTTCGGAAAAAAGGAAGATAAAGAAATAGATTTTTTAAAAAAATTTACTTATGAAACTAGAGCTAGTTCAAGAGAGTTTTGTCAAAAAATTAATACAAGAAGAATTTAATACTTTTGAAGATGGTGATAAATTATCTGAAAAAATTAAAAACAGCAGTTGGTTTTTATATTTTTGGGATAATGATCCTACTATTAAATCTATGCTAGCAATGATAGATGATATACATAAAAAATTTAACAACGAAGAATTCTTTGATAAATTAGAATTACTTAAATTTTATTTTATTAAACTAGAGAATTTTAATTTAGATGATGATTTATATATAAAAATGAATGCTAGAGGTAAAAAATTAACAGATTTTGAAATTTTTAAAGCAGAATTTGAAAAATTTCTAATTAGTAAAAAGAAAAATCCCTTCAAAGAATATTTTATAAAAAATATTGATGGCGAGTGGACAGACTTGTTTTGGAGATTAGGTTTTAAAAATAAACACTATTTGATAGATGATGCTTTTATGAATTTTTTTTATTTTATCAGTGAAATGCTTCATGTAAAAAATAAAGAAAAAACAGCAGTTGCTGATTTTGAAAATATGAAAAAAAACATTAGTAAGTTGATTGAAAATGTGTATTTTAATGATGAAAATATTGATTTCTTCTTTAAAGCTATTAAATACTTAGAAAATATAGCTAATTTTAACAAGGAAAACCTTTCAGATAATTTTGAAAAAAATAAATTAGCTTTATTTGATAAATATCCAGATTTATTAATAAAAGTAATTAATAATGATAAGGGTAATCTGATTAATTTACAGCAAAAAATATTATTATTCATCATCATTAGTAATTTTGTAGAAAATGAAGGCAATATTAATGTTGTAAATTTATTAGATAAACTTAGAATTGTAAGAAATTTAACTCAAAGAATTAGAGCTTTAAAGCAAGGTAAAATAGATTATACTGCTACTTTATCTTATGAAAAATTACATTATATATTAAATATGTCTTTAGTTAATGCAAAAGAAAATATATATACCCACCTAATCAATAATGAAGTAAAATTAACAAATACGGATATAAGCAAAGATTCATTGGATCAAGAAGTGTATAAAGCAAAATATACACAAAATGACAATAATTTAAAATGCGTTATTCAAAAATTAGAAGATTATAAATATATTTGTGGAGATCTATCTTTCTTTTTGTTCGAAGATAAAGAATTGTTAGAATTTGCAAGTGATAATATTGATAAAATTTTTAATAGTGAAACTCATTTAATTATTAGGTCTTTGCTAACCATAGATGACTATGTAAAATATATTGGTTTTGCTGGCTCTGGTTCAAAATATTACTTTGGTGTTAATAATAAATGGGAAATCTTATTAACCAAGAATAATCAAGATGATATAGAAAATTACATAAATTTATTTTATAATTTTTTTAAAAAATATAAATTTATTAAGGATAATTTTTCAGATTATGATTCAAATAAAATATTAGAGCATTTGATTTCAGATTATCTCAATAACGAAAGTAATATAGACTATACTAGTTGGATTTATTATTTCATTAAATATGGAGATAAAATATTTAATAATATAGAAAAAAATTATTTTGTTTGGTATGATGATGAAGATAATTTTAACATAAATAAAATGTATGGCGAAACAATGGGTAGCAAATATGTAAATACTTATGTAAAAATATTATACAAAGAAATATACAAAGAAATATCTAATATAAATTTTGATGATAAAAATGAAGTTAGTTTGATAGAAGATGAACAAAGATCTGAATATATTAAA